>NZ_JBEXYU010000009.1:0-305420 GCF_040631115.1 Nonomuraea sp. NPDC005692 | reverse complement strand
ACCGTCCCATGCCTTGAAACTACGCGGCACCGAAGGACCGGCGATCAGGAACCGCTCAGCCGGACCGCGCTGGGACAGGGCCGCGCGCACCTCGTTGGCATACTGGTCGGCCAGCGTCTTTGTGGCGGCGGGCAGCACCAGCCGGTACGGATCGAGCGACTCCTGGAGCTGCCCCGTTGCCGCGGACATGACCGGATCGGCTCCCTCTCGGGGAACCGCCCGCAACGCCACCCTGCCGCGTGCACCAGGCTCCAGCATGACATCGGCCAGCGCGTCGTACGGCACGAACCGCTCTCCGAGCTCCATGCTCAGTTTCGACGCCTTACCCGGCTCAGGCGTAATGCGCAGCCCATCGTCCTCGAACTCCCACGCGCAACCTCGCCCCTTCAGTACGTCACCCATGTGAGCAAGGATAGGTGCCCGAACACTGGCGGCTACGCAGACGGGCGACCACCGCGACGAACTGGCCGGGCCTGCGCACGTCGCCGGCCGCCACGTTCGGCGACGACGACTACGGCGACTTCTACCGGCACACTTTGGAGGAGCAGGAAGCGGTCGACCTGTCCAGGTCGCGGCGCTTCGGGCAAGGGCATTCGCCAGTGACGGTCTCCATGGCGGTCGACCGTGACCGCAGCATGGTGACGCACGGCCACCCCCTCCCATGTCGGCCGCCGAGATGATCGGTTCTGCGGCTGCCGAAAACTCCAGCCCTCCGCTCCCGAAGATCTCCTCAGCCGCAGGTAGACGCTGAAATCACTCTCGGCAGAGATGGCCGCGGCTGGGGGGTAGCGAACGGCCCTCACAACAGGTGGGGACCGTTACGTGTGCAGCCCACGCGTTGGCGGAGGCGATGGCCCCTCTGCTCGGGGAGGTGCCACCAGCCGCAAGGTAGCGCCGAGTCATCGAGATCGTGCGACGTTGTTGACATATAGCCCGTTTGCGAGCGACGCGACCTGCGGCAACGTCCCTGCGGTCGTTATCGCGGTGGCGAGCGCCGGACTCATCCCCCAACGCCTGGACCGAAACTCGCGGTCGGGCATCTCAGCCGTCACCCACTGTAACCTACGGCAAGGCTCCACCTTGGGGCTCGTCGCACGGACCCGGGCGGAGAGCCCCATCGGGTGCGGCGGCCGCCCGTGGCCGCCGCACCGGAGTGATCAGCGGTTGGCGCAGAGCGCGTTGTCGATCAGGCGGGCCGTGGCCTGGCCTTGGGCTGGGGTACCGGGGTAGGTGGTGCGGGAGACGATCACGCTGGTGCGGCCATCCTCGGTGACGGCGTCGTCGGTGATGAACCCGGGTGTGCCACCGGGATGCGACCATGCCGTGATCCCGCAGCTCAGCCGCTGCTTGGCCATGCCCAGGCCGAATTCCCTGCCGGGCGCGCCGACGGGGACCGTGGTGGTCATCTTCTTGAGCTGACGTGGTGTCAGGAGCCGGCCGCCCAGCAACGCTCGCCAGAACCTGCCCAGGTCGCCGGTGGTGGTGACGGCCTCGCCCGCCGGGCCGGCCCAGCCGAGGCTGAGCACCGTGGCGCGGAAGGGCCGGCCGGTCTCGGCGTCCTCGGTGTAGCTCTGCGGGTGCGGCTTGGGCAGCCGCGAGGCGTCACCGGGCAGCGTCGTCTCGCGTAGCCGCAGCGGCGTGACGATCCGGTGGGTCACCTCATCGCGCCAGGAGTTACCAGTGGCCTTCTCGACGATCATCCCGGCCAGGAGGTAGTTGATGTTGGAGTAGCTCCAGCGGGTGCCGGGGGAGAAGAGCGGGCGCCGACCCACGCTGAGAGCGACCAGTTTGCGCGGGGACATGCGGAGGAACCGGTAGGCGCGGTATCCCTGCTCAGTGCGCATCTTCATCTCGATGTCGCCTACGGAGTCGTGCAGGCCGCTGGTGTGCTGGAGCAGGTGCCTGACGGTGATGGCGCGCCCGTCGTTGCCGTTGCCGCGCACCAGTCCGGGCAGCCACCGTTCGACGCTGTCGCCGAGGGACAGGCGGCCCTCCGCCTCCAGCTGCAAGATCACGGTGGCCACGAAGGTCTTCGTGTTGCTGCCCATCCGGAAGTGCCCGTCGAGCGGGATCGGCACGGTACGGCCACGCACCGCCGTACCGGCTGCCGCGGACAGGTCACCGGCGGGAGAGACCACCCGTGCCTGCACCCCCAGCGTGCCGGCGTCGCGGATCGCGGCCAGATCCCGCTGCAGGGCCGCCCGGTCGTAGCCGGACGTGGCGTGGGCCGGACCCGCCGCGAGTGTGACGACCGTCGCGGCCGTGACCGCCGACGCCCCGATCGCGTGGATGCGGTGGTTGATCGGATTCCTCTTCATCATTCTTGCCTCCCGGCAGATGCGACCGCCGAAGCAGTCGGGTGGGACTCGAAAGCAGTCGGGTGGGACCCGAAAGGTCCGGTGCGATGGCCGCCTGCGGCGGGTCGTGGGCTCAGCGGCCACCAGATGGCCCGGCCGAGCAGCGCGGCCAGGGCGGGCACCAGGACCAGTGACACGACGAGCGCGGAGAGCAGGATGCCCAGCGTCATCGCGAAGGCGATCTGCTCGTTGCCCGGGGACGTGACGAGGCCGGCGAAGGAGGCGGCCAGCACCAGGCCGGCCGTGGCGATGGCAGGCGCGGTGTGCCGTACGGCGCGGGCCACGGCGGCGCGAGCCGTACCCGATCGCCGCATCTCCTCCCGGATGCGGTCGGCGATCAGGATGTTGTAGTCGGTCCCCAGTGCCACGACGAACAGGAACAGCACGAGCGGAAGCGTGAAGCCGACGCCAGGCTCGCCGATGACGTGCTGGAACAGCAGCCCGGCTGCGCCGAGAGTCGCGGCGAAGCCGAGCCCGACGGAGGGCAGCAGGATCACCGGAGCGAGCAGGCTGCGCAGGAGCAGCAGGAGGATCAGCGCGATCAGCGCGGCCGCGACCGGGAACACGATCTTCAGGTCGTGGTCGACCGCGGTCGAGATGTCGGCGACGATGGCGGGCGTCCCGCCCACGTGGGCCGTGATCCCGGCAGGCGAGTGCTGGGCGACCGTGGCCCGAATCGGTCCGACGGCCAGGTCGCGGGCCTGCCGGCTCCGCGGGTCCGCGGTCGGGTAGAGGTCGATGCGGGCGGCACGGTGGTCCTTGTTCAGGACGGTCGGTGCGATCTGGCCTACGCCCTTGACCCGGGTGAGCGCTCGGGAGAGGCCGTCGAGCCGGTCGGCAGTGAGGGTGCCGCCGTCCTTGGCGGTGATGAAGACGCTCGTCGGGTCGGACACGCCGGCCGGCAGCGTACGGGAGATCTCGGCCGCGGTGGCCGCCGCGGGGGTCTGGGCACCGGAGCCGCCCTGGCCATAGTCCATGCGGATGCCGATCAGCCCGGCGGCCAGTGCGGCGAGCAGGCCGATGGAGGCGGTCAGCATCATCAGCGGCCGGCGCGTGACCAGCGCACCCAGGCGGGCGGCCCAGCCCTCACCGGTCTCGGGGCGCAGAGCCGTACGGAAGGGCCAGAACATCTTGCGCCCGGCAGCGGCGAGCAGCGCCGGCAGGAGCGTGAGGCTGCCGATCATCATCACCACGACCGCGACGGCGATCGCGGGGCCCATCGAGCGGAACTGCCCGAAGGTCGCGAGACCGAGGGTGGCGAACGCGGCCACGATGGTCAACGCCGCCGAGGTGATCGCGGTGCCGACCCGGCCGGAGACCTGCGCGGCCACCTCACGGGCGGACTGCTCGGGCCTGGTACGCAACTGCTCGCGGTAGCGGAACAGCAGGAACAACAGGTAGTCGATGCCGATGCCGAGCAGGACCACGTTGATGAGGCCCGGGGTGCCCGCGTCGAGCTTGAGCCCGGTGAGCATCGCGGCGCCCGCTACGGCTCCCGCCGCCACGAAGCCGATCATGGCGACCGCCAGCAGCGGCAGCAGGGCCGCCAGCACGCTACGGAACACCAGCACGTTGATCAGGACGATGAGGCCCACGATGAGCCCGCTCCCGACCGTCGTGACGGTCTTGCGGGAGTCGACGATGTCAACGGCTTCGGCGAGCGCTCCGGTGAAGCCGGTACGCATCCCCGCCTCGGAGAACTGAGTCCTGGCTGAGTCCCGGAAGGTCCGGTAGACGCCCTGGACGCCCTTGTCCCCGCGGTTGCCGATCAGCTCGACGGAGAGCAGTTGGAAGCTCCGGTCGGGCGCCGTCATCGCCGGGGCGATCCGGGGCGTCTGGGAGCGGTCCGGGATCAGGAACCGCTGGGGGCCGTCGTCCTCCCTGGGCATGATCACCCGGCGCTTGGCCAGCTTCGCGGCCTCGGCCTCGACGCGCTGGCGGTCGGCGGCGCTGAGGGCCTTGCCGTCGGACCGGGCGACCAGCACCGTCACCGTGGTGGCGTCGGGGTTCACCCCGAACCGCTCCTCGGCGATGCGCAGCGCGGCGGCCGAGTCGTAGCTCCGGGGCAGGAAATCGCCGGCCTGGTTCTGGGTGACACGGTCGAACAGCATCGGGGTCAAGGCGCTCAGTACGACACCCAGTACCGCCCAGAGGGCGATGACCTTCCATGGGTGTCTGGTGGAGTACCCGGTCAGGGCACGGATCACGATCTCCTCCGGCGGACGGCGTCTGCCGGGAGCTCCCGGCCGATATCCAGACCATCAGTCGCAGAAGCGGTAAACCTCCTGGTAGTGGATGATTAGCACCGAGGCCCTGGGTCCTTCCGCCTCTCCGGGACCAGGACCGTGGTCCTGGTCCCGGAGAGGCCATCGCCGCCGCTGTGTAACCCTGTTCCGGGGGGCCGTAAGGCCGGATACGGGGGAACAGCATTGTTGAGCAACGCCCGGGAGCTGCCGTGGGCCCACAGCGACGCGCTCGTCGCCGGCGGGGCGTGCGTGATGAACCTGCTCAGCTACGCATTCTTCAACGCCCCCGACGGCCGGCACGCCGTGAGCGTGGCGGGGTTTCTCTTCGTCGCGCTGGCGGCCCTGCCATTGCTCGCCCGGCGCCGCCATCCGGTGGCGGCGCTCGCCGTCGTCCTGGTGCTCGATACCGCGGCCACCCTGATCGTGCCGCTGCCCAGGCATTTCGGCGCCGTCCTGGTGGTCGCCCTGTACACGGTAGCCAGGGCCCGCCCCGGCCTGGTCACGGCGATCGCCGCCGCCGCGACCGTATCGCTGACCCTGCTGAGCCAGAACATCGGCCACGTCCCGCCCTGGCAGGACGCCGTCGTCCCGCCCCTCACCACCCTGATCGTCGTCGGCACCGCCATGGCGGTCAACCGCTGGCAGGCAGAGGTGGCGGCCAACCGCAGACTCCTCGCCGACCGCGCGGTGGCCGACGAGCGGCGCCGTATCGCACGGGAGTTGCACGACATCGTGGCCCACCACATCACCACCATGCAGCTGATGGTCGGCGGCGCCCGCGCCAACGTCGCGGAACCGGAGGTGGTCAGTGAGGCCCTGGTCACCCTGGAGTCCTCCGGACGGCTCGCGCTGCGCGAGATGCGCCAGCTCCTCGACGTGCTGCGGGACGGCGACGAGCCGGAGACCACGCCAGCCCAGCCCCAGCCCGGCGCCGACGACCTCGGCCGCCTGGTCGAGGAATCCCGCCTGGCCGGACTGCCGACGGACTTCGGCGTCCACGGGCAGCGGCGGCCGTTGCCGCCGACCGTCGGCCTCACGGTGTTCAGGATCGCCCAGGAGGCTCTCACCAACGCCCGCAGGCACGCGGGGCGGGCGCGCGCGTCCGTGCGGCTGACGTACCGTCAGAACCGGGTCACCATCGAGGTGCGAGACGACGGCGGGGGCACACTGCCGCGGGAGGGGCCCTCGTCGGTGGGCTCGGGCGGTTACGGCCTGATCGGCATGCGCGAGCGCGTCGCCCTTCACGACGGCACCCTCACCGTCGGCCCGCAGGCCGACGGTGGGTTCGCTGTGGTGGCCGACCTGCCGCTGACCACGGACGAGGCCGCCGAGGCGGCCGTCCAGCACGAGGGGGCGCGCCGATGACCGGGACCGGGCCGACGCCGCCGAGGATCAGAGTGCTGATCGTGGACGACCAGCCGCTGGTACGTCGTGGACTGTCGCTGATTCTCTCTCCCGACCCGTCCTTCGAGGTGGTGGGAGAGGCCGAGAACGGCGCGCAGGCCGTCACCCTCGCCCGCCAACTGCGCCCCGACGTCGTGGTGATGGACATCCGGATGCCCGTCCTCGACGGCGTCGCCGCGACCAGGGAACTCGCCGCCACCGTGCCCGGCAGCCGGGTCCTGGCGCTCAGCACCTTCGACATGGACGAGTACCTCGTGGGCGCCCTGCGAGCCGGAGCCTACGGGTTCCTGCCCAAAGACAGCTCCCCGGAGGAACTGAGCGCGGCGATCCGCACCGTCCACGCCGGCGACGCCGCCGTCGCGCCGCGCCTGCTCACCCGGCTGATCTCCACGTACGTGCGGGCGCCCTACGGCACCCGGCCGAACCCCACGGGCCTCGGCGAACTCACGCCCCGCGAGGTCGAGGTATGGCGCCTGATGGCCACCGGCCTGGACAACACCGAGATCGCCCGCGTCCTCGACCTCAGCCTGTCCACCGTCAAGAACTACATCACCAGCATCTTCGACAAGCTCTCCGTCCGCGACCGCGCCCAGGCGGTCATCGTGGCCTACGAGTCTGGGCTGGTCACCGCCCGGGTGGCAACCGAGGGCGACGAACAGACGGGTTAGTCCCTGAACCCCCTGACGGGAGGACCGTTCCGGGCCGAAAATCGGTGGGGTTGCCCGCCGACGTCGTTTCTCTATGGTCCGGTCGAGGCCGGGGGTTGGTCGGACGCCGGGAGCCGCGCTGTGGGCCCTTCACTGTGCTTCGAGCACCATGACCGATCCGGCTGACCCCGAGCGCGTGCAGATGATCGGCCATTAGGACTGCACTCCCCAGCCGCTTTCCGGGCTTGTCCTCATCGAGCACGCGCCCAGACCCCCAGACGGTACGGGCCAGGATGGCGATGGCCCCGCTCGAGTTCGGGCCGCCTCGTGGCGCGGATGGGAATCTTCTCCGATAAGGGCCGCGCCCCTCACCCGCCACCGTCTTGCGCATGCTGCGCGATCACGATGAACAGAACGCGCCGAAGGCGCGGACGTGAGCGCCGAGCCGGCACTAGGCTCCTGGGACGTTCTGGGGGCTCATCGCCTGGACCCGGGTGGAGCGCCATCGAGGGCGTTCACCACCGGTGGATAGATCTTGGTGCAATCGCACCGCCGACGGCTCCGACTTCATGTTCCTGTACGAAGCACTCCCGGGTGAGGTGATGGAGGGTTGCTGGAACGTTGATCTAGCTCCGGAGGCCTGTGAATGGGACTCGCCGAAGGCACCCACACCTTGGCGCCCGCGCAAGTACGTAAAACGGCTACCGTCACTGTCGGTCTGCTCATGGGCGTCTGGGTGATCGACTATGTCGATCGGGTGATGATGGCCGTCGCGTTGCCGTTCATCGGCGAGGAGTTCGCGCTCACCAAGACCGAGCAAGGCTGGCTGATCACCGCCTTCTCCCTGGTCTATCTGCTGTGCCAGGTGCCGGGTGGCATCCTCGCCGACAAGTTCGGCGCCCGCCGCCAACTCATGGTCTCTCTGCTGCTCTGGTCGGTCTTCACCGCCCTCACCGGTATTGCCTGGGGCCTGGCCTCCCTCCTCGTCATCCGTGCTCTCTTCGGCGTCGGCCAGGGCCTCTTTCCCGGCGCGTCCTTCAAGGCCATCGCGGAACGCACCACCCCCGCCATCCGCGCCACCGCCGCCGGCGCCATGCTCGCCTCCAACCAGCTTGGTGCCGGCGTCGCCCCGCTCCTCGTCGCGCCGCTCATCCTCGCCCTCGGCTGGCGCCACACCTTCTGGGTCACCGCCGCCGCCGGCGTCGCCATCGGCGTTCTGCTCTGGAAGCTGCTGCCCAAGGCGTTGCCCGCCCACCTCAACGGCTCCGACGTCGTTCAGGACGAGGGGACCAGCCTCGGCGCCGTCATGCGCTCGCCATCGGTCTGGAAGTTCGCCGCCCTCTTCTGCACCACCAACATGCTCGGCTACGGCTTGATCACTTGGGTGCCCAGCTACCTGCTGGAGGAGCGCGGCATCTCCCTCATCAACACCGGTGTCATGTCCGCCATCCCCGGCCTGGTCGCGTGCGCGACCGCCTTCCTCGGCGGCTGGCTGTTCGACCGCTTCTTCCACGACAGGGCCCGGCTCTACGTCATTCCCCTGCTCCTGGTCACCGCCGTGCTCCTGGCGCTCATGCTGATGGCCGACTCCGCTGTCGGGTTCACCGTCTACCAGACCCTCGCCATGGGCGTGGCGGGCCTTTCCACGATGGGCATTCTCGGCATGCCCGTGCGCGCCCTGCCGCCCGCCATCATCGGATCCGGCATGGGCGTCGTCAACGTCGGCGGCCAGATCGCCGGCGTCCTCGCCCCCGTCCTCATGGGCTTCCTGGTCGACAAGTTCTCCTACAACGCCGCTTTCGGCCTGCTCATCGCCACCACCGTCCTTGGCGCGCTGATCGCGTTGATCGTGCCCCAGCGGCCTGAACAGTTCAGCCTAGGAACGAAGGAGCTCGCGTGACGACATACGATCTGGTCCTCACCCGCGGCCGGGTCATCGACCCCGAGACCGGTCTGGACGCCGTACGCGACGTCGGCGTCAACGGCGGGGTCATCCAGGCCGTCTCCGACCAGCCGCTCGACGGCGTCACCACCGTCGACGCGACCGGCCTGGTCGTCAGCCCAGGCTTCATCGACCTGCACAGCCACAGCACGGACGTCGCCGGCCACCGCCTGCAGGCACTCGACGGCGTCACCACCGTCCTGGAACTCGAAGCCGGCGCCTACCCGGTCGCCGCCGCCTACCGCAGGGCCGAGATCGAGGGCAGGCCGCTCAACTACGGCTTCGCCACCTCCTGGGCCGTGGCCCGTATGTCCGTCCTCCTCGGCCTCGACACCAGCGGCGACCTGAGTGGCGACTTCCTGGCCAACATCGGCCGCGAGGAATGGCAGCGCGCCGCTCCGCGACAGGTCATCGACCGCATCGTCGGCATGCTGGAGCGCGACCTCGGCGATGGCGCGCTCGGCATCGGCATCCTCGTCGGCTACGCGCCCCGCGTCGATCCCGCCGAGTACCTCGCCGTGGCCGCCCTCGCCGCCCGCGTCGGGCTGCCCACCTACACCCACGCCCGCGAACTTGTCGAGATGGATCCCACCACTCCCGTCGACGGCGCCGAGGAGGTCGTCCGCGCCGCCGCCGAGACCGGCGCGCACATGCACTACTGCCACGTCAACAGCACCTCCATCCGCCATGTCGACCGCGTGCTCGGCCTGGTGGAGAAGGTTCGCGCCGAAGGCTCGCGCGTCACTACCGAGGCCTACCCCTACGGCGCGGGCATGACCGGCGTCGGCGCGGCCTTCCTCGCCCCGGAGCTCCTTCACCGGCGCGGGCTGACCCCGCACTCCATCGGCCTGCTCGGTGCCGAGGGCCGTATCCCCGACGCCGACACCCTGCGTCGAATCCGCGAGAGTGAACCCGGCTCGGCGGCTTTCGTCCACCTGCTCGACGAGGATGACCCCGCCCAGTTCGACTACATCCAGCGGGCCCTCACCTTCACCGACGCCGCTGTCGCCACCGATGCCGTCCCCCTCCTGTGGCGCTCGGGGGCGCCCGACCCGCTCTCCTGGCCGCTCGGGTCCGACGCCGTCACCCATCCTCGTACGGCCGGCACCTACGGCCGGACGCTACGCAGGCTCGTCCGGGAGAACGGGGTCCTGTCGCTGCCCGAGGCTGTGCGCCGGTGCACGCTCGTCCCCGCCGACGTGGTGGGCTCGGGTGTTCCGGCGATGCGGCGCAAGGGCCGTGTCCAGGCGGGCTGCGACGCCGACCTGACCGTTTTCGCCCCCGAGACCGTCAGCGACCGTGCCACCTACACCGAGACGGTCAGGCATTCCTCCGGGTTCGTTCACGTCCTTGTCGGCGGCCGGTTCGTGGTCCGCGACGAGCATCTGTTGCCGACCGCCCTGCCCGGGCGCGCTGTCAGAGCCTGATGCCCGGTCCGGGGCGTCTGGTTGACGGCCCGGACCGCCGTTTCCGGCCGGGCTCTGGTCCAAGCCCCAGCAGGCCGTGACCCGGTCAGGTTCCGAGGCAGGTTCGGTCTCACGGCCATCCTTGTCTTGGGATCTCAAGCGACCACCCAGGTCAGCGGCCCCGGTCAGCGTTAAGGCACGTTAGGCAAGTGGGCCGAGGGCGGTAAATGTTGATGCGCGCCGAAACGCCTCACCCTTGTGCTGTGCTGATGAGCCGTGGGCCGGGAAAGATCCAGCGTGCCGTCCACAAGCTGCTGGAGTTTGCGTGGACAGCCGAGCCGTGGCCGGTGCATATGTCGGCGATCGGCTCGCGCGTCTGATTCATCGTGCCGAGACGCGAGCGCCGCGCAGGTGGAGACCGTCCGCCGGGCCTGCCGCACGTCTGCTCTGCTGGAGCGATCTACCGGTGCGGCACCAGGACGCGGACACTGCTGCTGAGCTGGGCGTTTGAGGGACGATCAGGCTGCTCTGTGGTACTCGTTGATCAATCCTGCCCGTAACCACGATGTATTCGGCGTCGTACAGGTCGAGGAAGACCTCTCGCTGTGCGGCGAGCATCCGGCGGGCGGTGGCGAGCTTGTCCGGGTTGCGGAAGACCAGCTTGGGGTTGCGCAGGCCGATGTCCGCGGCCTGGGTGAGGAGCTGGTCACGGGCCTCGGCGGGGAAGAGGCTGATGTGCGCGCTGACCAGCCAGCCCTCCCTGAGCGGCACCAGGCGGCAGATGAGGAACATGCCCCTCTCGATGGGGCGGAACGCGGACTTGCCCATGTTGGACCGGGCGCGATAGGTGAGCTCGTCCACGAGGTTGAACAGGACCACGGCGTCCTGTTCTTTTCCCTGGACCTCGAAGATGCCTTCGACCACGTCCCTCCAGCCGAGGAGCATCGCCCGCTCCTGCGGGCTCAGGCCGGGGTGGGCGCGCAGGAAGCGGTCGATGACCGTGTCACCGGAGGCCAGCCGGTGCTGCAGGGCGAAGTGATCGACGATCATGCTGGAGGTCACCTCGCTGTCGGCGAGGTCGTCGGGACGGGTCCGCTCGAAGGCTGCGTCGAGTTCGCGGGTGAACTGGGGCGAGAGGGCGAAGTTGACCAGCCGCTCCTTGAGGGCCGCGGCGTGCTTGATGGCGTCCATGACAGCGCTGTTTCTTCTTCGAGCCCGTGCTTTCGCCGGGCTTGTTCGGTTACTGGTCCACGGGCGTCCGACGCTTGCCCCCGTCCCGTAGGTCGGAGGACACGTGCCGGGCGGCTGAGACTACCTGACCGTCAGGTCGTTGATCACAAGAAAGTCTGGGCGTCAGTGCCTGGCACCTCCCTTCGGGACCAGGTCGGCGATCAACTCGGCGAGTACGAGCTCCTCCTCGACCCGTAGGCCTCGTCGCTCCATCGCCAGGCCCAGGTCCGGATCCCAGGGAGTCGGGCGCACCTGCCCTGACAGTGGCGCCGACGAGGGCACGGCTTGATAGGAGGCGGTATCGAAGCGCCACGGCAGGAACCCGACCCTCTCGTGGACGGCGGCGGCGATGGCGATTCCGCCCCAGTCGAAGTCCCCGTGGTAGGCGAACGCCGCGCCGCCGGCCGCGAGAAGGTCCAGCAGCCGCCAGACGGCCGCCGACGGCCGGCCGCCGCCGCATACCAGGGGTGGGCAGGAGGCTCCCAGCTCGTCGGCCGCCGCGGCGACCACGACCGGGTTCTCGCAGATCCTGACCAGGTCCGCGCGCAGCGGTGCTTCGTGACGGCGGAGTTGACGCAGGGTCAGCACGCACGGCTCGCCCGCAGCCCTGGCGGCGCTGAGCATGCGTCCGGTGGGGGAGTGGTCGTCACCTGGCAGCCCCAGGGAGAGGACGAGGGAGGACAGGTCATCGAGGTGCACGCCGACCGCGGCCCAGGCCGAGCGGCGGGCGTCCGCGCCGCCTTCGCCCGCGTGCGGCAGACCGGACAGGGCACGGGCTGCGGACAGGGCGAGGGTGGCCAGCGGGCGTCCTTCGTCCAGAGCGTGTGCGTCTGCGCAGGTCTCGGCGGCGAGCCGGCCGAGGGGCGTGCCCGGTGACGGCAGGCGCTCCAGCACGGCGCTCAACCGGTCGAGCAGAATACGTGCTTCTTGGGCTGTGACGGCGAGCCTTCTGACCAGTCCGGTGGACTCCAACCATGATCGCCACCCGGACAGCTCGGGCCGGCCGGCGATGAGAGCGTCGAGCCTGGCGAAGGCCCGTTCCCAGGCCGCCGCCTGCGCGGCCTTCTCGCCGGCCTGGTCTCGGATCGGGCCGCGCAGGCGTACGACGGCTTCGCGCAGCCCGTCCGCGGTGACGCCCCCCGCTCGCAGGATGCGGTCCACCTCGTCCAAGGAGACCGACAGGGAAGAACCGGCTCCAGCACGGCGGCCGAGCAGCACCTCGGCCGCGCGGCGCTGCGCGGAAGTCGCGGCCGAGAGCGTGACCGTCCCGGTCAGCGGCTTGCCCTGTTCCAGGCGGCGGCGTGCCCGATCGACCAGCCAGGCGGTCTCGTCACCGCCGAGCAGCCGCCCCAACCGCTCATCCTGGACACTCATGCGAACAGGCCGTCCTGTGCCACGGCCACGTCAGAGGCCGGCATCGCGGTGACCGGGCGCTCCGCTCGCCGCCGCTCGCGCCCGTCCCAACGCCACGGGGTGACCAGCACCGCGTCCACGCCGTCGCGACGGGACAGCTGGCAGATCGCAAGCCCCGGGACCTGCGGGTAGCAACCCCATTCGCGCTCGCTCGTCATCACCACGTCCATGTCGAACGTGGCCAGCAGGCCCAGGCATTTGGCGCGGGAGTCGTCGTCCACGCCCGCGAACGCCTCGTCCAGGGCGACCAACCGCGGAGCGTACGGGTTGCCCGCCGATTTGTAGTGGGCCGACGCGGCGGCGAACAGCGGTACGGACGCGGCGAGCACTCTCTCACCGCCGGAGGCCGGCCCGGTGGCGGCCCGCCATTGCCCGTCCTGCAGCCGCTGGATCGCGAACTCGTGCCAGACGCGGTAGTCCAGGGCCCGGGTCAGCGCTTCCATCCATCCGGCGGCAGCATTGTCGGCATGCTCGCGGGCGATCCTGTCCTGGAGGAACGCGCCCACGGCCGATCGGTCGGCGACGGACCAGGCGTCCACCGTCTGCCGGAGCTTGTCGCGGACCCGCTCCAGCCCTTCAGGAGCGTTCCTGGCGATCTTCCAGACCAGGCGCAGGCGCATGCCGGTAGAGGTGGGGCGGGACTCCAGCTCGGCGTTCATCTCCCGGACCTCGGACTCGGACGCGGCGATCAGCTCGTGCAACGTTCCGGCGACCTCGTTGAGCAGGTGGTTCTCCAGGATCTCGCGTTCCTTGGCCGACAGGAGCCGGGCTCTGTGCCCGGTCTCTTCCGCCAGCGCTTCGGCGAGGCCGGGAACGTCCCTGCTGCGGCCCTGGAACAGCACGTCCACGATCATGACCCCGTCCCGCAGGGTCAGTCCGACGGAGTGCCCGTGCCTGGCCATGGCGTCCGACAGCAGTTTGTGCTCCTCGGCCACCTTCTTCTGCACCCGGTCCCAGGGGCCGTGGCCGTCGTCCACGGTGTCGAGCTCGGCGTTGACCGTCCTGGCCAGGAGGACCGTGGGGGTGGCCGCCCACTGGCCGTCCGGGTCGGGCACGTCCAGAGCGGGGAGCGCGACGTGCAGCAGTCCCGTGGCGGCGAACGCCTGGAACTCCCGTATGGCGGTGTCACGTGCCGTGGTCGCCTCGTCGATCTGGCCGCGCAGGGCGTCGCGCACGCCCTCGGCCTTGCCTCGTTCCTGCAGGGCCGCCTGTTCTCTGCGGCGGGTCTCGCCCTCGGCTGAGGTGCGTTCGCGCAGTTCTCGTTCCACCTGGTCGAGCCGGCGGAACAGCTCCTCGACCGCGGCGCCGGCGGTTTCCACCAGTGCGCGATAGGTCTCCGCCGCGGCGTCCGCCTCGCCGCGTGCCCCCACCGCCAGATCGGCCGCGTCGTCGAGCCGGCTCCGGGTTCGTTCGAGGTCCTCGGCGGCTTCGTGGGCGGCCTCGTGCGCGGCTCGCCACGCCTGTTCGGCGGGCCAGAACCGGGCCAGTGCCAGCCGGTACCCGGCGACTCCGCTCGTGACCTCGGCCAAGGCCTGCGGTTCGGCAGGCAGGCCGACGTCGCCGGCGAACTCGGCGGCCCGGTTGCCGGCGGTCTCCAGCTCGCTCTGCCGCTGGAGCGCCACCCCTGTCGCGGCGGTGTGCTGGGCGGCGAGTTCGCGCCGGCGTTCGTGCTCGGCGGCGAGTTTGACGTGGGCCTCGCGCAGCGGCACGTCCGGGGGCAGCGCCCGGTGCTCGGCCGCGAGCCTCTCGCGCCGGGCGGCGAGCGCGTCGAGGTCGGCGCCGAGGCGATGGATCCGCTGGGCGACCTGGTCCAGCTCCGCTCGGAGAGCCGCCAGCCGGGCACGCCGCGCCGCTTCTCGCGCGCCCTCGCCGATGTAGTGGGCGTCATTCTTGCGCCATGAGCCTGCCAGCACGCCGTTGGCCCACCGTCCGTCGACGGTCACCCACGTCCCACCACCCTGGCCGAGCGCGATGCTCTTGAGCACCGTCTCGACGGCGGCGTCGGACAGGGCCGCGGCCTGCGGGTCGGCGCGGTCGAGGGCAGGACGCAGGACGGCGGAGCACGACGCCCCGGCCGGCGGCTCGCCGGTCACGATGAAGGTGTCGTCCTCGGCAAGCAGCCGCCCGTCGGGCGTGACCCACGCGTCCAGGATGCCCGCGGCCTCCAGGGCGGCCTCCAGCCCGGCCCGATGCGCGGCCGGCACTGCCTCAGCGAAGTCCACCACCTTCCACAGCGGGCCGCCGGGACGGCCGAGCCGGGCGTCTGAGGCGCGCGTGTGCGAGGTGGGCGGAGCGTCGTGTCCGCCCGCCTCCAGCCGGGCCATCTCCTCCGTCAAGGACGCGGCGGCCCGCCTCGCCTCGCGCAGCTCCGCCTCCAGTCCGGCGCCCAAGCGGCCGAGCGCGTCGGTGGCGTTCCTGGCCGCGTCGTCGGCCGCTGTCGCGGCTGGGTTGGGACCATCGACGGAGACGGCCCACCCCTCCAGCGTCGCGAGCATCTCGTCAGGGTCGTCCAGCCGCAGCTCGGTCAGGCCGGCCAGGTACAGGGCGTACTCGTGGACCAGCCCGGCCGTGGCCGCGCCGGTGGCCTGCTCGGCGGCTTCGACGCGCTCGGCGGCGGACTGCAGCTCGCCGGTCAGCCGGTCCACCTCCGTACGGGCCGTGGCGAGCCGGGACCGAGCTTGCCGCACGGTGTCGATGAGCCGCTCCAGCTCGTTGATCGCCTGATCCTGGCGGTCGGCCAGCGTCTCGGCCTCCCGCCGGGCCCTGGCCTGCTCCGACGGCTCGCCGAGTGCGTGCCAGTCGATGACGGCGAGGTGCCCCGCCTCGAACGCCGCCGCGCGGGCGGCCGCGAGCGCGGACTCCCTGGCCTCGTCCAGCTCCCGGTCCGCCTCCTCGGCCTTGCCGAGGGCGGTGCTCGCCCGCTGCCCTCGGCGCTGGGTCTCGCCGGTGAGGCGGTCGCGCTCCTGCTCGTACCGGCGCGCGTGGGAGTCCAGCCGGCCGGCTTCCTCTCCCATGTGTTTGAGCCGCTCGGCGTCACGCATCTCGGGGCTCTGCCGCAGCGCCTCCTTGCGTGCCTCCAGCAGGTTCCGCTGGGCTGCCAGCTCCTCCAGCACCTGCTGGGCCGCGGCCAGCTCCACGTCCGCGGCCGCGTGGCGGGCCTCGGCTTCGCCGAGGTCGCGGCCGAGGTGCTCGTACCGGCTCTGCGCCAGGCGGGGGACGGCGGCCTTGCGCTTGGCCGCGATCGCGGCGTACCGGCGGTAATGGACGAGGAAGTCGGCCGCCGCCCCGCGCGCCTCCTCCAGCCCGCGCAGCGCGTCCCGCTCCTCGTCAAGGCCGCGGAACGCCTCGGCGACCGTGGCGATCAGAGCGGGGTTGAGCGGCGGCAGCGCCTCGGTGAGGGCCCGCGACAGGAGCTTCTCGTCGGGCTTCTTGGACAACTGCGGCTGCCGCAGCTGAATGAGAAGGTTCACCAGCGCCTCGTAGCGGTGCTCGCCGAGCCCGAACAGCGCTTCGTCCACCGCCCTGCGGTAATCGGCGGCCCGGTCGTAGGCCATGCCGTGGCCCTCGATCGCCTCCCGCAGCTTCTCCCTGGTGAACACCACTCCAGTGGAGGTGAGCAGGTGGAGATCACGGCCGATGCGCTGGGGAGTGACGAAGAACCAGTGCCGGACGATGCCGCGGTCCTTGACCGCCTTGAGCCCACAGCCGATCGTACGGAACTCCTCGCTCCCGTCGGCGGCGCGGCGGCCGAACTCCATCCACGCGTACCCCAGCCGCTCGGGGTGCGGGTGCCTGCCGCCCAGCAGCAGGTTCCACTCCATGCGCTTCTGCCGGTCGCCGTCAGGCTCGACCCGGTGCGGGGCGAGCTCGCCGTCGAGCAAGAACGGCAGAGTCAGGGCCAGCACCTTGGACTTGCCCGTGCCGTTGTTGCCGCGCAGCAGCAGACGGCCGTCGTGGAAGTGGAACTCCTCCACGTCGTAGTAGAACATGTCGACGAGCCCGGCGCGCAGCGGCTTCCAGCGTTCGGAGGTCGGAGAAGGCAGCATCACTGTCCTTTGATGACGGGTTCGTCCAGCGCGTAACGGGCAATGGCGGGCAGCCCCACGGCCGCGTCCTCCGTGACGTGGACCAGCCGCAGCGCCGTGAGCTTGCCCAGGGCCGTGGCCAGCAGTCCGTCCTCGGCGCCCGGCTCGGTCACGCCCTTGCGCCAGAACGACACATGGTCACGGGCGGTCTGCCGGACGAAAGCCCTCAGATCATCCATGCTTGATGCCCCGCGGCTGGCGAGGTGCTCGGCCACCAGCAGCGTCACGTGGCCGTCGGTGCGCTGTTCGGGCATGCGCACGTCGGTCAGTTCGTCGGCGGGATCCACCATCGCGATGCCCTCCGCGCGTACTTCTGCCACCAAGCCGGTGGCTTCCACGATCCGGCGGGTGATCGCATGCCGCTGGGAGGTCAGGTAGGCACGCTCCGCCTCGTCCAAGTCGGCGAAGTAGATCACCGGGTCCTCCAGCAGCCTGCGGGTCAGCCTGCGGCGAAGTGCCTGGTTGCGCAGGTCGTCGGAGTCGGGGACAGGCTCGGCGGTGAGCTCGGCCAGTCGTTCCTCGAACGACTCCGCGGTGATCGTCGATGGGCCCCGCGTTCCGGTGAGCAACGCGGCCAGGACCGGCCTGCGCACGTCGTACAGCACGTCACCGGTCGAGGTCAGATATGCCTCCTCATCGCCCGAGACTCTGCGCAGCACGCCCCAGCCGAGCAGAGTGCGCACCACGGTCACCAGATCGGCCCGCTCGGCCCGGCCGTCAAGGGTGAAGTGAAAGTCCAGTTCGGGCTCCGCCGCCGCCGACAGCACCTCCTCGGCCAGGCGGCCGAGCGTGGTCTGCGCGTCGGCCCGCTCCAGCACGGCCAGCGCCAGGCACAACAGGACGTAGCGGCGCCGGCCGTACGGCTCTCCCGCTTTGCCCCTGGCGGGGTGGGTGGCGTCGGACGTGTCCGCGACGCCCTTGAACAGCCGCGCGGCGCCCGAATCCACCGTCAGGCGCCAGCCGGTCTCCCGGGAGAGCCACTCGCGCAGCTCGGTCAGATGGCGGCGGACCAGCACCAGCGCCTCGGCGTCGTCCTCGGCCGTCAGCAGTGGTTTGGCCAGCAGTGCGCGCAGTGCGGCGCGCCGCTGGGCCAGTTCCTCCTCGGGCGTCATCGGACCACCATGAGATCGGAGATCTCCACCACGTGCTCAGGTCCGGTGAGAACGCCGTCCTCGGTGTGGATCTCGACCTCGCCGCCATCGGCGACAAGGGTGAGCCGCACCCCCATCGAGCCGTCGCCCGTCACCGTCTTCACTTCCGTCTCCCCGGGCCGCCGCGCCGCCAGCGCGTCACCCAGCAGCCCCAGGAACAGCCGGAACGCCCGCGGGTCCAGCACGTTCAGCTCCGAGAGCAGCACCGGCCCGTCCGTGCGGAGCCGAGCTCGGGCCGCGGCGGTCTCGGCCGCCTCCCGCTCGGCCTGCTCCATCAGCAGCCTGCGCGCCTGGCTGCGGTCGGCCACCTTGTTGGGCTTGCCGCGCCGCTCGTAGGAGCCGGTACGCCGGAGCCGGGGAGAGATCCTGATCGGCGGTGCGTCCTGCCAGGAAGTCCCGGCTCCGACCTCCCGCCACTCGTCCAGGGTGGCGGTGGTGACCGTCAGGTGGCGGGCCGGGGTCAAGCCGAAGGCCGCCCGCCACAAGCGGTGCATCGCCGCTTCGTCGGGCGCCTCGGCGAACCAGCGAGCCAGGGCACGGAAGTCCGCGGATCGGTCGGAGCGTCCGGATCTCCGCTCGTTGAGCAGCCCGACCGCGTCGATGAGCTGCTTGATCGCCGTGATCGCCGCCTGGCGCAGCAACCGCGCCTGTGACGGCCGACCCACATCCGTGGAGACGAACCAGTCCCGAAGTCCTCGCCAGCGGTTCAGCCACGAGGAGTACGCCGCCTCCTCGGCCCTCCCGTACGCCTCCCCGGCTTCCGCCCGGTCGGGCACCGCGTCGGCGGCCTCCCTGCGCGCGGCCAGTCTCAGCAGTTCCTCGTGCCCGCACGTCTCCAGCCGGGCCAGCAGGGTCGCTATTCGCGCGCCGGAGTTGGCAAGGTCGGCGATGAACCGGTTGATGTACTCGATCAGCCGTTCCTTGTAGGCGACGAACCCCGCCACGTCGCCATCGGAGAAATCGATCGCCCGGCGCAGCGAGGCCATGAACGCCTGGGCGTTGTCCGCCAGCGACGAGAAGCGCTCGGCGAGGGAGAGCAGGAGCAGATGAACCCTGGCCGGGTCAGGATCCTGCTCCTGAGCCAGAAGGGTCAGCGCCTGCAGCTGTTCGGCGATGTCGCCCAGGGCCACCGACTGCAGCACCCCACGCCTCCCGATCGCCTCCTCGTAGAAGTCGATCGCCTGCTCGGCCGCCTGCCCCGCAGGGGTGAGCTGGAACAGGAACCGCTTGCGGTGGAAATCCTCCACAGAGGTGACCCTGCCGGTGTCCGCGTCGGCCCGCAGGTTGCCCCACTCCCGCAGCTTCTCCAGGGCTTGCGCGAGCGCATCGTCGTTGTCCCGCCGCAGCTCCGCCGCCACGTCCTCCGGTCGCAGATGCACGATGAAACGTTCCTTCGCCCGGGCGAAGACGCGCAGGATCTCCCGGTAGAGGGCAGCATTGGGAGCGCCCAGGTGAGCGAAAGGCTGATGCTCGTCAGACGGGGAGGCCATGGTGCCAGTTTTCCTGACCGGAGAGAGTGCCGTGGCGCCATTGGTGGGAGATGTTCGCAGATAGTAGGTGAATCTCGCCGTACGGTCACCACACAGCCGCGCTGTTCGGCGAATCGGTGCATCAGGGTGTGCGCTGCGCACCGGTGGCGGGTTGTCAGCGGCCGGTGGACCATTGATCTGCTCGCGGAGGACGTCGGCATGGCCGGCCTGTCGGCCGGTTTTTTCGATCATGTGCACGAGGCTCCATCGCATCGATGGTGCCGGCCCTGGCCGGGCTGGTGCTGGTGCAGGTTCTGTACGGCGTGCAGGAGGTGGACCCGGTCGCCCGGGCTCCCCTGGCCCATTCCACGAGGTCCAGTCCGGGCAGTCCGGCGCTGATCTTCGTCCGGAACACCCGGTCGCCGATCTTCGGGGTGATCTCGTCACCGGTCTCCAGCAGCGCCACCAGCGCCCGCGCGTCCGACAGCATCAGTTTCCCCGTCCGGGTGAGCTTCCGGCTTCCGCCACCACTCGACGAACGCCCGCAACTCCTCCCGCACAGGATTCAGAGTATGACCCGAGGTCCGGCCTCAGCCGCGCGAACGAGCCCTTCCTGGCCCATGAGGCACCGTAGGATCGGCGCCGTTGCGAAGAAGCGTAGAGCCAAGGCGCCCCATGCGAGGAGTCAGCGGCCCACCCTGCCCGGCGCGCGGTGCAACTCGCCGCCCGTCAGCCCTCGCCAGACCCTCGTTCTGGGCTGTTCGAGTCGCTGCTGGGGATCAGTGGTGGCCGGGCTCCCAGGAAGCATGGCCTGACCTGCGGTGATGCGGGATCGGACGCGTTCTAGAACTTTCGTCTAGCGATTGCGTGCTCCGTGCGTGCTCGGTTGCACCAACCCTGCACACACCATGATCATCCGGCGTTCCCGGTCCTGTGGCGCGAAAGCAGCGGCCCCGCCTCGCCGCGAGCAGGCGGCGCATGCGGAGCCGGATGCTTTATCCGACTGTCAGCTCCTCAACGAGACCACTCTCCCGCTCTCGCCCTGCTCTTCCTTGCCGAACAGCAAGGCAGCGGTCTTCTCGGCGGCGGCCGTGGCCACCTGCGGGTAGACAGAGGTGTAGGTGTCAGCGGTGAACGCGCTGGAGGTGTGGCCCAGCGTTTCCTGCACCACCTTCATCTCCACTCCGGCGGCCAGCATCAGCGAGGCGGCGCCATGGCGGAGGTCGTGGAGCCTGATGGGCGGCAGGCCGGCCAGGCAGGCCAGCCACAGGAACTGGTCGGAGACGTGCTGGGGGTGCAGGCGGTTGCCGTCAGGCTGGGTGAACACGAACCCGGTGTCGACCCATGCCTCGCCCAAGGCCAGCCGTTCCTGCAGTTGCTGCTGCCGGTGGGCGCGCAGGACCTGGACGGTGTCGGTGTCCAGAGCGCGCCGTCCTGACCTACTCGACTGAGTGCAAACGAGGGCCTTCATGTGGGCTTGCCAAGTTGTTCTCTCAGGTATCAAGCGGCGGCGCGGCGCGCCGCCGTACCCCCGGCCCTCCGTCCGCCCTCCGTCCGGGCGTGCGGCCTGGGGGCCGATCCCGGACGGCGGCGGGACACCGGGCCGGGCACCGCACGCCGGCCCCGCCGCACTTCCCGAACGCGCCGACCGGGGTTGCCGTGCCGTCGCACAGATACAGCCCTACGATCGCCACTGCATGGCTGGACGCCGCACATGATTGGGGGCGATCGACGATCCAGGGTTCGTTCCTCACCCTGGCTCACCGAGGAACGTCTGATCAACAGCGGCGCGGTGCGAAGGGAGAGCTGAAGGACAGCCTTCCTGTGGGAGCCGATCAGCGAGTCAGGTCTGTGTCGCGTTCTACGAGGTAGACGTTCGTCAGCTCAGGCAGAACTCGTTGCCCTCGATGTCCTGCATCACGAGGCACGACTCGTTTTCTTCATCGGCGGGCAGGAGCCGCACGCGTTTCGCGCCGAGAGGGATCAATCGTGCGCATTCGGCCTCCAGAGTTGCCAGGCGCTCTGCACCGACGAGTCCGGTGCCGACCCGCACATCAAGGTGCAGCCGATTCTTGACGACCTTGCCTTCGGGGACGCGCTGGAAGTACAGCCGCGGACCGACACCCGAGGGGTCGCTGCATGCGAACCCTGAGTCCCGCTGCTCGGGCGGCAGCGAGCAATTGAAGTCGTCCCAACTGGCGAACCCCTCAGGCGGTGCCGGCGCGACGTACCCCAACACCTCGCACCAGAAGCGACCGACACGCTCAGGTGAAGCGCAATCGAAGGCGACTTGAATCTGCTTAACGGATACCATGAGAAAGTCCTTCCATAGATCACTATTCATACCGTAATCGCCCGCTGTGCACCCCAGCCGGATTGGCGAAGTCCTGAAAAGATCCACAGCGCCAGCCTGAATACCCCGCCGTTTCTCGCCTTGCGCGACCCTGACGCCGACGACTCTGATGACGAGGATTGACGGGGATGCCCGCGCCGGATCCCGAACATCTCCGCGCCCAGGGGATGCCCGTCAAGGACGAGGACGTATGGGCGGTTCCATCAGGGTCGGGTGCGCGCTGAAGGCGGTCGTCCAGGCAAGCAAGATCCGGAACATGTGCGGACGCCGTCCATCTTGTCGGCCGCGCCGTTCTGGACCTCGGCGAGAACATGCGTGTAGACATCCGCCGTGGTCGCCTGTCGCGCGTGCCTCAGCACGGACTGGACGAACTTGAGACGCGTACGCCCGGTTCGGTGGTCTCGGGGCCGGGCAACCGGCCGGTGGGCAGGTCGCGCAGGCGCCTCAGCGGGCTGGCGAGCAGGATCAGCCCGCTGAGCGCGAACACCGCCAGCATCGCCCACAGCGCCGCCCGCACCCCGAACGCTTCCGCCAGCGCCCCAGCCAGCACCGCTCCCAACGGGATGGCGCCGAAGTTCACCACCTGCACACTCGTCGAGACCCGGCCCATCAACGCATCGGGCACGTACGCCTGCACGAACCCGGAGAAGACGACGTTGCCCGCCACGATGCCCGCGACGATCACGACCCCGGCCATGACGAACACCACCAGCCCCACCCCCTGGTCGGCCAGCGGGATCAGCAGCCCGACCGGGGCGAGCCCGGCCTTGCCCAGCAGTGTCGCCCGCGCGCTGCCGAAACGCGTCGCCATCCGCCGCGCCACCGCCGCGCCGACGACCCCACCCAGGCTGGTGGCCGCGATCAGCACCCCCGTCACGCCAGGGCTCACGCCGATCTCGCCGACCAGGAAGACGACCAGGAGCGACTGGTAGCCGGTCAGCGCCAGGTTGGCGACGCAGCCGTACAGGGTGTTGCCGCGTAGCAGGGGGTCGTGCGCGACCGTGCGCGCCCCCTCACGGATCTCCGGCAGCAGCCGGCGCCGCGACCGCTCGGGGACGGGCTCGGCATGCCTGATGCGTGACAGGCAGAGCGCCGACACGGCGAAGGTCACGGCGTCGACGACCAGCCCGCCGAGCGCCGAGAGGAGCTGGGCGAACAGCCCGGCCAGGCCGGGACCCATCAGGTTGGCCACCTGCTCACTGCCCTGCAGCTTGGCGTTGGCCTCCAGCAGGTCGTGCCCCGCGACAAGGGAGGGCAGGTAGGCGCGGTAGGCGGTGGCGAAGAAGACCTTGGCGACCCCGGCGACCAGCGCGACGGCCAGGAGCTGGCCGACCGTCAGCCGGCCGGCCACCGCCGCCAGCGGCACGCTCACGAAGGCGGTCAGCGACACCCAGTCCGCGGCGAGCATCACCCGGCGGCGCGGCAGGCGGTCGATCCAGGCGCCTGCGGGCAGCCCGATGAGCAGCCACGGCAGCCAGGCGGCCGCCGACAGCAGGCTGACCTCGAACGCCGAGGCTCCCAGGACGGTGACCGCGACCAGGGGCAGTGCCACGGTGGTGACGGCGCTGCCCAGGCTGCTGGCGCTCTCGCCGATCCACAACAGCCGGAAGTCCCTGTGCTGGAGCAGGCCGAACCGGCTCCCCGGAGTACGGGTCACGGACGCCCTGGCACGGCTCTGGCGAAGGTGAAGACCGTACCGCGCTCGCGGCCGTCGTCGGGCAGCTCACGCCCGGCCCACCTGTCGATGACGGTCTGCAGCTCCGCGGCGAAGTCGGCCAGCTCCTCGTCGGTCACCCGCAGCCACCCTTCCGTGGAGAACGGGCCGAGCGGCCAGCGCTCCTGCTCCTCCTGAGGCTGGTCGGCCCAGCGCCGCACGTGCCCGGTCTGCCGCTCCAGGTTGAGTGACTCCAGGGCGCGGGCGATCGTCTCCCCGGCGGCGTCGCCGGTGAAGTCGGCCGAGGACCAGCGCAGCGTGGGGGTGGTACGGCGCCACCACCGCTCGCGCCGATCGCGGGCCAGCTCAGGGGCCTCCTCGATCAGCCCTGCGGCGGCCAGGGCCCGCAGGTGGTGGCTGAGGTTGCCGACGGCCTCGCCGGTGTGCCCCGACAGGCTGCTGGCAGTGCCAGGGCCCTCCAGTGACACCTCGATGAACGAGACATGGGAGACCCGAGCGCTTCCTGATCGTTCTCCGCGCCAACGGCTGTCCGCCGGTTCCCGGAGACGCGGGTTCTCACTTGAGTGTCCGCAGCTCCCATCGTCCCCGCACCACCTCAGCCTTCCGGCGGGAGCCACGCCTGCAGGGTCCGCGGGTCGATCGGCACCGAGACGTGCTCATGGGTGATCAACCACCGTCCCCCCACCCGCCGGAACCCGAGGGACGATCTCACCCAGATCGACGTCTGGAGGCCGTTCCGGCGTTTCCCTCTGTCCAGGTGGAGCATGTGCGCGAACGCGACGTCCACGCCCGCCGCGACGACCAACTCGCGGGTCTCCAGCGCGATGGGCCCGTCGTACTCCCCGAACCAGCGGACGAAATTGCGGCGGGCCTCATCGTGCCCGGCGAACCACATCGGGGGGACGACGTCGACGCGGCCGCGCTCCATCCGCACCTGCCACCCCGTGATCTCATCGATGGCGCCGCGCGTCAGGTCGACCGGCCGCAGGCCGGATGGGTCCATGCCGGGAGTAGCAGTCCAGGAGCGTCTGGCCCGCCGCCCGTCTGCGAGATCGCCGGCCCGAGGTTGACCTCGGCCGCGGATGTCACCTCGATCGGCTTGTCGCACAGGACGCACTCCAGCGCGTGCAGTGCGGCGGGCCGCCCCCACGTTGATGTCTTGTGGGGCGGCCCGGGAGCGACTTCTTCCCCGAACCGCGGTTGGTTCGCGTGCACGTGGTCGAGGTGAACGCTCACTGCACAGGTCCCGACGACATGCCCTGGCTGCCGTGTTCGACGGGAAGTCCCTGTTCGGCATGCGTTGGTCCGACATCGGCGTGGTTGCGCGTGTCGAGCGGGCCGACGATGACGGCATGCCGGCGCCGACCGGTTCGGCAACCGGCTCCGCGGCTGGCCTGGGGAGTGATGCTGAGGCCGACACGCGGGAGGTGATCGTGCAGGTGTGGTGCGGCTGAGCGACACCGAGGTCGCCTGGATGGCACGGTCACGGCGCGCGTGCTGGTCGATCGCGAACCGGACTGGGGTCAGGACGAAGACGACGCCCTCGCCGATGAGCTTGGCAAGCTCGCCCTCGCCGACGACCTCGCCGACGGCTTCGCTCGCTGGTATCCCGGATTCGACGGCTCAGATCACTGCCGGTCGAACTTGTGGCCCGGCCAGTTCCCGCCCTTGCCACCAGAGGGCTTCGAGCGTTGCGGCGCCTGCTATCGCTCGGCGCACAGGGCGGTGTCCAGGGCGGCGTTGACCTGGTCGGCGGCGGGTTTGGTGTAGGGCATCGCGGTGACGGCGACGGTGGCCGCGCGTCCGTCCTCGGTGGCGCCGTTGCGAACCTCGTAGCCGGAGATGTCGCCGCCATGGGCCCAGGCGTGGCCGCCGCAGCTCAGTTCGATCTTCATCAGGCCGAGCCCGTAGCTCCAGCCTTTCGGGAATCCGGGCGCGGCGACGGTCTGCTTCATCTGCTGCAGCAGGTCGGGCTTGAGGAGCCGGCCGTCGAGCAGTGCACCCAGGAAGCGGTTGACGTCGCGGGGGGTGCTGATCATCTGTCCGGCCGCCCATGCCCAGGACGGGTCCAGCTGTGTGACCTCGGCCAGTTCGGCGCCCGGCTCGTTGGTCTTGGCCCGGTAGCCCTTGGGATGGGGGCCGCGGATGTTCTGCTCGCCGACGCCTGGCCAGTAGGTGTCGCGCAGCCGGAGTGGAGTGATGATCCGGTTGGTGATCTCCTCGCCGAGGGGCCGGCCGGTGATCTTCTGCACCAGCAGGCCGAGCGCGATGTATCCGGTGTTGCTGTAGGCCCAGCCGGTGCCGGGGGCGAAGGCGGGCTGGCGGGTCAGGCCCACGTCGAGCACGTCGCGGGGTTCGAAGTAGCGGTGGCGGGCCTGGGTCCACGATTGCCAGGAGCCGAGCAGATCGTGTTCGTAGTCCGGCAGGCCGGCGGTGTGCTGGAGCGCCTGGCGGACGGTGAAGCGGCGGCCGTCGTTGCCGTTGGCGCGGATCAGGCCGGGCAGATAGGTCTCGACCGGGGCGTCGAGGTCGATCTTGCCCTCTCCGGCCAGTTGCAGGACGAGCGTGGCGAGGAAGGTCTTGGTGGTGCTGCCGATGCGTACCTTCCCGTTGCGGGGGACCTTCGCCCGGGTGGCCAGGTCCGCCACGCCTGCGGTGTAGTCGCGCACGCGCCCGCCGCGGCCCCGCGTCGAGGCCAGAGTGCCCGGGAAGCCGCCGGTGCCGACCAGGTCTTCCAGAGCCGTCTGTACGGCGTCGGGCGGGCGGGCCCGCCCGACGGCCTCGGCGGCGGCCGGGACGGCGGCCAGGCCCAGGGCGCTGAGGGCGACGGCGGCCGCGGTGGCCGGGGCCAGGGCGCGGCGCCATCGGGGGGTGGCCGGCGGGGGCGTGAGGGCGGCTCTGGTGGGGTGGGACGGCGACATCGGTCTCCTTGGTGACGGTGTGGTGTGACGGGAGGGGGTGAGGAACCTGCGATCGGGATGTGCACGGGTGGGGAAAAGATGGCGGCTGCGCCGGCTCTTGGGGAACGTGTCCCGGGCACGGGCTGACGGCGAGGGCGGGACGTGGCCCTGAGCCCGTGTCGCCGCAAGATCCTCCTCGTGCTGACGGCTGCCCGCAGGTTCCTCCGCCCTGGATGCCGTCAGACGCGCACCCTGCCCCGAGGTCGAACCCTCGGGGCAGGGCCGGTCTCAGGCGCAGAAGGCGGCGTCGATCGCCTTCTCGAAGGGAGCCTGGTCGGTTTGCGGCTGCTTCTCGTTGATCGACAGGGCCAGCGTGGTGCGGCCGTCGGGGGTGGTGTAGGCGGCGGTGAGGTAGCCGGGGATGCCTCCGGTGTGGCCGATGATCTGCTTGCCGCAGCTGGTGGACTGCACCCTCAGGCCCAGGCCGTACGCGCCGATCTGGGAGTTGACGAACAGGCCCTTCTTCATCTCGGTGAGTTGGGCGGGCTTGAGGACCTTGCCGGTGGCCAGGCTGTGGAGGAAGGTCGTCAGGTCCTTGGTGGTGGTGATCATCGCGCCGCCGGCGCTGGCGATGCTCGGGTTGAGTCGGCTGATGTCGACGTATTGGCCGGTGCTCTTCTTGATGTAGCCGTGGGCGTGCGGCCCGGGGATGGAGGTGGAGTAGGTGGGAGCGGAGGTGTCCCGCAGGCCCAGCGGCTTGATGATGCGCTTGGTGACCTCGCTCTGCCAGCTGTTACCGGTCACCGCCTTGATCAGCATCCCGGCCACCAGATAGCCGGTGTTGGAGTAGGAAAAGCGCGTGCCGGGCTCGAAGTTCAGCGGCTTGGCCAGCGCGGCCGCCACCAGCTGCTCGTCGGTGAACCGGGTGAGGCGCAGCTTCAGGTACGGCTCGCCGACGGTGGGAAACTCCGGCATGTCGGTGTAGCTGGGGATCCCGGCGGTGTGCTGCAGGATCATCCGCACCGTGATGTCGTTCTCGCGTGGCAGCAGCCCGGGCAGGTAGGTGGCGATGGGCTCGTCCAACTTGATGCGTCCCTCGCCGGCCAGGTGCAGCACGGTGGCCGCGGTGAAGACCTTGGTGGCGCTGCCCATGCGGAACAGCCCGTCAGCCGGGACGGGGCGGCTGTCGCCGATCCGGGCCGTCCCGGCGCGCAGCACGTGCTGGTTGCCGGCGTCGGTGAGCCTGGCCTGCACTCCTGCCACGTTGCCGGTATCCACCAGTGCGTCCATCGCCTTCTGCAGCGAGGCGGTTGTGCTCGGCGTCGTGGCCTGGGCGGCGTGCGCCGGGACGGTGGCAAGGACTGTGCCGGCGGTGGCGGCGGCGAGAGCGAGGACGAGGGGCTTGGACGTGATGCGCATGAAGTGACTTCTCCCGAATGGTGATGCAGCGCCGTATCGGCGCTGGTCATCACGTTATGGGCGGCGATCACAGTAAACGATCCGGCCAGCTGCCCAATGCTCACTGGCATGGACGGCTACATCTTGGTAGGGCCCACCCCACCAGCCCGCGCCGCGCGCCAGGGCAGGCAGCGACGATGGGCGGGCAGGACCTCCAGCAACCGCGGGGCCAGCAGCACCCGGCGGATGAACGGCTGCCGCAGGAGCGCATCCGGACTCGGGCCGCTACTGATCAACGCAAGCGAACCCACGAGGTCGGGACGTTGCTCGGCCAGCGCGGTGGCGACGTAGCCGCCGCTGGAGTGCCCGGCCACGGCGACGTGACGAAGCCCGAGGTCGTCCAGCAGCGCCGCCACCTGACCCGCCTGCGCGGGCACGCCGTACGACGGCGCGGGCGGGGACTGGCCGCAACCCGGGAGATCGACCCGGATGACATGATGGTGACCGCGGGCTCATTCCCGCGCGGCGGAAGCCATGGAGATGTTCCAGAAGCCGGCGTAACGGCCGCCCTGGGCGAGCAGTTCGTCGTGGCTGCCTTCCTCCACGATCCGGGCCGCCGTCGAGAGACGATGCGGTCGGCGCGCCGGACGGCGCGGATGCCGGACGTGGCTGACCGGGGTCTGCCTGCGGCACTTCACAGGCCAGTGCGATGGGCAGGCCCTTGCCCGCGCCGGCAGGGGGCGGTCACGTCACGCCGCTCCCGGGTGTCGGCCAGGCCAGCTCGACCGTGGCCCTCGCCCCCTCATACACCGCCCCGGCTGAGCGGGCGCGGTAGTCGTCTGGGTCGAAGGACGGCGGGCGGGCATCTCGCCAACGGGTGTCTTCCATCGGGCGCGCATCGATTCTCCGGGACATGCCCTGCCGTGGACACACACCGTGACACGCTGGTTCCATGCGGTCGAGGACCTTCGTCAGGATGGCGTGCTTGGGCCTGGCGGGCACCACCGTGACACTGGTCGTACTCGGCCACCAAGATCTGCAGAAGGTTCTATCGGTATGGCTGTCCGGGCGCCAAACCTACACGACTCGGGGTGGCGGGACTGGCGCAGGGAGCTCGGCTGATCTCCGGCCTGCCGTCCGGGATCGGCCGCGCCCTCCTTCGCCTCACCACGAGGAGCGCGCGCCTTCACAACTCCATGACCGTCGAGGACTACCCGTTCCCGCCATCACGGGCCCCGCTCGCGTAACCACTGCTCGTCGGCGAACCCGGGGAGGTCGCCCGACTCCGCTCACAAGAGAAGGGGATCGCGGTCGACGGCACGGGTGGCGTCGATCCGGCTCGGGCGTAGGTGCCCCCATCGTGTCCTTGCCGCCCGGGCCCCCGAATCCCGCTTCATCGATCAAGGAACGGGCGGTCCAGCGTCCCCGGGCTGTTCAGGCGCGGCCGCCGGGCGGGCGCGGGCCTGCCGGGCGAGATCGCCGAACAGTTGCGCCGGCGGCACGGCCTGGCCCTCCCTGCCGATAGGTGAGGGCGCCAGCGGTACCAGCAGATCCGTGGCCGGCGAGTGCAGCCATAGCGCCATCAGGTACAGCGAGGGGATCTGGAGCAGCCGGAGCTCGAAGGCGGCCAGCTGCAGAACCGGCAGAGCCCGCGCGGCGTTGACGGCGGCGGCGGTGGCGGCCGCGAACCGGCCCTCGTTGAACTGCGGCGGTTGCGGGGTGCCGTCCGGGGCCTGGGCGGTCTCGGCGCTGGCGACCACCTCCCCGCCTGCTGTGATCAGGTAGCGCCAGCCCACTGGCTGGGCCGCGGTCAGGCCGGCGCCGGACGCGATGTCGTCGAGACCGATCGTGAAGACCTGGTGCGGCGTGGACACCTCAAGCTGGTCCCGCTGGGCCAGGCGCAACGCCGGGGTGGAGAAGCGCCCGTCGGCGGCCAGGGCGTGCAGCCTGGCCCGGACGGTCTCGGGCACGTTGGACGGGGGCGTGGGCAGGTTCAAGGGCATTCGCGGTCTCCTTACCGCTTGGTCCGGTACGTGGCGTCCCAGGCTCCCGAGCCTTGGTAGGAGTTGCGGAAGGTGTCATAGGGCACCTCAGAGGTGCCGTACCAGGGGTCGGCCACGCTGACGTAATCGACCCCGCCGGAGTTGTAGCATCCGCGGACGACCACGGCATGCCCGCCGCCGCCGCGCCATTGCACTCGTACCCCGATCGGGCTCGGGGTCTGCAGTTCGGCGCGGATCTGGCCCAGGCTCAGGGCGCCCGGTTGCGAGTCGCGGTAGTACCCGACCCGGGTCAGCGCCTTGTCCGTGTACCAGGGCTTGTTGCAGGTGCCGGTGTCGGAGGCGGCCGGACCGCAGCAGGTGTTGAGGCCGAACTCGGCGTTGACCATGGAACACTGGGTCCACGCGGTGGCCGGGTTGAAGTAGGCCGCGACGCTGACCGCGGTGGCCGACCAGCACCAGTAGGTCTGCTCCTGGTACTGCATCGCGAAGTCGAGCCGCTGTTCGTCCACCGTGTCCAGGACGAACATCTCGCTCGGCCCGTCACCGGTGTACTGGCAGTTGACCGTCCCGCTTCCCGCGGTCGAGTACGCGTTCACGAGGTAGCCGTCCATGCGCAGGTACACGTTCGGGAAGGCGACCGATTCCAGGGCGACCGAACCGTCGGCCTGGCGGCGGACCCGGAATCTCTCCGACGAACTCGTGGGTCCGTACTGGCAGTTGACCGTTCCACCGCCGGAATTGCTGAAGGCGGTGACCGCTCGGCCGTCCATGCGGAGATACACGCTGTGGAAGGCCCCGGACCGGATCGTGATGGGGGAGTTGCCGAGTGCCGCCAGGTCTGCTGCTTTCAATGCCATGATCACCTTCCTGTCGATGGAGGGGAATGCGCCGCTGGATCGGGTGGGACAGGTCTCCTCCGGCGAAGGGGAGCAGGGCACGACGGAGACCTCGGAACGCCGACGTGGCGATCCCTCTGCCAAGGCGGCGACGGGCGCCTGGCCGGAGTCGGGGGAACCGACGCCACGACGGCTTGCCCGCGCGCCGATGCGCCCGGTGCCTGGCCGCTGTGGAGACGTCACCTGCCGCCCTCGGGACGGGCGGGGCGGCAGGTGACGGGATTCAGAGGTCCAGCCCGTAGTACTGGGCGAGATAGGCGATGACGTCGTCGGCGTGGGGCAGCAGTTCGGGCAGGCGCGCGGCGAGCGCCGCCCGGGTGGCGACGGCCAGGTCCGACGCGCGGGTCGCGGAGGTGCGGACGTAGGGGTCCAGGCGCTGGATCAGTTCGTAGTTGCTGTCGATGTTCTCCGCCCTGATCGCCTTCTCCAGCGGCGGCGCGCCGGGCGGCGGCACGGGCGGGAGCACCCGGCTGATGTAGGTGACCCGGTGCATGACCCGCCAGCAGGGCGGCTTGGCGACCGACTGGCGAGCCTGACGCAGCGCGGCGGCGTTGGCCTCGCTGCTGTTGGTCAGCCACATCGGGTCGACGACCTTGTTGTAGAAGTCGTCGAAGTTGGCGCTGCTCTCACCGAGGTAGAAGGTGAGGAACCGGTACGCGTCCACCTTTCCGGGCACGAGCACGGGCTTGCCCTGGGCGTTGAAGACGGGTTTGCCGTTGTCGTAGCGTTGCAGGTCGCCCGAGGGCGCGCACTCGACGGTCAGGCCGAAGCTGCGGCTGGCGTGAAGGGTGTCAAACTCGGCCCAAGGCCCTGACCTGCCTCTTCATGACTGCATCCGTTGGTCAGCCAGCGCGCTGGTACTCGTTGATCAGCCCGCCGAGAACGTGACGACGCTCGATCCGGCCCAGCGGCAGCGGGATCACGTCGGAGTCATCTTCGGTGGGAGCTCGGAGGGCCAGGGAGCGGTGCGGCCGATGGCGATTGTAATGATCGACGTATTCGTCCAGTACCGTGCGAAGGTGCCGTTCGCTGAAGAGCAGCAGCTGGTCGGTGCATTCCGTGCGGGCGGTGCGGACCCATCGCTCGGCATACGCGTTCGCGCGAGGCGACCGCGGCGGGATCTTCAGCACCTGAATGCCGTCACCAGCGAAGACATCATCGAAGCTGCTGGTGAACTTCGTGTCCCGATCCCGAATCAGGAACCGGAACGTCCTGGCCTGGTCCTTCAGATCGGCGAGAAGATTACGGGCTTGCTGGGCCGCCCAAGCGCCATCAGGGTGCGCGGTCACGCCGAGCACGTGCACGAACCGGGTACCGACCTCCACCATGAAGAAGACGTACAACCGGCGCAGCGTGACGGTATCCACCGTGAAGAAGTCACACGCCAGCGTGCTCGTGGCGTGGGCGCGGACGAAATCACACCAGCGGTCATCGGCCGTCGCGGCGCCGGACCCAAGCGCCCCCGCTTCAGGACCCGACGGATCGTCGCACCGCTCACCTGATGGCCCAAATGCCGGAGTTCGCCACGGATGCGCTCGTAGCCCCAGCGAGGGTTCTCCCGCGCCAATTGCTGGATCAACGCCACGACCGCCGAATCGGTCGCAAGCCGTCCCATCCTTCGGTGTGGGTAGGTCCAGTGACGCGCGACCAGACGCCGGTGCCAGCGCAGCAGTGTGCCTGGTGTCACCAGTCGGTGGGCGCGCAACGCCTTCGGCAGTCTCTGGGCCAGCGCGGACAGCACCGCTCGATCCGCCCATGACAGCCTTGGACGGCGAACCTGCCGGCGCAGCACGGCGACCTCGTGCCGCAGGACGAGGATCTCCATGTCCTTGGACGCGTCGCTACGGGGGCAGCAGCGTCAGCCAGCCCATGATGCGGCAGAAGATCAGATAGAAGAGACGGAGCGTCACGAGCCTCGAGCATGCCTGACCCAGGTCACTGCTTCGGCCAGGAAGCCGAGACAAGCCCGCAGCTTACGACCGTGCACAGAGTATTGAAACCCTTCAGGCGTCCCTAACTCCTGGACGAACAGCGCGACGGAAATGGTGCGGGCGGACGAAGCCCACCGCTCTCGCTGTCGGCAGGATGAACGGATGGCTGACCTTAACCATCTGCAGAGCCTGCTCGACAGCAAGGCGAAATCCCTCCATGTCCCCGGTGCCGCCGTCGGCGTGCTTTTCGATGGCGCAGACCACGTCCTCACCACCGGCGTCACCAGCGTCGACGCGCCGGCCCCCGTGACGGGCGACACGCTGTTCCAGATCGGGTCGACCACCAAGACGATCACGGCGACAGCGATCATGCACCTCGTCGAGCGCGGTCGGCTCGACCTGGACGGGCGCGTGCGCCAGTATCTGCCCGGCTTCCGGCTCGCCGACGAGCGGGCCGCCGACGAGCTGACCATCCGGCACCTGCTCACCCACACCGGCGGATTCCTCGGCGATATCGACGACGGCGAGAGCTGGGACACCGGCGCGCTGGCCGCCTCGATCGGCACCTACGACCAGTTGCCCCAGCTCTTCCCGCCCGACGCGCTCGCCTCCTACAACAACGCCGGGTTCAGGCTGCTCGGCAGGGCCATCGAGGTCGTGTGCGGCGAGCCGTACGAGAGCGCGGTCCGTCGGATCGTGCTCGAACCCCTGGGCATGAGCTCCAGCTTCTTCTTCCCCTGGGAGGCCGCGACGCGGTCGCACGCCGTCGGGCACGCCGTAGGAGAGGACGGCCCGCAGGTCGCGCACACGTGGGGGCTGTTCCGCGAAGGCATGCCCGAGGGCGGGCTGGTGTCGTCGGTGCGCGACCAGCTCCGCTACGCCGCCTTCCACCTGGGTGCGAGCGGCGAGGAGCCGGTCGGAGCCGCCACCAGGGAGCTGATGCAGGCGGAGCACGTCCGGGTCGGCGTGCCATGGACCGGCATCGGGCTGCCGTGGCTGCTGGATGAGCAGGCGGGCGTGCGACTGGTCACGCACGGCGGCAACATCGGCAACCTGCAGCTGTCCACGTTCGTGCTGGTGCCCGAGCGCGGCTTCGCCGTCACCACGCTCACCAACTCCGCGCCCGGCAAGGTGCTGGGCAAGCTGGTGACCGACTGGTGCCTGGAGCATCTGCTCGACGCCAAGCCGCAGGCCGTACGGCTGGCGCTGCGCGAACCCGCGCCGGAGTACGCGGGCAGCTACGACGCGGGGCAGTGGACCTTCGAGGTCGACGAGGGTCTGACGGCGCGATTCGTGCTGCGGCCCGAACTGGTGGCCGCGGGTGTGGAGGGCATGCCCGACATGCCGCTCGCGCTGGTCGAGGGCTGTGACGACGTGACGATCGCCGCCGACCCGCAGCGTGCCGTCGGCCGCTTCCTGCGAGACGACGCGGGTGAGGTCGCGTTCCTGCACCTGGGCGGTAGGGCGGCCAGGCGGATCCGCTGAATCGGCCTGCCGTCAACGAAGCTGCTACCGGGCATATCCGATCGCATCGAGCCTGGTCAGCAGCTCCCCGCTGCTGAGCGGAAGACCCGGCGGAACGGGGGCTCTATCCGGTATCGCCGTCGAAGCCGAGCACGTCGGCCACCGTGGCCCCGAGATTTTGGGTGCGCTCAACGGTTAGTCATGTTCGGCATGTAGTGGCGGAACCCATCGCTCGGCGAACGCGTTCGCGCGAGGCGACCGCGGTGGGATCTTCAGCACGTGAATGCCGTCACCAGCGAAGACATCATCGAAGCTGCTGGTGAACTTCGTGTCCCGATCCCGTATCAGCAACCGGAACGTGTTGGCCCAGTGCTCCAGATTGACAAGGGGGTTGCGGCTTGCTGGGTAACCCATGCGCCATCAGGCTGAGCGGTCACACCGAGCACGTGCACGAATCGGGTGCCGATCTCCACCACGAAAAGACGTACAACCGGCGCAGCGTGACGGTGCCCACCGTGAAGAAGTCACAAGCCAGCCTGCTGGCGGCGTGGGCGCGGAGGAAATCACGCTGGCGGTCATCGGCACGTCGCGGCGCCGGACCCAGGCGCGCCCGTTTCAGTACCCGGCGGATCGTCGCACTGCTCACCTGATGGCCCAGATGCCGCAGTTCGCCTCGGATGCGCTCATAACCCCAGCGAGGGTTTTTTCCGCGCCAACTGCTGGATCAACGCCACGACCGCCGGATCGGTCGCTGGCCGTCCTATTTTCCGGTGCGGGTAGGTCCAGTGACGTGCGATCAGATGCTGGTGCCGGCGCAGCAGCGTCCCTGGTGTGACCAACTGGTGGGCGCGCAGGACCGCCGGCAGTCCTCGGGCCAGCACGGACAGCACTGCTCGGTCCGCCCATGACAGCCTTGGGCGGTGGACCTGGCGGTGCAGCACGGTGACCTCGTGCCGCAGGACGAGGATCTCCATGTTCTTGGACGGGTCAGCAGCGTCAGCCAACCCACGATGCAGCAGAAGATCATGTAGAAGAGACGGAGTGTCACGAGCCTGGAGGATGCCTGACCCAGGCCACTGCTCCGACCAGGACGTCGAGACGAACCCGCGGCTCACGACCGTGAATGGAGTATCGACACCCTTCACCCAGCCTGCAGCTTCAGACTCGGCTCTGATCAGTGGTCATCTCTGAAGCCTCGTTGTGGTGCGCAATCCCACGGAGTGATCGCGCCGGGATTGCGCACCCAGAGGCTCCTACCTTTCCACTTCGAGCCGCAGGGCCATGGAATCCTCTGCCAGCCACCCGCAGTAGGTGTCGAAATCGAAATGTCTTCCGTCCGGGACACCTTCCTGCGCAAGAGTCAGGAGGTGCCTGGCGAGAGATGTCAATCCCGCCGGATTTCCCGAGATTACGACTGTCGGCTCAGGATCCGTGAACACCTCGGCCCGGAGCGTGGTTCCCTTCTCGTTCCAACTGCCTACGCCCCGCGCCGGATCGTAGGCTCGGATCTCGATTACGACCGTTGTCGCCTCAGGTTCCTCGCTCGGATTGGCTCCTCTAACTAGTGCCACCCTGGCTCCTCGGGTAGGAAGATGTGGATGTTCTCGGCCGGAGGACCGCTTCGGACGCCAGGGCCGATGGGCTGCTCGTATGTCTCGAAGTTGATATGCGGATCCTGCCTTCGGTGGGCAAGGTCGGCGTCGGTCATGCGAACCTGCCTCACCCCGTCCTTGCTGAGGAAGCGCCCCCGTCCCATGTCCTGGTAGTCGGATCCGAGGAAGTTCGTTGCCGTGTCCAACGCGTCATCCGTACCCATACGGGCGTCATCGCGAAGGTTTTCGACCCCTCCAGGCACCCGGCTACTGCAATTGTGGACGAGGGCGTCCGCACCCGCGACGGCGACGTGGTAGGTGTGGACGTCGGCCACGGCGAGGTTGTGGACGCGCTGGATGCGGTCCGCTTCTCCGGCTCGCGCTCGGCGAGCTGCAACGCCGCCGCCTTCAGCCGGGGGAGGCGCGGCCCGAGCTGCGCAGGGCGGCGGACCTGTTCGCCTCCATCGGCGCGACCGCCTGGCAGCAGCGGGCCGAACAGGAGCTGCGGGCCAGCGGCGTGGCGGTGAGCCGGCGGTCCAACGCCGTCCACGGCCTGACAGCCCAGCAACTTGAGGTGGCGCGGCTCGCCGCCTCGGGGCTGAGCAACAAGGAGATCGGCGAGCGGCTGTTCCTGTCGTCGCGGACGGTCAGCGCCCACCTGTACCGGATCTTCCCCAAGCTCGGCATCACCTCCCGCGCCGCCCTACGCGACGCGCTGGAGGACAGTGCAGTCAACTGACCGATTCGTCCCTCCGGGTATGCACCGGAAGCTCGTGCCATCACCGATGCCACACCGGCACGAACTCCAGGAGAACCCCATGACGATTCGCTCCCAGCGACGCGGCCTGAGCCTGCTGCTCGCCACCATGACGCTGACCCTCGGCCTGACCAGCACCATCACGCCCGCCTCAGCGGCAGACTCCGCCACGGCGGCGACGGCCGCGACAGGCAAGCCCACGGTCGTGCTGGTGCATGGCGTCTTTGCCGACTCCTCCGGCTGGAACGCCACCATCACCGCCCTGCAGAAGGCCGGCTTCCCCGTGATCGCCGCCGCCAACCCGCTGCGCGACCTGGCGGGCGACGCAGCTTACGTCTCCAGCATCATCGACACCATCCCCGGTCCGGTCATCATGGTCGGCCACTCCTACGGCGGAGCGGCCATCACCAACGCCGCCCGCGGCCACGACAATGTCAAGGCTTTGGTCTACGTCGCCGCCTTCGCCCCCGACGAGGGCGAGACCCCGCTGGAGCTGGCCGGGAAGTTCCCCGGCAGCAAACTGCCCCCCGCGCTTGTGGCGCGCCCCCACCCGGGCGGGACGGACGGCTACATCGATCCCGCCAAGTTCCGGGAGGTGTTCGCCGCCGACCTGCCCGCCTCACAGACCCGGCTGATGGCCGCCACCCAGCGCCCGGGCAGCGTGGAGGGCCTGTCCGGGCACAGCGGCGTCCCGGCGTGGAAGAGTGTGCCGTCCTGGTTCGTCATTCCGACCGCCGACAACGTCATCCCGCCCGCCGTCCAGCGCTTCATGGCCAAGCGCGCCGGCGGCAAGATCAAGGAGGTCCCCGGCGCTTCGCACGTGGTGATGATGTCCCGTCCCGACACGGTCGTCCGGCACATCCTCGCCGCCTACGCCGCTACTCGCTGAATCGCGCTCGAAGGCGTACGTGGTTCCCGCCGTGTTCTGCGGCGGAGGACTCGGGGTGTGGCGAGACCGCAATGCTCGCGTCAGGGTGTCCGCCGTGCTCGGTGGGCGCTCGTACGCCCCGTCACGCATCATCAGGACCGGATACCGCCCCGCCTCGCCGCGAGCAGGCGGCGAAAGCGGGGCCGGATGCTTAATCCGACTGCCAGCTCCTCGACGAGACGACTCTCCCGGTCTCGGCCTGGTCCTCTTTGCCGAACAGCAGGACGGCGGTCTTCTCGGCCGCGGCGGTGGCCACCTGGGGGTAGACGGAGGTGTAGGTGTCGGCGGTGAACGTGCTGGAGGTGTGGCCCAGTGTTTCCTGCGCCACCTTCATCTCCACCCCGGCCGCCGGCATCAGCGAGGCGGCGCCATGGCGGAGGTCGTGCAGCCGGATGGGTGGCAGGCCGGCCAGGTAGGCCAGCCACAGGAACTGGTCGGAGACGTGCTGAGGGTGCAGGCGGTTGCCGTCGGGCTGGCGGAATTCTCCACGAAAACTCACACGCCGCTTGAACTGTACGGACGTAGCCTTCGGCAGGCGCGTACTCACATGCCGCTTGAACTGCATGGATACAAATTTTCGGCAGGCGTAGAGCGCCATCACCCCGACTGATGCTCGTCGATCCGTGCGAACAGCCGGCTCGGGTCCGGCGTGGCGTAGCGCGCACGGTGGCGCACGGTGCGCGTATAACTACTCTGTGCCAAATGAAGTACAGAAGGTGAGTTGTGTCGGTGGCGGGCCCGCTGGCCTGTATTTCGCGATCCTGATGAAGCTGCGCGATCCTTCGTGTGACATATCCGTTTTCGAGCGCTATCCGGCGGGTTCGACGTACGGCTGGGGCGTGACGTACTGGGGCAGCCTGCTCGACCGGCTGCACGAGAGCGACCCCGAGTCGGCCCGCGCCATCGGCGAGGCGTCCGTGCGGTGGCATGACGGGATGGCCCTCATCGGCGGCCGCACCACCACGCACCGCGGCGACGAGGGCTTCGGAATCGGCCGCCACCGGCTGCTCGGCATCCTGGCCGACCGGGCGATCGCGCTCGGCGTGCGGGTGGAGTTCGAGCGCGAGATCCTCGGCGAGGTCCCGGACGCCGACCTGGTGGTGGCCGCCGACGGGGTGAACAGCCCGCTGCGCGGCCGCCACGACTTCGGCACCGAGGTCGCCACTGGGGGCAACACCTACATCTGGCTCGGGACCACCAGGGTCTTCGACGCCTTCACCTTCGCCTTCGTGGAGACCGAGCACGGCTGGATCTGGTGCTACGGCTACCGCTTCGACGACGAGCGCAGCACCTGCGTGATCGAGTGCACGCCCGCCACGTGGCGCGGGCTCGGGCTCGACCGCGCCGACGAGGCGGGCAACCTGGAGCTGCTGGAGAAGCTGTTCGTCGACCTGCTCGACGGGCATCGGCTCATCGGGCGCGGGCAGGGCGTCGCGCAGTGGCTGCGCTTCCAGACCGTGACGAACCGCTCCTGGCACCGCGGCAACCTCGTCCTGCTCGGCGACGCCGCGCACACCACGCACTACTCCATCGGTGCCGGGACCACGCTCGCGATCGAGGACGCCATCGCGCTGGCCGGCGCGATCGAGCGCCACCCCGCCCTGGCGCCCGCGCTCGCGGCCTACGAGCGGGAGCGCAAGGCCGCGCTGTTGCCGGTCCAGAGCGCCGCCCGCTACAGCGCGCGATTCTACGAGGACCTGCCGCGCTACCTGCGCCTGGAGCCCGCGCAGATGTTCGCGCTGCTCGGCCAGCGGCACTCGCCGCTGCTGTCGTACATGCCGCCGCGGCTGTACTACCGGCTCGACCGAGCGGCGAGCCGGCCGGAGGCGCTGCGCAAGATCAAGCGCTGGGCCGGGCACTGGATCGCCGGGTCACTGCAGTCGTTGTCGCGCTGACGGGGTCAGCGCAGGTCGCGGACGACGCGGCCGACGACGGAGTGGACCCTGCCGTCGTTGAACGAGTCGGAGCCGATCGGCAGGGGCACAGCCCGCCGCCGCGGGGTTCGGGAGACCCGGCGCGGGCCTTGGACCAAGCGGTTCCGCTGCGCACTGTGCGCCTGCCGAAAATTCCATACGTTCAGGGGTCAAGCGGCATGTGAGTATTCGTGGAGAACGCCACCGAGCCGGTCTCGTCGGCGTACATTCAGGTCGATGATTGCGTCGGATCCGAGATCGGATCAGAGGCGGAACGCAGCGACGCTGCTTGGTCCAGGGCTTGATGGGCCCGGTGCTGGTTTAGAAGTGTTCGTACTCGCGCAGGCCGTGCCGAAGGTGGCGTTCGTTCCGAACGAGGCAGCGGTCGAGAAGCTCGTTGCGACACGACTGCACTCACCGCTCCATGATGAAGTTCATCCGCGACATCCGGATACCGGTGAGCGCCGTCTTGATGCCGGCCTCGGCGAGAATCTCGTTCATAAGCTCCGGGAACTTCCCATCCCGATCTCGGAGCAGATGGCGCGCCCGGCAGCCCGCGTCGTTCAGATCCATCACCAGATTCGTAATCGCTTGGATGACGGCCAGGATGTACTGGCGCTGCCCGTTCAAAGTGGTGGGTTCGATGAAATCACAGGCCGGCAGGGCGTCGGCTTGCGAGCGCAGGAAGTCGGCCCGCGTGGTGGACGCCCGCTCGGGCGCCGGATCAAGCCCGGCCTGCTTGAGGATCTCCTCCCACACTGTGGACGGCGTGACCTCGTTGCCGAGGGCGGTGCGCTCACCGTGGACCCGCCGGTAGTCCCAGCCGTGGTTCTCCCGAACCGGACGTAGGACGAGAGCGCGGATGGACTGGACGGTGGGTAGGCGGCCAGGCCGCTTCGGCCGACAGGTACGGGTATGACGCCGTTTTCGTCAGATCGCCATGCCCGCGCAAGACGATGTCCGGTTGGATGAGTAGCCGCAGCCGGCGCAGGACCTCGCGGGGTAGCGAGGTCAGGGGTGCGGCGAGATGGGCCCGGTCCTCGGGAGCGAATCTGAGTTCGGTGTCGGCGCCGAGTTGGCGTGCGAGGACGGTGATCTGGTGCGCAGGGCGAGGATCTCGATGTCCTTGTCTCGATCGCTCATGGGTAGCAGTCACAGCGCGGCGAACGTGTTCGTGACGGTGAGACAGGCCAGACGAAGGAGCACGGCCGATCATCATGCCGTATGCGTTCGCCCTCTCCCGGTGGTTGGTGCTCGCGCCGCGCCGTGAAGCTTCCAGATGGCCATGACCTGGGCGGATGTGATTATCGGCAGGCGCAGGAACAGGGGCATGACCCGGGTGGACGTAACTTCGGCAGGCGCAGAGACCGGCTCGGCGGCGCCCTCCACGAGTACTCACATGCCGCTTGACCTGAACGGATGGAATGTTCGGCAGCCGCAATCCTGGACGCGAGCTACTTCCTGGAGAGCGCCGTCGAACACCTCGAGGGGTGGGGGCTGCTGTTCGGGGCATCGAGCCGGCGCCGAATGGGCGATCGACGGTGGCGCCCTACGGCAACTCTGGAGGACGGCACGACGAGGAGCCGCGCCCACCCGACGCGGGCCCGATGGAACTGCCCACCACCCCCGTCCGCTTCCTGCTCCTGCTCGACGTCGGCCACGGCGACGTCCCGCGGCCGGACAGCCTCGTGCTCGGCGCGCTCGCCGGAGAGCTCAAGACCATCTCCTCTGCGGCCCGCACGGAGTCACGCCTGTCGGCCTCGATTGGCAAGGGCGGCAGCGACGACCGTGCAAACAAACGCGGGGGCGTAGAAGATGCCGACCGATGCGAGGCCGAGGACGCACCAGATGCCCAGACAGATTGCAGTCAAGGTTGTGGCCCACCTCATGTACCTGCCCGTAACGGTGAGAGGGACTGCTGAGATGGCGACGGGAATGAAGAGCGGGAGGCCGTTCGTCCAGTCGATGTCGGACGCATGAGTTCCTGTGGGATTGTTGATTCCGTAAACCGGGATGATGAGCGTGAACAAGGCTCCGGCGAGAGCGAGGGCCACCCCTGCGACGACCCAGCGTCTTTCGGGACTCATCGGCTCATCATCCCCATCACCCGTCTCTCGCGGAGTCTTTCGCGACTCCACAGGCTGACACTAATCATAGGTGCGTATGACCCTGTAATGGCGAGACAGCAGGAAACTGCATCCGGAGCCCGCATATGAATCGGTGAGGCCGGTCAGGTTTCCGTCCCACCAGCCCTGCACGACGTTCCTTGGATAATATACGTGGGCGCGGGGACGGCAACGCCCCAGAACGAGCCGTTCGCGTAATGCGCATACGACTCCGACCTGTGGTCAGTGCAGCCTGGAGATTCTGGAAATTGTCCGCGACTTCGAACCAGCCGGTTGCCGTCAGCCAGGAATAGTTATAATTCCCCCGGCCGGACTGAATGCAGTTGACGCCGTTCCGGTCCCGGCCGACGCAATTCGTCACATCGTTGACCGTTAGGTTGATGGGGTCCATCCACCAGGTCTCAGAAGTACCCTTCGGACCTCGTCCAGGCCGCACTGGCCGATGTGGACAGGCGAGAATATGCATGTGAGGCAAGGTCTGACGTGGTCGGGAACGTCGTTCCGCTGTAAAACCGTCGTCAGTAGGATGCGTCCGTGACTGATCCGATGGGTGATCCAGGGCTTGAGATCATTGAGCGCTACGTGATCGGCACAACAGAGTCCGAGACCGGTCGTTATCTCGAGCTTCTCCATGGCAACTTCCTTGCTCTGCCTCATCGGAAACGAGTCGAGTTCCTCAGGGCTTTGGGCCGCGACGCTCGGCAGATCACCGATGTCGAGCTCGAAGTCATGCTCGCGCCAGGAGATTTCGCCGGCTGGCGGGAGCGGCTCACCGCCGCGTGGCTCATCGGGCTCGACCGGCGCACCCGGTTCCGGGGTGTCCTGGCTGATCTGCTTCTGGAAAGCGACCTCGTCTACGCCGGTCAGGGCTACAGCTTCGCCATCACCCGGTTCGGGCAGTCCCAGGACGCCGACATTCTGACTGCGTACCTGGATCGGTACCTCCCGCAGCGCGACTGCTATTACGACCAGAATTGGGTCCTTGGCGGGCTACTTCACCTCGACGAGGCCCTGGGTACGGATCGCGCCGGGAAATTCCTCATCCCCGGAGGGCTCTGGAGCAGATCCTCCTTCTCGCACGAGAACCCAGGTGATTGTCACCGCCGGATCGCCGAGCTCTTGCGTTTCGCCGACCGGGTGATGGAAGCCGGTACTTGAGGGCGTTGGAACAGCGACCGCAGGGATCGAAGGCGGGCACCCACGAGCCGTGGGCCGCGCTACCGCATGAGGCCCGTGCACCTTCAGCGTGATCAAGCAACAGTCGAGCCCAGGCGTTTGACGCGGGAGAATGGCCGGATGCATCGATTTGATGCCGCAGGGGCCGGTCTTGTCCCTGGGCAGAGGGTCCGGGCTGGGGTGACCAGCCATCAACCGTGGGGCATCAGCGTGGTGATCCTCGGTCATGAGGACATCGGCGCGTCCGTGGACGCCGCCGTGATCGACAGCCCATCGGCGAACCCCCGCGCCCTTCCCGAGGAATACCCTCCGGTCGGTGCCGAGGTTGACGCTGTCGTCCAGCAACTCCGGCGTTACAGCTCGCCCGCATGGGCGCGGTTGAGTCTGCGCGGCCAGGACCTGGAGTGCTTCCGATGGGGGTGCGACTTCTGCGGCACGCCGACTGTCCTGAGCCCGGGCGGTGACGGCGTGACCTTGGATGTCCGCAGCGCCGACGGCCCCGGCAGCACCGCCGTCGTCGCCCACCGCGAATGCCTCGCCGTCCGGCTCCATGCCCAGAGCCTCGAACGGGCCCGCATTCGGTCAGTCGGCCGAAGTCTGTAGCCCCCTCCTCGCCAAGAGAGGTGCAGGCGGCCGGCGTGTCCCGGTGCGAGCGGTGGGTGCGGTGTCCGAGGGCCTGGGCGGGGCGGTTCAGGCGGGGTAGGTGATGGAGAGGACGGTCATGCCGGACTTCTGCTCCCAGGTTGAGCTTTCGAGTCGGTATTTGAAGGCAGGCCAGGGTGGCGGCTCGTCCTCGCCGCCGGTGCGGGGGGTGTGCTGATGGCCGGCCTCGGGTTCGTCCTCCTTCGGGGGCCGGGAGAGCAAGCGGCCGTCGCCATGGACACCCCGCCGCCCGCACCTGATCCCCGATACGGGTTCGCCGCGCGGATAGACAGCATGGCCTTCCGCGTCCTTTCGCGGGAGTGGACCCAGACCTCGGCCGGTGACGTCGAGTTGTGGTGGAACAACTCCTGCCCGGACGGCACCACCACTTACTGGGGGGCGCTCCGGCCCGCAGGCGCGACCGCGCGGTTCAGCTGCGACTCCTGGCAGTACTACAAGTGGGGAAGTGTGCCGGCGGGCACCCACCACCTGGAGTTCCGGAAGGCTCATGACGGCCGATCGATCCATGGCTCCGGCGCGATGCGGGCCGGCATGCCGGTCGTCGTCCACCCCGAACCAGCCCCGACCCGAAGTCCGACGGCGAACTGATGGAGTTCCTGTTCCGTTGCAGTGCCGGGGAAGGGGCTGCTCGTCGACGGTCGGGTGGCCGGAGGTTGGACGGGCATCCTGCCGGCACGTTCGGACGATGCCTTCCTGCTGTCTGCTGTCGCTGACCGAAGGAGGCCGTCACGCCCTCAGCTTCAGCATGGACATCAACGGCCATGACCGCTTCAAGTACATGCGGGACGGAAACACCGTCGTCTCCTTCCGGCCCACCTGGCCCGACTCCAGGCAGGGCAGCGACCCGCATGCGCCCGATCACCTGATGGTCGGGCTGCGCTTCCAGGCCAGTGACGACCCCGTGGAAGAGGACGAGCCCCGCGATCGGGGTACTCCCCGCAGTCGCCAGATGCCGCGCGTCACCTCGGGAAACTCGGCGGCGTCCCTGACGTGACGTCCTCCCGTCCGCGGGAGGACGGTTGGTTCGAGGGATGACGGCCGCTGTCGGTGGAGGCGTTCTTCGGGCCGTGGGTCTTGTCCGAGGTCTGGCCCGGGGGCTCTCTGGTCTGTCCCGGCGGGGTGACCTTGCGCGGGACGTCGGGCGGAGGTGTGGCCGGGCTGGACGAGGATCCGGTTGCGGGCGGAGCGGCGTGACGATGGTGTGTCGGGCGAGCGGTGACGGCGGGCGGCTGGGTGGCCCTGGTCCTGGTGCTGTGCGTGCCGGTGGGCGGGGCGGCGTGTGTGGTTCGCGGAGTTCTGGTGGTGGTGGTCGGTCGCGGTCTGGCTGCTGATCGTGTGGCCGGCGGCGACGCGATCGGCGATCTGGGGCCGGCTGCGGCGACGGCCCGTGGTGTCGGCGTGGCCGACGAGGGCACGCGGTGGAGATCACTGGCGGCTTGGCGAATGGTGGCGGTGTCGCCTGGGTCGTTGATCTCGTCGAGTGTGGTGGAGATGCCGGGGAGGGCGGTCAGGCTGATCGCGAGACCCAGCAGCAGGATGCCGGTCAGGACTGCGCAGATCTTCGCTGCCCGGGCTCGGCGGCTGTCACGGTCTGTGGCAGTGGGGGAGTGCTGGGATGTCACGTGTGTACGGACGGCTTCGGTGTCATGGCCAACCTCCGCGCTTTCGGGGCAAATCGGATTGATCTAGACATGGATGTCAGAAGTCGTCAAGATCCCGCCGCGCGCAGGCGTACGCGCGTCGCATGTCGGAACGTCGTGCTGACCTGGGGTGCCAACTCCTGCCGCATCGGCGGGGCGGTCCGTCAACTGTGATCTGACCGTTATGGCAACCGGCGCCAGGTCGATCCGGCGTTCGGTCGCGGTGGGACGTCGTCGCGCAACGCCTCTCGCGTCCAGGTGTGACTGGCCCTGCCGAGAGCGGCGGTTCGTTCGTGCAGGTGGGACGGGATCTGAGGGCCTCCTGGCGATGGAACCGGCTTGCTGTGAGTTTGCTGGGAGTCCGATCGCGCGGTTCTCCGCACAGCTGATCACGACCTGCGCTGTTTACAGGCAGTCACCTTGACGGTTCGCCGACTGGATCGCGTCCGTCGGGTGGATCTTCCCAGCGGGGAGCGCGTGTCGGCCGTATGCGAGCGCTTGTTCGGAAGTTTCGGTAAGTCGCGTTCCGTGTTTATTGACCATTTGTGTCGCTTTGTGGCGTGATTCGGATGTTTTGCTCTGCAGAGCCTTTAGGTGCTCTTTATGTGCGGCCTTCGTGGCCGTACGGAAGTGGAGTGTCTGTGTCGCGGTCATCCCCCGAGCGGCCTGTCCAGCCGCGATCCCGCCGTCGTCACGATCGGTTACGGCGGCACGTCGCCGTGCTGGTCACGCTCGTACTCATGGCCTCCCTGGCTCCGCCGGCGCCGGTGCTGGCGCAGTCGTCGGCGGCCGTTCCCACCGAACCCGGGTTGTTCTCCCGGGCGGCCTCCTGGCTGACCGGCCAGGTGGCGGACTGGTTCACCGAGGATCCGAAGGGCGAGATCCGCCCCGCACGGACCCCGGTCGCCCTGCCGGGCCGGGATACGGCCGCTCAGCAGAAGCCGGTGGCGCCGCCGCCGGGCAAGCGGGTCAAGGAGCTGACGGGCAAGCGATCCCGCTTCGGCACCGTGTACGAGCTGGAGGACGGCCGCTCGCAGGCGGAGATCTCCACCCGGCCGGTGTACTTCAAGGACTCGTCCGGGACGTGGCAGCCCATCGACACCAGCGTCGGGGCGGCCGAAGGGGACGGGTTCGTCCACGGCAACGACAGGACGGGCTTCCAGACCCGCTTCGGTGACAAGAGTGACAAGCTGGCCCGGATCGCGCTGGGCAAGGGGCAGGTCACCTTCGGCGTGCCAGGTGACGCGCGGCAGATCAGCCCGCAGGTGAAGGGCTCGACCGTCACCTATCCCGGCATGTGGGACGGCGCCGACCTGATCTACACGGTCACCGCCTCCGGGGTGACCGAGCACCTGCGGCTGACCAAGCCGCCCGCCGCCGGAACGAGCTTCGCCTTCACCGTCAAAACCGGCGGTGACCTGCGGGCCACGCAGAACGGCGACGGGTCGATCTCGTTCGCCGGCCAGAACGGCAGGCGGGCCTTCACGATCCCGCGCCCGTTCATGATCGACAGTCAGGACGACGCCGCCTCGCCGTACGGCAAGCGCACCGGCGCCATCACCCAGGAACTCGTCCAGGGCCCGGACGGCGAGGCGACGATCACGCTGAAGCCGGACGCGGCGTGGCTGGCCGCGCCCGAGCGCGCCTGGCCGGTGCTGATCGACCCCACGCTCAAGGTCAACGACTGGGCGATCTCGGTCTACGACACCTACGTCAGCAACGCCTCGGCCACCACCAACTACGCGGACTCCTGGAAGCTGCCGGTCGGCAAGACGTCGGCGGGGCTGAACCGGGCGCTGCTGTACTTCGGCGCGCCGGATGCGAGCACCCTGCCGATCGGCACCAGAATCGATCAGGCCTCGCTGGAGATGTACTTCGACCAGGCGCTGGGTGAGAGCGCGGCGGTGACGCTGGCCGCGCACGAGATCACCGACGACTCCTGGACGTGGGACCCACTGGGCACGACATGGAACAACCAGCCGGGCTACGCCGCCACCGCCGCCTCGACCGTGACCCGGCAGCCGGGCGAGCTGTCGCGCTGGCACACCTTCGACGTGACCGCGATGGTCAACGGCTGGTACTCCAGCGTCGAGGCCCCGATGGGCGGCATTCTGGTCAAGGCGGCCAACGAGGCCAAGACCGCCCCGGTGGGCGGGGTGGCCTACCAGGCGATCGACGACTTCGGTGCGGTCAATCCGCTGACGGTGGATCCCCTCGCGCACCCGCGACTGCTGGTGACGTTCGGCAAGCCGTCGGTGCGGCTGGAGCAGCCGACGCTGGCCACCTCGGTGGGCGCGTCGCTGTCATGGAGCGCCTATGCCGATCCCACCCCCGGTGACAGCGCCGACGACCTGGTGGAGTACCGGCTGCGTCACATGTGCCCGTCGGCCTGCAACCGCAGCTCCAACAACAGCAGCGGAGACTACGACGACCTGGTGGTGACGCTGCCGCCGGAGGTCACCTCGTACGTCGACACCAGCAGCGGCGCCACCGCGGAAGACGGCGCCAACCCGGACTACACCCACCGAGCCGACTACTGGGTGGAGGCGGTGCTGAAGAACGGGCAGGTGGTGCCCTCGCAGAAGGTGCGGGTGTTCCTGCCCAAGCCCGGCTACGTCACCAAGACCCTGTACGCCACGGCCGACACCACCCTGGCCTCGGGCGAGCCGGCGACCGGGCACGACGTGGTGGGCGGCCAGAAGCGGCTGCAGGCCGGTAACACCGCCACGACCCTGGCCAACACCCGCGCCGTGATCAGGTTCGACGACTACGCCACCCAGATCCCCGCCGACGCGCAGATCAGCCAGGCCCAGTTGTCGCTGTGGCAGGCGACCGCCACCGGCACCGGGGCCTCGTTCACCGCACACCGGCTCACCCGGGCATCCGACGAGAACGCGACCTGGACCAGCCCGTGGACCACGCCCGGCGGCGACATCGACGCGGCCACGCTGGGCAGCGTCACCGGGCTGACCGACACAGCCGGCTGGCGGCCCTGGACGGTCACCGACGCCGCCAAGGCCTGGACCGCCACGCCCAGCGCCAACCACGGCCTGCTGATCAAGGTCGGCAACGAGGCCGGCACGGCCAAGCAGTCGGCCCAGTTCCTGTCCAGCGAGACCAGCGAGCCGCTGCTGCGGCCCAAGTTGGCCGTCACCTACGCCGAGAGCGGCTCGGTGAGCTCGTTCTACGCGCCCGGCACCCCGGAGCGGCTGGACGTCGGCGCGACCACCGTGATCTCGGTCATGGTGAAGAACACCACCGCCGAGACCTGGCCCGGCGCCTCGACCAAGCTGTCGTACCACTGGAAGCTGCCCGACGGCACCGACATCTCCACCGCCGACACCCAGCTCAGGACCACGCTGCCGGACCTGCCGCCAGGTGCGAGCATCAGCGTGGACGCCCAGGTCAAGGCCCCCACGACCGCGCGCAACCTGGCCGAGGGCGCTCAACTGGTGTGGGACGTCCAGGACACGGTCACCAACAACTGGAAGTCGGCCACCCACCACCTGCCGGAACTGCCGCAGCAGATCCGCATCGACTCGCCCACCTCCGACCTGCTGGGGCTGGAGAAGTTCTACGCCTACACCGGCAAGAACACCGGCGCCGGGACGACCGCCCTGGTCAACCCGTACGCGGGCAACGTGGTGTGGAACTACAACGCCTTCTCCAACCCCTCCCGGGGCGCGCAGACGTTCGTCCGCACCACCTACAACAGCCTGGACACCTCCGCCGCCGCGCTCGGCTACGGCTGGTCGTTGCAGACCTCGACGCTGACCAAGCTGGGCTCGCAGCTGCAGTTCCAGCCGCCCGGCCAGAGATGGCCGGAGCAGGTGCGGCTGACCGACGGCGACGGCACCACGCATGTCTGGACGCTGGACAAGCACGGCAACACCAGCTGCCTGCCCAACACCTGCGACTACAAGCACCCCCGCGGCGTGCACCTGTACCTGCAGCGCGTGCCCGAATCGGCGGCCTCGCCCGATCGCTACTCGCGCGACCCGGCCCGCCAGTGGGTGTTCACCAAGCCGGACCGCACCCAGTTCTTCTTCGACGACGAGGGCTTCCAGTCGGCGATCGTCGACAAGAACGGCAACACCATGTCGTTCACCTACGAACGGCGCAAGTCCAACAACAAGCCCACCAAGTTCCTGCAGTTCATCACCGACGCCGCCGGTCGTAAGACGCTGACCCTGGACTATTACGCCAAGGGCCAGGACTACACCTACATCGACGACACGACCTGGAAGCCCGTCGACGACACCAAGCTGACCAACCCGCACATCATCGACACCGTCGAGTCGATCACCGACATCGCCGGCCGCAAGGTCACCTTCGCCTACACCGACAAGGGCCTGATGGCCCGCATGATCGACGGTGCCGGCGACGAGGGCGCCAAGACGTTCGGCTTCCGTTACGACGCCACCCAGGGCAACAAGAACGTCAAGCTCGTGACCGTCACGGACCCGCGCGGCAACGACACGGACCTGAAGTACTACGAGGCTCCGGTCGACCCCAAGGACCTGTGGAAGGTCGAGACGCTGACCGACCGGCTCGACGGCGTCACCAGGTTCGACTACGTGGACCCGGACGGCCCCCAAGGCGGCGTGATCAACGCCACGATCACCGATCCGCTCCAGAACCAGACCAAGTACGTGCTGGACGCCTACGGCCGGCCCGAGACGATCACCAACGCCAAGAACGAGCCCACCAGGCTGGAGTGGGACCCCGACCACAACGTCACCAAGCTGACCGAGGCCAACCAGGCGTACACCACCTGGACGTTCGACCAGAAGACCGGCTTTCCGCTCGAGCTGAAGGACGCCGAGGCCAACAAGAACGGCACCAACCCCACCACGCTGGTCTATCAGTCCGGTCTGAACGGCTACGTCGCCGACCTGACCGAGAAGACCTCGCCCGAGGGCCGCAGGTGGAAGTTCGGCTACGACGCCAAGGGCAACCTCAAGACGGTCACCGACCCGCTCGGCGTCGAGACGGCGGCAGTCGACGACTACACCACGAAGTACGACTACGACCCGCTCGGCCAGCTGACCAAGTCGACCGACGCCAACCAGAACGCCACCACGTTCGGCGACTACGACCCCTCCGGCTACCCCAAGACGATCACCGACGCCTACGACAAGGCCACCGCAACGGTCTACGACGTGCGCGGCAACGTCCTGTCGGTGACCGACGCGCTGGGCAAGAAGAGCAGCCAGACCTACGACGTCTTCAAGCGCCCGCTGGAGTCGAAGGTCCCCAAGGACCAGGACAAGAACGACTTCGTCGTCACCCCGGCCCCCGTCTACGACCGCAACGACAACGTCACCAAGTCCACCGCGCCCAACGGCGCCGTGGCCACCGCCGCCTACGACGCGGCCGACCAGCTCACCGAGTCGCTGCTGCCCAAGGACAGCGACACCGGACCGGAGCGCAAGGCCACCTTCACCTGGGACCTGGCCGGCAACCTCAAGACCCAGACCGAGCCGAAGGGCAACCTGTCCGGCGCGACCGCGGCCGACTTCACCACCACCTACGTCTACGACCCGATCTACCAGCTGACCGACGTCCTCAACGCGAAGCAGCACAAGATCACGTACACGTACGACAACGTCGGCAACACCGTCAAGGTCGTCGACCCGCGTAAGAACGCCACCGCCGACACGGCCGACTACACCGCCACCTCCACCTACGACCTCAACCACCGGCTCAGGACGTCCAAGGACGCGGCCGGGTTCGTGACGGCGGTCGACTACGACCTGGACGGGCTGGTGGTGAGCCAGACCGACCAGGAGAACAACAAGACGATCACCACGTACGACAAGCGCGGCGCGGTGATCGAGACCAAGGTCCCGCACGCCGACAACGGCGGCGACATCAAGTACATCACCACCCGGTTCGCCTACGACTGGGTCGGCAACAGGACCAAGACCATCACCCCGCGCGGCGTGGAGACCACCGACGACGACACCGACTTCATCGCCGAGACCAGGTACGACAAGCTGAACCGTCCGATCGAGGAGATCTACCCCTTCGACAAGGACGACCCGGTCTACAACAAGCCCGACAGCACCACCTACGCCTATGACGACGTCTCCCGGCTGAAGGAGATCTCCGCCCCGCCCTCCCACGGCCAGACCGTCCGCAACATCACCACGATGACCTACTGGGACAACGGCTGGTCCAGGACCACCACCGACCCGTGGGACATCAAGACCACCTACGACTACAACAAGCTGGGCCTGCAGACCAACCGCACCGTCACCTCCGCGGGCGGCTCCTCCCAGCGCGCGCTGGACTGGGACTACTACCCCGACGGCAAACTCAAGACCCACTCCGACAACGGCGTCCCGCTCGGCCTGGACGTCGTCCTGGAGGACAACTCCGACACCGGCCAGGTCGTCGCCACCGGCTCCTGGACACCGACCTCAGCCGCCAACATCACTGGTCCGCAGGTCGCCGCCTCCACCGGGTTCGTCGGCTACGACTACGCCACCGCCCCCGCCGGCACCGGCCAGAGCAGCTTCACCTGGAACCTGACCACCCCCACCGCCGGCACCTACAGGGTCGCCGTCCAGTACCCCTCCGGCGCCACCGCCACCAACGCCAAGTACACCGTCAAGCACGACGGCGGCACCGCCGACGTGGTCGTCGACCAGACCAAGAACGCCGGCACCTGGGTCGAACTCGGCTCCTACACCTTCACCGCCGGCACCGCCCACAGCATCACCCTCACCGACGCCGCCAACGGCACCCTGGCCGCCGACGCCGTCAAACTCGTCCGCGACACCGGCGGCGCCAGCGACACCGAGAAGAAGGACTTCTCCTACACCTACGACGCCAACGCCAACCTGACCCGGATCGACGACAACTCGCCCACGGCCAAGATCGACCTGTGGGACATCGCCTACACCAACCTCAACCAGATCCAGAAGATCCAGGAAAAGCTCGACGGCGCCCTGAAGAACACCACCACCTACGACTACAACGAGAACAGCGCCGTCACCGTCCGCACCCACGACAAGACGGTGGCCACCTACGGCTACGACGTGCGTGACCTGGTCAACCAGGTGGTCAACAAGAAGACGGCCAGCGACCCCTCACCCAAGACCACCGCCTACACCTACACCCCGCGCGCCGAACGCCAGAGCGAGACCAAGGCCAACAACAACACCGTCACCTACGACTACTTCCTGTCCGGCGTCCTGCGCCACTCGGTGGAGAAGAAGCCCAACGCGGCGATCGTCGCCGAGCACACCATCGGCTACCAGGGCAACCTGCAACGGGCCAGCGACCACGCCAAGGTCCAGAACGCCGACAACCCCGGCGCCTACCTCGACAACACCTACGCCTACACCTACGACCCCCGCGACCGCATTGCCAAGACCGTCAAGACCCCGACCGGCGGCGGCCCGGTCGAGACCGAGACCTACTCCCACGACCCCAACAGCAACGTGTGGGAAGAGGAAGTCCTCGGCAGGAAGACCACCTTCACCTACGACCGCAACCGCCTGATGACCTCCGTCAGCGGCGGCCAGACCAGTACGTACACCTACGACCCCTACGGCCGGCTGCGCACCATCCAGGGCGGCGGCAAGACCTGGGAGAAGTACACCTACGACGGCTTCGACCACGTCACCGAACACGAGAAGCTCGGCGCCGACGGCGCCACCTCGACGGTGACCACCTACACCTACGACCCGCTCGACCGCACCACCACCAAGACCGAGAAGGAAGGCACCGCCTCCGCCAAGACCACCACCTACTCCTACCTCGGCCTGTCCGGCGAGGTCCTGGACGAGGAAGTGGCCGGCAAACTGGTCAAGTCCTTCCAGTACAGCCCGTGGGGCGAGCGGTTGTCACAGGTAAAGGTGAAGGCCGACAGTTCGGAGGAGTCCTCCTACTACGGCTACAACCCGCACACCGACGTCGAACAGATCACCAGCGAAACCGGTGACACCCGCGCCACCTACGGCTACACCGCCTACGGCAAGAACGACGACAAACTCTTCACCGGCGTCGACAAGCCCGACCCCATCGACCCCACCGCCAAGGAGGAGTACAACCCCTACCGCTTCAACGCCAAGCGCTGGGACAACTCCACCGGCATGTACGACATGGGGTTCCGCGACTACAGCCCCGGCCTCAACCGCTTCCTCAACCTCGACTCCTACAACGGCGCCCTCGACGACCTGAGCCTCGGCCTCGATCCCTGGACCAGCAACCGCTACGCCTTCACCGGCGGCAACCCCATCTCACGCATTGAGATCGACGGGCACGAGCCGCGTCCTGGTCACTGTCAGCCGGGCGTCAACTGTCCGCGAACTGAGAAAGAGATCAGGGCAGCGAACAAGGAAAATCGCGACGGGCATGACCAAATGCTCAAGAATTTCAAGAAACGAGAGGACGCTAATACTCCGACCGTATATCTGGATTGTTCGGGAGAGAAGTGTCGACAGGGATTCAACATCTGGGAGAAGACCTACATCCTGATCATGTGGAGCTGGCTGAACAACACCAAAACGGCTACCACCTGCATGCAGGAGGGGGATGCTGAAGCCTGTCTGGATACTGCACTCGACGCCAGGTTCAAGAACAGGCCCCACACCCCAGACACTCCCCACGAATCCAAGTCGATTCCCTGTGACAGCTTCGTGCCGGGCACGCAAGTCCTCCTGGCGGACGGCAGTCAGAAGCCTATCGAGGAAGTGAAAGTCGGGGATAAGGTACTGGCAACCGATCCTGAGACCGGAGAAACCAGAGCAGAGCCTGTCACCGCAGTCCTGACCAGCAAGGGCGATAAACATCTCGTCCAGATCAGCGTCGACGCAGCTGACAAGGACGACGAGCGCAGCTCCCTGGTCGCCACTGACCACCATCCATTCTGGGCGCCTCAGCTGCGGAAATGGGTCATGGCCGACGAGCTCAAGTCCGGCATGTGGCTCCGCACCTCTGCGGGAACGTTCGTGCAGGTGCAGGCGGTAAAGCGATGGACCGCCGTTCAGACCGTTCACAACATGACGGTCGCCAACATCCACACGTACTATGTGGCGGCCGGCGCCGCAGCCGTACTCGTTCACAACACGAGCTGCCCACTCAAGGATTTCGTGGCGGAATACAAGGCCAAATACCAGGTAGGCAAAGGCCGGAACGCCGCCGTGGCACAGTACGATATCGACGATATGCGCGGGCAGCTCGTCGGCGTCAGCGGGAAGCATCAGTATCCGGGCTCAGTGGAGATGCCGACCGATCCGATCTTCGACCGAGGGTGGAAGGACGCCGACTCGGAGTGGAAGATACTCGAGAAGCTCGCCAAGTCGCTTAAGCCGACTTCCAAGGGCACTCTCACCATCTATTCTGAGCGTGCGATCTGTTCAGAATGCACTGGAGTGCTTGCTCAGTTCATCAAACGCTTCCCCGACATCAGAGTGAATGTGAGGACGCAATGACTTCATGAGGCCATGTGCCCTGTTTCTGCTGTTACCGCGTGCAGAAGCAGGGCACTTTGCCCTCTCGGTCTCCCGTTGATCCCGTCGGCCCTGGAGTGGCACGGGTGTACAATAACGTTGTTCTGTTCATTCAGGGTGAATATACTTGAGGAGCTTCCCATTGACCGACTCTCCAGCTCATGTCGCCGTGGAATTGGAAGACCTGCCGAGATTGCGTGAACTGCTCGATTCCGGTCATGACGTTGAGGATGAGCAGGGGTGCGAGAGCGGCTGGACGTTGCTCCGGCACGCAATCGACATCGAGTGGGACAGTCATGTTCAAACCCGCGACCCCCTGCGCGTCAACGTCACCGCCTACCTTCTTGCGCGGGGTGCGAATCCGTTGAGGGTCATCGGGGGGAAAACCATTCTCGCCGAAGCGGAGGACTGCGGTCATTGGCTCGCCGTCGACATCATGAAAGCATGGATCGAGCGAGCGAAGAATCCGTCCGAATAGCGGCTCCAGATAACAGTCTCGCCTGGCGACATGTGACCGCGACTCTGTCCCGGATGACGTCAACTGCGTGGGAGCTGCTCGAGAGCTTGCAGCCGCCTGGCGTCACCGTGACGGCCGAAGGGGGACCTCGCAGTGACCAGCCCCTGGAGGCCCAGGGGCGTGGTCACCCCATGCGTAGGAACAGCACGTCAACACGAGGGCCGGCGGCCGACACCGAAGGCGTAGAGCAGGGGTGCCGTCATTGCGGCTATCAGCCAGCCGAGGAAAAGAAGTTCGATATAGAGATTCGGTTCGACAGGATCGAATCAGTCCGAGAGTCGGATGGCACAATCGACTATCGAGGCGAATATTGGACCATGATTTTATGAGGGCAAGAACTTCGTCGCCCCCACGCCCCCTGAAATCGACCTGCGCGCGGATGGACGCAGCGTTCGGATGAACAATCAGGGGCATCGCGACCTGGTCGAGTGCGGAGGAGCTCAAGCAGGGGATGTTCCTTCGCATGTCGGCCGGCACGTATGCCCAGGTGCAGGGGATCAGGAAGTGGACCGCACATCAGCGTGTCCACAACCTGACTGTCGCGGATTTCCATACGTACTATGTGCTTGCCGGCGCAGCATCGGTATTGGTGCACAACACCTCACCGTCGTGGATTCCAGGCCCCCGGGAACTCACTGCGGTCTGGCTGTCTCCGAACGACCCTCGAAGACAGCTTTCAGTACCACTACGACAAACCACGCCAAGCCGCTCAACAAGACGCCGGCATAATATCAAGCTGACGCCAAGGCGTGGCTCGCATCCGTCACGGCCTCCAAGCGGGGATACAACCAAAAGTTTGTGGAGCTGGCCGACGGGGCGCGGGGAATCAAGTTGACGAGTCCGAACGGTGGGCAAGGAGGGATCATCAAGGACGGCAAGGTGATCAGCTACTGGTATAACGAGAGTCATTAGGCTCCAAGCCGGGGCGGCCTCACGAATTTCACGTGGGGTCGCCTTTCCGTGCCGGGCCTGACGCTGCCGGCTCCGGCGTCGCGCGTCAGCGGTTCAGGTGACGGAGGCTATTCGATGAACGTGTATTCCTCCCGGTGCAACTCGAAGTCGACGAATTCGACGACGACCAGGGTGATGTTGTCCGGACCGCCGTGCTCCACGGCAAGGGCTTCGAGGCGATCAGCCACTTCCGCCGATCCGCCGGGTCCGCTCAGAACATCCATCAGAAGTGTGTGAGGAACCGCCGCGCCGAGTCCACGGGTGCACAGCAAGATCCGGTCGCCGGCGTGCAGGCTGAGGGTTACCAGGTCAGGGGCGTGCTTCCGGGGTCGTCCATCGAGGAGGCCCGAGATGTGCTCCGGTGAACTCGGCGCGCTGTCGGCCTCGGCCGTGCCGTGGGCACGACTCTCGGTCGTCCAGATGAGCTCAGCGGCTCCGCTGTCGGTTCGGCGTGCGACATACGCCTGTGCATCGCCTGTGTTGGCCAAGGCCGCCGTGGTCCCGGACCACGCCATGGCCACCAGATCGGCGCCCATGCCCGCCAGTTCGGGTTGAGCTTCGACTTTCTGCTGAATGGATTCGTTCGCGGCGTCGATCGCGTGCTCGAGAACGGCTGTCAAATCTGCTGGATCGGTTTCGCGATCGTACTTCTGCAAGGTTTCGATCACGAGACGGCTGGCAATGTCGCCGGCAACTCGTCCCCTGTGGCCGTCAGCGATCGCGAACAGGAAAGGGCCCGTGCAGATGTCGTCCACGATGTGTCGGCGCGCGGATCCGAGATAGGTACGGGAGGCCGAGTTCCAGGTGAGGATCACGATTTCAGCTACCTGCCATTTCGGGACAGGGATTGTCAGCTGATTCGTTCTCGTGCCCTGCGGCTACGGGCTTCGCCGACTTGATGCGTCCGCCATCGCCACCTGACGTCCTATGCATCTGATCTCCAGCAAACAGATTGCCCAGGACTTTTCGCCCGGATCTGCTTAGATTGCCATACATAACCTGAATTCGCAGAGTCATGGACGGGCCTCTGGCGTTGGCCCTGATGGCTCAAGCCTCGGCCGTCTCGACTGAGGCGGTTCCCTCGGAGGCGATTTCCGCCCTGATCATCCCTTTGGGCAGGGTGGCCTGTCGATGCGCTCGGTCGGGCGGCCGCTTCCACGGGGCCTTCGGACGGCGGAGCAACACCTTCCCGGTTGACGAGGTGCCGCCGTCGGCCGTCAGAGCGGCAGTGCCGGACACGAAGCGACTGGTCAGGCAGTTCGCGGGCCTGCTGGGGTCGACCAGGGCTGGCCCGAAACCTGCGCATGAACCTGTGTCGACATCGGAGCCCGTTTCGCCGCGTTCGGTGCTTTCAGCCGATCTCGACGGTGTAGCCGCTGGCCTGGAGGGTGAACAGGCGGGCGTATTCGCCGCCTGCGGCCATCAGTGCGGTGTGGGTGCCCTGTTCGGCGATTCTGCCCTCCGCCAGCACCACGATGAGGTCGGCGTCCTTGACGGCGCTCAGCCGGTGGGAGATCAGCAGGCTGGTGCGGCCGGCCCGATGTTCGCGCAACCTGCGGTGGATGGCGTGCTCGGCCTCCGCGTCGAGCCCGGCGCTCGGCTCGTCCAGGATGAGCAGGTCGCGTTCGCCCCTGATCAATGCTCTGGCCACGGCGAGCCGCTGCCACTGGCCGCCGGACAGCACGACGCCGGAGGTCTCGGCCGCGTCGAGGAAGCGGTTGCTCAGCAACGTGTCGTAGCCGTGCGGCAGGGCGTCCAGCGCCGCGTCCACCCCGGCCAGCCGCGCCGCCGCCCTGACCTGCTCGGGTGAGGCGCCGAGCGAGCCGAGCGAGATGTTCTCCGCCGCGCTGAAGTCGTAGGCCACGTAGTCCTGGAAGACCGCGGTCAGCCGGGAGCGCAGCTCGGCGGGGTCGGCGTCGCGCAGGTCGGTCCCGTCCCAGCGGACCGCTCCGCGCGACGGGTCGTAGAACCGGCACAGCAGTTTGACCAGCGTCGACTTGCCGGCGCCGTTGAGGCCCACGAGCGCGACGCAGGCGCCGTGCGGGATGGTGAGATCCACTCCGCGCAACACCCACGGCCGCCCCTCGCCGTAGCGGAACCAGACGTCTCGTACCTCGATCCCGGAGCGGAGCGCGGGCAGCGGGCGGGGCGGGAGGCGTACGGGCAGGTCCGGGGCGGCGGAGACGACGGCGCGGTAGTGTCCGAAGACCAGCAGCGCCTGGTGCAGCCGGGCGAGCTGGGTGACCCCGCCCGACAGCGCGCCCTGCACCCCGGCGACGGCGGCGGCGAAGACGGCCACGTCGCCCACGCCGAGACGGCCGCCGGCGATCGCCCAGATCTGTCCCGCGCCGCCGATCGCCGCGCCGAGCAGGGCCAGCAGCCCGTGTCCCGCCAGCGCGCGCCGTTCCAGGGCCTGCTCCTGGTGGTTGACCGCGCGGATCTCGCCGAGGAGACGGTCGCGCAGGTACGTGCCGAGCCCGAACAGCCGCACCTCCTTGGCCGTCTCGACCTCGGTGAGCAGGTCGGCGTAGAAGATCTGGCGGCGCATCGCCGGGCTGACCTGCCAGGCGAGACGTACCTTGCGCCTGCTCAGCGACAGCTGCACCCCGAGCGACGGCAGCGCCGACAGCAGGACGATCGCCGTCATGACCGGGCTCAGTGCCATGAGCGCGGCGACGAACCCGGCCAGCGTGACCAGCCCGCGCACCAGCGACAGGCCGGGGGCCAGGATCAGGTTGGCCGCGCCCGTCCCGGCCTGCTCGGCCAGTCTGAGCCGGTCGCGGAAGCGGGGGTTCTCGAACGGGCCGAGGCCGACGAAGGCGTTGACCGAGGTGAACAGGCGTTCGCGGGTCAGCAGGTCCATGCCGCGGCGCAGCCGTCCGTCGGTGTATTCGGTGAGATGCGGCAGCAGGGCGGCGACCAGGCCGACCGCGCCGAGCATGATCGTGGGCGCCAGTACGGCACGGCCGCCCGCCAGGCCGTCCAGGATCAGCTTGGTGCACCAGGCGGCGGCCACCGGCATCGTGCCACCGGCGATGACGGCGAGCACCGAGCAGACGGCGGCGAGCGGAGCGGCCCGCCAGGCCAGCCCCCACACCGTCACGGCCCGCCCGGCCAGCCGCAGCACGCCGGGCGAGATCTCGTCTGTCATGCGGTGACGGGGGCGCCGAGCCCGGCCACGGTGACCGCGCGCGACCGGACCCGGCCGGAGTCGTCGAGCAGGTAGAAGGCGGGGAAGGCGGCGTTGGGGAAGGCCAGGCAGACCGGCCCGTTGGCGGGCTCGGCGATCACGGTGGCGCTGCCGCGCAGCGCGTCCGTGTAGCTCTCCCCGCCGGGGCCGGACACGACGGCAAGCACCTGCGAGGGGGAGTAGCCCGCATTGGCGACGAGCTGGAGGAACGGCGGCAGTTGCCCGGGGCAGGCCTGGCACTCGGTGTCGAAGAAGCCGATCACCGCGGGCCGGCCGATCCCGCGCACGTCGGGGACGGTCGAGCCCACCGGCAGCAACGGCGGCCCCGAGGGCGCGGCGTGCTGCTCGGCATGGCGCACCCGGCGGATCACCGCGAACGTCAGCACCAGGTTGAGCGCGCTCATGACGCCCACGATGACCAGGGCTGCGATGACGTACGGCATCAGAGGTTCCTCTCCAGGAGAAGGTCGGCGAGGTCGTCGAAGAGCACCAGCACGGCGGCGAGCACCGCGGCGGCGACCAGCGCCAGCGCCACCCCGGCGAGCTCGACGTGCCCGCCCGGCATCACCCAGCCGGTGACCGCCACCGCGATCAGCAGCAGGTTGCGCACGACCTGGACGCGGCTCAGCGGCGCGGCGGCGACGCCGAAGCACCGGCAGGTGGCGGTGGTGCCACGGCGCAGGGCCAGCAGAATCGCGGCGGCGAAGGCCGCGAGCAACACGGCGGCCAGCACGAACCCCGCGCGCTCGCCCAGGACGAGCAGCACCACGGCGGCGCTCTCGCCGGCTGGCACGGCCACCGCGACCGGCGCGGCGGGCAGGCCGGGAGCCAGACCGGGGACGGAGGACACGAAGGCGCGCCAGCCGGTGGCCTTGCCCGCCAGCGCGGCCAGGAAGACCAGGCAGAGCACGGCCCTGCAGCCCAGCTCTATGTACGGCTCTATGTACGGCATGGCACTCCTTCACGGGTGGGTCCGCCCACGACCCTCTGCGGAGGGGCCGTGGGCGGGGTGTGGAGGGTCAGCAGCACTCGTAGCAGGACACGTAGGTCGTGCAGTCCGGCCGCACGCAGGTCCACGCGGTGTGGTCGAGCCAGTGGTAGCACCAGCACTCGTAGGGGCACCCTCTGGCGTCCGCGGTGCTGGCGGGCAGCAGGGCGCCGAGCATCCGGTCGCCCAACGCCTTCAGTGTGCGAGTCATCCGACCTCCTGGGTGAGAGGGGCTGTATTCGCCTGATCATCACCATCGAGTCAGGAAAGGGGCAATCCTTTCGGACCGCCACCGAAATGCGACAAATCAGGCACTGTATTCGAGGAGTTCGTGCCCCAGCGAGGTGAGCACGTGCCGCACCGCCCGGCCCTCGCGGTAGGTGTTCACGAGCCCGGCCAGCCGCAACGCCGTCACGTGCTCGGACACCGTGGAGGCGCTCACCGCCAGCGACCTGGCCAGCTCGCCGGTCGCCGATCCGCCGCCGATCGAGCGCAGGACCCTGGCGCGAGCCTGGCCGACGACCTGGGCCAGGGCGTCCACCGACCCGGGGCCCCGGGCGCCCTCGTCGCTGACCGGATAGGCGATGACGGCCCTGCTGTCGCCGCGGGGCGGCGACAGGGCGAGGAAGCAGCGGCTGGCGCACATCAGCGGCGAGAACGCCACGCCCCCGTCGCCGAGCTCCACCGGCGACGGGCACAGGTCCGAGGTGTCGATCTGCAGGGCGCAGCCGTACCAGCTCAGCCTGGGGGTGAGCCTGGGCAGCGTACGGCCGAAGCCCCGCACGCAGATCAGCTCGGAGTAGCGGTTCACGTGCGCGCTCAGGCGGCGGTGTATCGCGTCCCACTCGGGGGCCACGCAGCTGACGTAGAAGGCGCGCAGCGCGTCGGCGACGTCACCGAGACCGGGCTGGACGTCGAGCTCGTCGTTGAGCGTGCCCGCCCCGGGCGGCAGCGGCAGGTCGGCCCAGAGGAAGCCGGACACGCTGTGCGGCGCGTGGTGCACACGTCGGACGAACGGCATGGCTCTGGCGGGCGTCCTGCGCGCCAGGTCCCGCCACGGCGATCCGGGTACGGCGAAGCCGGGATGATGCAGGCACAGGGCGGCGAACAGGGTGTGGTGCAGCGGGGAGATGGTGAAGGTGGTCGCGGCCAGTCCTGCGGCAGAAAAGACCAGACGCATATCCCAGCCCCGTTGTCAGGAAATGTCCGGACATATTGGAGTATGCGGCTGTTAAGACGTACTAACAAGGGTGCGTAGGACGACCCCCAGAACCCGGTCGGCCGGGACAAGGCCCCACAACCGCGAGTCCGCGCTGACCTCTCCGTCGCCCAGCACCACGAGCTTTCCGGGCGGCACCGTGGCGGGCAGCCCGGGGCACTGCGGCGGGACCGGCTCGCCCGGCAGCGCCGCGACCCGCTTGACCACCCAGTCGGCGGCCGCGACCGCGGGCAGCGGCCCGTCCCGCCAGCGCATCCCCGGCCCGATCGGCTCGAGCACCACGATCTGCCCGCGCCTGACCGCCTTCCCGCGCAGCACCAGCAACCGGTCACCGGGCCGCAACGTCGGCACCATGCTCTCCCCCCGCACGGTGACCACCGCCAGCCGTCGCCTGGCGACGAACACGACAACGACCAGCAGCGCGGAGAACACGAAGAACATGGTGATCATGGGCATGGCGCGAGCGTAAGCGTCCGGCCCATGCGGCTCAAGGCCTCGTCCGGCTGAACGGGAGGGGCTGAAGGCTTGTCCATGACGAACGCCGTCGTCCGGCGGGAGCGACGCTCGGACGGCATGGGGCGCCCGTTGCCCGGGGGCGAACACTCGTGGGCACGGGCGCGGTTCTATGGCGCCGAGGAACACCTCGTCCTTCAGCGCGGAGGCTTGAAGGGCTGACATCGCGGTGGTGATCCACCTAGTCGGGGGAGCGCAGCAGCATTGCCTCCACCTCGGAACCGGCGTCGGCCGTGCAGACGTACGTGGGCTTGCCGGTCGCCGGATCGACGCAGTACAGGGTCGCCCGCTTGCCGCACTTCGAGCACCAGGCGTCAGGCCCGCCACCGAGCTCGGCCAGGCCGACCTTGATCTCTGGGATAACAAAAGCCATGCGGGCAGCGTAGGTCGGCCTGGTCGGGACTTCCGGGGTGACAGCGCGTCTTGCGGAATCCATGCCCGCAGATTGTTCGACGCGGGGGTGACAGGCGCGGTGGTGGCGAGGAGGAACCGGCCTGTGGGCCCGCCGTAGGCGCGGGCGCCCCCTGCCGGCGAGCGTCGCGGGTTCCAGGGTGTGTCTGGCGTTCAACTGGGCGCTGATGGTCCGCCGGAGGTCGGTCGCGTCGGGTGGGTCCGATTCAGCGGCGGTGCCTCCTCATGGCCACTCGCCTGCTCCTGCTTGCTTCTGCCGTCGTCAGCAATACTCGGCAATTGTCTTCTGCCGGAATTCTTTTTCCGAGATCTTCGCCCCACTGGGGGCCGCCACCAGATCCGTGCCGCTCATTTCCGTTGGCGCCGCACCGAACAGGAAACCCTGCCCGATTAGGGCGCCGCTCGTCACCTGCACGTCAACGCTGATATTGGACGGCAGGGGCGACAACAACGGCGACTCTTCCGTCGTGAACCCCTGCGCGTCACCCAAGGTGATCGATCCTTCGCGTTCTGTCGATCGGGTCGGCTGCGAAACCCGCCACACGAGCCGTTCGGTCTGATGATCCTGCACCTCGAACGAGAGGACGTTCTCTCCCTCGCAGAGCGGCACGACGAACCTGAACCGGCCGTCGTCGGTGCGCCCGATGGCCAAGGGGCGAGGCGCGGAATCACCACGCGGCGCCAGGTTGCAGCCGGAAAGCGCGAACATGACGATCGCGGCGAGGATCGAAGGAGAGCGTAGGTGGCGTCGGCGACGGTACGTGACTCTGTTCAGCACAAGCCTCTCGGCAACGGTGGAGATCGCCCTTCTGGTCCGCCTTCTACTCGGAGACGCCATCGCACGGGGCCTCACGTGCGGCCTCCGGGCGGGAAGTGGACGCCCGGCTTGAGCCCGCCGCAAATCATGAATCCAGCCGGACTATTCAAACCACACCAGCCGCGCCCGGATGAGGATTCCATTGGGAGGACGTGAAGCCATCGCTGAGTAATGACGTGGACGGATGATTCAGGGTTGGATTTTGGCGCGGCGACCCGATTCTCGCAAGTCCTGAAACTCGTGGATGGGCTTCGCGTCCGGCGCACTGGGGAGGCAAAGAGATGCGGTGTCGATGCCAGGTCTTGACGATTGCTCGTGGCCGGTGCTCACCTGAAGGTGTTCTCCTTCCCGAGCGTGAGGAGTCTCCTGCGATGAAGATCCGCCGATTACCTTCCGCTGCACTCGCCCTGGCGCTGAGCGTCGGCGTCCTGGCTGGTGCCACACCCGCTTCCGCTGCCACCCAGACCAGTGCGTCCGTGGCCAGTGCGGGCTGGCCGACACCGGACTGGTACCTGCAGGGCCCTTACTCGACCCTGGCCGCCTGCGACCTCGCCTACGAGGACGCGGCGCAGAACGGCCAATACACCGGGCTCGTCTACTGCCACTGGTTCCGCGGAGGCGGCCCCTACCTGCCGGGCTTCTACTACGAGGTGTACATACCCTGATCAACGGACGTAGTGGGCGGCGATCCGCACGTTGCGGTAGGCGCAGCCGAGCGACCCGCGGCGCGGCCCCCTGCAACGCGCCGGTCGGCATGCTCGCTGGGGCGGTGTGGCACGGCGAAGGGCGGCACGGCCGGTGGCGGGTGCGGCTTGGCGGCTCTGATCGCCGCCCGTTCGTCTCTACCGGCCCCGAGGACCCGATCGCCGTCCGAGCAGGCGAAGGTTCCGCTCCCGACGGCTTCAGGTGTCGGGGCCGGTCAACGGTGCGTTCTTGTCAGAGGTAGGTGCCGTACAGGTCTACGGTGGGCCAGGTTGCCACCGCGTTGGCGGCCTTGTGGAGGGCCGGGTCGATGTCGGCGTAGTTCAGGCCGGAGGCGTCGTCGCGCTGGTTGAAGAGGGCGGCCCAGGTCAGCCCGTCATACCGGCGCACCAGGATGGTGTAGGTGCCGGGGAGGCTGCCGGTGTGCCAGGTGTTGCGGCCGCCGGTGACGTTGCGGACCGACCAGCCGCAGCCGTACCACCAGCCGTCGCCGTTGACGCCGGTCTCGGGCTGGGCGAAGGCCCGGGAGATCGACGTCGACGTGAGCACTGAGCTTGCGGCGTCGAAGATCCCGGCGAAGCGCACCAGGTCGACCGCCGTACCCAGCCAGCCGCCGTGCGCGTCCATGTTCTCCAGGTTGAACGAACCGTACGGAGCCGGTACGGAGGTGCCGGAGGCGTCGAACACCGTCTTTCCCGTGTACTTCGAGGCGTACGGCACCTCGCCGGTGACGGCGTTGGCCTTGAGCGTGCGCCCGAGCCTCATTCGGGTGATGCCGCGCGGCCCGAGGATCTTCTGCTGCAGGTACGTGCCGTACGGCATGCCGCTGACCTTCTCGATGATCCGGCCGAGCAGCAGGTAGTCGTAGTTGGCGTAGGCGTAGGTGCTGCCGGGGTCGTGGTCCAGGGCGAGGCCGCTGGCGTACCGCATGATGTCGGCCTGGCGGACGGGCAGCGCCGAGCCGAGCGCCCTGGAGATCGCCAGGTCGCTGAACATCGGATCGGCGGTGATGGAGGAGTCCCAGCCGCCCAGGTGCTGCAACAACCTGAGGACGGTCACGTCCTTCAGCCGCGGATCCACCGTCTTGCCGGACGGCGGCGTCAGGGGGAGCAGGTCGGGCAGCCGGTCGGTGAGCTTGAGCTTGCCGTCCTGCACCAGCTTGAGGATGGCCGCGCCGGTGATGGGCTTGCTCAGGCTGGCGATCCGGAACAGCGAGGTCGGCTGGGTCTTCAGGGTGGTGCTGGTCGTCCACGTGTAGCCACGGGCCAGTACGAGCTTGCCCTTGCGGGCGACGGCGAGCGATCCGCAGGACAGGTTCCGGGCCGTCATGAAAGCCTTCATCGTGCTGTCGAAGCTGCCCAGCCCGGCCGGCAGGGTGCCGGTGGTCCTCCACGTCGCGGCGGCGGCGTGTGCCCGGCCCGGCTGACCGGCGACGAGCCCGGCGCCGGCCAATCCGAGCCCGGCCAGGCCCATCGTCCGGCCGAAATCGCGTCGGGTCAGCCTGTCAGGCATCTGTCTTCCTCCTTGATCGAACAACATCACGGGGCAAACTATCTGAAACTCCGTTGCCCTTGGCGCAGACCGCCCGAGCTTGCGGGGGCGCGGCAGTCCGGGCCCGTGGCGATCAGGCCCGTGCGGCCCGGTGCTGATCGGCATCGACGACCGGCGCTTCGTCGTCGTCCCCGGGTGTGAGCAGCCGATCCGTCCGCCTTGCTCGATCGCAGTTCAGGACGTGCGTGACGGGCTTCGCGCCGTGGTCAGGAAGTTCCGGGCCCGGTAGGGCGGTCCCCACCATCCGGAGACCGGGCGGCATGATCGATTCCGGCGCTCGGCAGCCACAGGATGGGCACATCACCTCATCCAAGGGAGTTGCCGGAAACATGCGTAAGTATCTTGCCGCAGCTGCGGCCGCCGTCGTCCTGCTGGGCGCCGCGTCCCCGGCGCTGGCCGCCGCCAAGCCGTCGTCGCCCACCCTGCAACAGCAGGTTGACCGGTTGACCCGGCAGGACGGGTTGGCGGGTGCGCTGGTGTCGGTGCGTGAGCCCGACGGCCGGGTCAGGACGTGGACGTCCGGCGTCGCCGAACGCGGCTCCGACCGGCCGATGGTCGGCGCGGACGCGCACTTCCGCATCGCCAGCGTGACCAAGTCGGTCGTCGCGGCCACCGTGACGCGCCTGGCGGACCAGGGCAAGATCGATCTGGGCGCCCAGGCGGAGCGGTACGCGCCCGGTCTGCTCGACGGCAGGCCGATCACCGTGCGGCAACTGCTGACGCACACCAGCGGCCTGCCCGAGTACCTGATGCTGATCGATCCGGCCCGCCTCGGCACCGACGCCGACTTCCTGCGCCTGGCCCTGGACGCCGAGCCCACCGGCGAACCCGGCGAGAAGTGGGCCTACTCCAACACGAACTACCTGGTGGCCGGCATGCTCATCCAGAAGGTCACCGGCAAGGACTTCCGGACGGCCACCCGCCAGGGCGTTCTGAAGAACCTGCGGCACACCTACTGGCCGCGTCAGAACGAGCTGGACATCCGCGGCAGGCACGCCCACACCTACGGCGTGAACCCGTTCGACCCGAAGAGCCAGGGCAAGGTGGTCGACACGACCCTGGAGCCCGGCTACCTCTTCGGCGCCTCGGGCGGCCTGATCTCCACCCCCGACGACCTGAACCGCTTCTGGCAGTCCCTCCCCACCTCCACGATCAAGACCATGCTCGCCCGGACCGTCCCCGCCAACGACCCGCCGAAGGCCGACTACGGCCTGGGCGTCTACTCCTACCCGTTCGCCTGCGGCCCGGCCTGGATGCACGACGGCGGCCTGCCCGGCACCCGCGTCCTCAGCGGCCGAGACCGCTCGGGCCGCGCGGTCACCCTCTACGTGACCGGCACCCCGAAGAACGACGCCCACATCTTCGAAGCCTTCGGCACCGCCATGTGCGGCAGATAGGCGTCGCTGCGGCCGCCCCGCACCACCGGCGTCAACGGCGCAGCAGCAGGCGCAGCAGGCGTAGTGCCCGGGAGCGGCGGCCTGAGTCGGCCGAGAACATGTAGATCATGGCGGGGAGTGTCACCAGCGCGGCGCTCGTCACGACCAGTGCGGCGAGGTGGGGCAGCATCATCATGGAGCTTCCCTTCGAGGGTTCGGCATCACCTCGACCGTTGCCGAGGGCGCGATATCAGGATGTGGCGCGCCGAAGAGCCGTTGACGATCTCTGCCAAGGTCTTACGTGATCCGATGAACCCGTACATCGGCTGACAGAAACTGACAGCGCCCGGCCCGGATGCCGACGCGAAGAGATCCGTCATGGGCGGGTTTGCGTTCTCCGGGATTCTGGAATCCTGACATCACCATGTCTCCGCAAGCCCCCCTGCCGGAGGATCCCCTGGCCGTTCTGCGTGAACGCCTGCGGGACCTGCATCTCTACGCGGGCGAGCCCAGCAGCCGGGCTCTGGCCAAGCAGACGGGCGCGATGAGCCACTCCACCGCGCACGGGGTGATCCGCTGCGTCAGCCTGCCTCGATGGGGCAACCTGGAGCTCGTGGTGGAGGCGTTGAAGGGCGACGTCATGGAGTTCAAGGCTCTGTGGATCGCCGCCCACAACATGCGTTCGCAGCGCGGTCGCCCGCCGGATCCCGAGATCGGGTCCATGATCCAGGACGCTCAAGGAGCGGTCCCCGAGCCACTGCATGAGCTGTACCGGCCGGTGGACGGGGCGAGGACGGAAGGTCACTCCGGCGCCGTCTGGTCGGTGGCCTTCCATCCGGACGGACGCATCCTGGCCAGCGGCGGCGGCGACGGGACCGTGCGGCTGTGGGACACGGTGACGGCGAGGCCGTGGCGGGAGCCGCTGCTGGGCCATGCGGGTGCCGTCGTGGCGGTGGCCTTCCATCCCGATGGGGATCTGGTGGCCAGTGGCGGCAGCGACAAGACGGTACGCCTGTGGACGATCGACGGGCTGCGACCGGTGGGGGAACCGTTGCACGGCCATGCCGGCACTGTCTGGTCGGTGGCCTTTCACCCGAACGGACGCATCCTGGCCAGCGGCGGCATAGACGGGACCGTGAGGTTGTGGGACACCACTACGGGAAGGCCGTTGAGGGGTCCGCTGACCGACCATGACGGCGCCGGCTGGGCCCTCGCCTTCAACCTCGACGGGCACCTGCTGGCCAACGGTGGGGACGACGGCATGGTCCGGTTGTGGAACACGACGTCCGGGCAGCCGGTCAGTGAGCCGTTGGCGGGTCACAGCGGCGCGGTCGTGACGGTGGCCTTCCATCCGGACGGGCACATCCTGGCCAGCGGCGGCGACGACGAAACGGTGCGGTTGTGGGATCCCGCATCGGCACGTGCCACGGCGGACCCCTTCGTCGGCCACATCGGCCCGGTCCGGTCGGTGGCCTTCCACCCGGGGGCGGACCTGGTGGCCAGCGCCGGAGATGACGGGTTGGTCCGGTTGTGGCATCTCGATTCCGGAGAACCAGCGGGGCGGCCTCTTGACGGCCACACCGGTCCCGTCCGGGCCATCGCCTTCCACCCGCACGGCCATCTGCTCGCCACTGCGGGCGCCGACAGGAAGGTGCGGTTGTGGAAGAGCACCCAACCGCCCGACCACCAGGTGCTGTACCGGCGCATCGACAACTTGCACGCCCGTTTACGCGGGGCGAATCCGTAGAGGCGGTCGCTGTCCACGTCGCCGGACGAGGCGGGCGGCTGGGGGTGATCACTCGTCTCTGATCACGGCGGCGAGGAATCGCATGTCCAGCATGCTTTGGGAGAAGGCGACGCCGGTGAGCTTCTTCGCCAACGCGAATGATCGCTGAAAGGGGGCGTGGAGGCCCGGGCCTTCCCACTCGTGGTTGGGATCCAGCCCTACCTCCCACATCTCGAGAAACAATCGGTCGGGCTCACTGCCCATGCGTGCCTGAGGAGAGAGTTGGTTGAAGTGGGTGATCAGTTCGCCGTCGATCGCATAGGTGAAGTAGTCGTCGGCGTGGAGGTTTCGGTTGATCGACACGACCTTCGTCCCTCGGGAGAGACTCGGCAGCAGGCGGTTGAAAGCGACTGATCCTGTCCAGAGTTGGACGAGCACCGTCCAGCCCGCCGTCTCAAGTGCGCCCACGTAGTCACCTTCACTGCGCAGGTTGGCGACGTCGATGCACTCCATCGTTCGTTCCTGGAGACCGTCGAAGGTCACTTGCTCGATGTCGTCGGGCCCCGCGCCGAGGCGGGTCAGTGCTTCGCGAGGGGTGAGGGATCGGGCGAAGGACACACACGAGACCTCATAGAACGGGCCGTACGTGGCCAGCCAGTCGAACTCCTTGTACACCTCAGGCTCCCGCGACCAGTCGGCGGTCGTGCCCGGGAGAGCCTTCCCTGATGAAGGTCATTGGCGCGATCGATGAAGCCAGGTGGCGAGCAGCGAAGCCACGAGCCACGCGGTGACGAGCACAATGGCACGCGCGGCCATGTATGCCGCCGTCAGAAAGCCGTCGATGACGTAGTCGGTGACTGCCTGTCCGAGGAACGTGATCGTGACGAAGAGGGCGACGCCGAGCACGACGTGACCCGGGTCTTGGCCCCTGAACGAGGGACGTCGCGCCATCACCAGGACACCTTCACGCTCGGCCGGCTGCATGTGCCGCTGATCGTAGTATCTGCCGTATCTGTACCCCAACGCCCGCTCGGCCGCGGAGAGCCGGGCCCGGGGACCGAAAGAGCCGTTGCGGGTGACAGGTGGCGGCAAGGGTGCGACTGTGAAGGCAGGGCGACCTGCTGGAGGAGATCGTGGAACACCCCGAGCTGACCACGGACATGGTTCTCGCCGCCGTCCGGGACCACGGATTCGCGGCCTACGACGTCCTGGTCAAGGACTTTCCGTCGGACGTGGTGGTGGCGGAGTTCACGAAGGCGGCCAGGTCGGGCTTCACCAGCTTCGGCGTGGGAGTGCACCTGGCGTCGTTGACGGACAAGGGGCGGGAGCGTCTCGGTTAGGGCCGGTTCGCGGGGTTATCCGGGGTGCCGGATGCCGTCCGCATGACGTGACGGCGCTGCGGAGTCTCGGGAGAGGAAGTACTTACGTGGGGCGTGGTGGCGGCGCTCGCGGGCGCCGCCACCACGGCCGTCACGCGCCTCCGGCCGTCGAGAGCACCCGCGTCAGGCGGGGGCGCGACGGCGGAAGGGCGTGATCACGTGCTGCGTGCCAGTGGCTCCTGACCGGCCTCCGTGCCGATCGCGACGTTGCCGCCGGAGAGGATCGCGACGACGGGCCCCGGCGGCAGGTGCGCCTGGTGGGTGAGGTAGGCGGCGGTGGCCACCGCGCCGCTGGGTTCGGCGCGTTCCCCCAGCTCCCGCTGGAGCAGGCCGGCGGCGGCGTCGATGGCGTCCTCGGTCACGGTCACCATGTCGTCCACGTACCGGTGGATGTGCTCCCAGGCCAGGGCGCCCAGCACCGGGGCGCGCAGTCCGTCGGCCCGGGTGCGGTAGGTCAGCTCCACCGGCCACGCCGTACGCGTGCCCGAGCGGAAGCTGGCCGTCCCGTCGGCGGCCAGCTCGGGCTCGACGCCGATCACCCGGATCGCCGGGTCGGCGGCCTTGACCGCCACCGCGATCCCGGCCAGCAGCCCGCCGTTGCAGACGGGCACCAGGACGGCCCCCGCGTCCGGCAGGTCCAGGCAGATCTCGGTCCCGGCGCTGCCGTGCCCGGCGATGACGTCGAACGCGTCGGAGCCGATCACCGTCGCGCCGAACCGGTCGGCCAGCGCCAGGCACGCCTCCTCCCGCAGTGCGGGCGGGACGATCACCACCTCGGCGCCGAGCCGGCGCGCGGCGCGTACCTTCAGCTCCGGCGCCGTGTCCGGCAGGACGACGGTCGCCCGCACCCCGTGTTCGGCGGCGGTGTAGGCGATGGCCTGGGCATGGTTGCCCGACGACTGCGCGACCACGTGCCGGACGCCGCGCCCGGCCAGCCGGCCCACGGCGTTGGCCGCGCCGCGTACCTTGAACGAACGGGTGGGCTGCCGGTTCTCCGGTTTGACCCAGAGCCGTTCGCCGGGCAGGCGCAGCAGCGGCGTGCGCCGGACGTACGGCGCGATGCGCTCACCGGCCGCCCGGACGTCGGCGGCGGTGACAAGCCGCGCCCCCGCCACCCCCGCCGCGCCCGGACGCCCAGCGCCGCCGTCCATATGTCCAGCGCCGCCGTCCTTGCGCCCAGCGCCGCCGTCCTTGCGCCCAGCGCCGCCGTCCTTGCGCCCGGCGCCGTCCTTGCGCGCGGCGCCGTCGTCCATCAGTTCAGTGCTCTCGTTCATGCGCTCAGCACCCTTTCCTGGATGGCGTCCAGGTCGGCCGCGGCCTCCGAGGGCGGGGCGGCGTCGGGGACGAGGTCCTCCAGGTGATGCAGCGGCCGGTGCCGCAGCCCCAGCAGCCCCCACAGCACCAGGAACACGCCGCTGGCGAGCAGCACCAACCCCGCGCCCCCGCCGGGCCCGCCGGCGAACCGTCCGGCCCAGTCCGCCAGCGGGCCGGCGGAGAGGAAGCCGATCGGCTGCATGGCCGTGGCGATCATGATGTTCACCGCGAGCACCCGTCCCTGCAGCTCCGGACCCACCTTGACCTGGATGATCGACAGCCAGTGCGCGTTGCCGATGCTCATGCACGCCAGCCGGACGAACAACCCGGCCGCGACCAGCCACACGACCGGCCACACGCCCATCAGCACCACGCCGAGCCCGGACCCGACGACGAAGCCGATCATGCCGGTGGCCCGCCGCCGGGTGCCGCCCCACACCAGCACCACGCCGGTGCCCACGGCCGCGCCGACGCCGCCGACGGCGGTCACCGCGCCGAGGTCCGCCGAGTCGCCGATGGCCAGCACGACCGGGGTGACCAGCACCCACATCAGCGCGGTGCAGAAGTTCACCACGGCGAAGTAGAGCGCCATCACCAGCAGCGGACGCCGCCGGCGCAGGAAGCGCCACCCGCCGGTGAGCGCCGCCATGAACGTCTCCTCGCGCCGGTGGAACAGCCGGTCGGGGAAGCGCACCAGCACCAGCGTCAGCACGCCGACCGCGAACGTGGCCACGTCCACGGCCACCACCGCCGACAGCCCGAACAGGCCGATCAGCGCGCCGCCCGCGAGTGGCGCGACCACGTTGCCCGCGCCGAAGCCCACGTTGGCCAGCGCGTTCGCCTGCGGCAGGTACGGTTTGGGCACCAGCTGCGCGATCGCCGCCAGCCAGGCGGGCTGCTGGAACGCCGACACGACCGAGGTCACGCCCACGATGAGGCAGACGTTCCAGAACTCCAGGCGATCGGTGGTCAGCAGCAGCACCAGCGCCACCATGGCCAGCCCGGACAGTGCGTCGCAGGCCAGCATGATCTTGCGCCGGTCCACCCGGTCGGCCAGCGCGCCGCCCAGCGGGGTGAGCAGCACGGCCGGGATCTGCGCCAGCATCGTGACCAGCGCCAGATCCAGGATCTCGCCGCTGCGCTGGTAGGCCCACACGCCGAGCGCGAACGAGCTCAGCGCCGTGCCCAGCGCCGAGACGATCTGCCCGCCCGCGACGGTGTAGAAGGACCCCAGCTTGGTGCGTTCGGGTGGGCGCACCGGGTCGGGCAGCGTTCCGGCCGCCCAGCGGGTCAGGTGCGCCAGCACGACGGCGGCCAGCGGTTCGGCCTGGTGGCGCAGGAAGTAGTGGCCGGCCCTGGGCAGCACGGCCCGCTCCACCCACGGCGCGAACGCCGCCCACTCGGTGTAGCGCTCCTCGTGCAGCTCGGTGGCGCGGTCGCGTTCCCCGACCAGGCTCAGGATCGGGGCGCGCAGCGGCGTGCCGTCGCCGGCCAGCTCCTGGCCGAACCACTCCTGCGCCTGGTCGGCGTCGTGCCGCATGGCGCGTACGGCGGTGCGCTTGGCGGCCTCGTCCATGTCGTCGAGCAGCCCGCCGGAGGCGCGCAGCGCGTCGCGGAACATCCGGTCGGACACCCAGCGGTCGCCGCCGAACAGCCGCCTGACCATTCCGGGCAGCCGTGCGGCCGGGAAGCTGGCGGCGGCGATCACGCCCAGCACGGGCACGCCGTCCGACTCCAGCTTCCGCGCCAGCGCGACGGCGGGCGCGGAGCCCACGCAGTGGCCGTAGATCGCGACCGGGCCGGACGCGGTCGCCGCCACCTCGGCGGCCAGCACGTCCACCAGCTCCTCCAGCGGCAGCGGCAGCTCGTCGGGGCGGGCGGGGTCGTGGCCGGGCAGCTCGGCGGAGAGCACCTCCACCCGGTCGCCCAGCGCCTGGGCCAGCGGCTGGTACACCGCCGCCGACCCGCCGCCGTACGGCACGCACACCAGCGTGAACTCGGCGGTCCGGCCGCCGCCCAGGCGGTGCAGCAGCCCGCCGCCGTCCTCGCGGCCCAGGTACGCGGCCAGCTCGGCCACGGCGGGCCGGGTGAACAGGTCGATCACCCGCAGCCCGCGGCCGATCTCCTTGACCGCGCGCACCGCGGCGAACGAGTCGCCGCCGAGGGCGAAGAAGTCGTCGCCCGCCCCGACCCGCTCCACGCCGAGCACCCGGGCGAAGGCCCCGGCGACCAGTTCCTCGTTCGGCGTCGAGGGCGCCGCGTACGCGGCCTGCTCGGCCACCGGCTCGGGCAGGGCGGCCCGGTCGATCTTCCCGTTCGGGTTCAGCGGAAGCCGGTCGAGGGCCACGACGTGCGCCGGGACCATGTAGTCGGGCAGCCGCTCACGCAGCGCCGAGCGCACGGCCGCGGCCTCCACGGTCGCGGGCGTCACCCACGCGGCGAGCTGCCTGGCCTTGCCCTCCCCGACGGGCAGCACCACGGCCTCGGCGACCTGTGGCAGCGCCCGCAGCGCGGTGGTGACCTCGCCCAGCTCCACGCGGTAGCCGCGGACCTTGACCTGGTCGTCCACCCGGCCGCGGAACTCGATCCGCCCGTCGGAGGTGACGCGCAGCAGGTCGCCGCTGCGGTAGCAGCGTCCCTGCCCGGTCAGCGGGTCGGGGACGAACCGCTCGGCGGTCAGCTCGGGCCGGCCGATGTAGCCGCGGGTGACCCCGGGGCCGCCGACCACCAGCTCGCCGGGCACGCCGGGCGGCACCGGCCGCAGCTCGGCGTCCACCAGGTGCCCGTACACGCCGGGCAGCGGACGGCCCAGCGGCACGATGCCGGTCCGCCGGTCGGCGGGGATCTCCTCGGTGTCGCACACCAGGCAGATCATCGTGGACTCGGTGTGGCCGTAGTGGCTCTGGATCCTGAGCGCGGGCCGCGCCGCGCGGGCCCGCTCCACCAGGTCCCACGGGCACGCCTCGCCCGCCAGGATCAGCAGCGCGCGCGGCAGCACGGCGGCCAGGTCGCCGCCCGAGGCCAGCAGCTCCAGGTGGCTCGGGACGCACTTGACGACGTCCACCCGGTGCTCGGCCAGGTAACCGGCGAACGCGGCCGGGTCCATCGCGGTCTCGCGCGGCACCAGGTGCACCGTCCCGCCGGTGGTCAGCGCGCCGAACACGCAGGTCAGGCCGAAGTCGGCGGCGGGCGTGGAGACCACCGCGAACGACCCGCCGGGCACGCCGATGCGCGGCAGCATGCCGCCCAGGTAGTTCAGGACGCCACGGTGCTCGGCGGCCACCGCCTTGGGCGTGCCGGTGGACCCCGACGTGAAGATCACGTGGTGCAGGTGCTCCGGCAGCACCTCGACCCGGGGCCGGGTGTCCGGCAGGGACGGCGGCCGGTCCAGCGCCAGCACCTGCCTGCCGTCCCCGATCAGGGGCGCGAACTCGCTCACCGTCACCACGGCGCGCACCCCGGCGGCCTCCAGCATCGCGGCGATCCGCGCCGCCGGGTACGCCGGGTCCATCGGCAGGTAGCCGCCGCCCGACTTCTGGATGCCGAACAACGCGCACGCCAGGTCCGCGCCCGGCTCCAGCAGCACGCCGACCGGCTCGTCGGCGCTCACCCCTGCCGCCAGCAGCCAGTGGGCGATCCGGTTCGCGGCCGCCTCCAGCTCCGCGTAGGTCAGGGCACGGTCGGCGCCCACCACGGCCGGGGCGCCGGGAGTCTCGTCCACCCAGCGTTCGATCAGGTGGTGCACCGCCCCGGCGGGCGGCTCGGGCGCCGGTCCGCCGGCCACCGCCGGGCCGGCCACCGGCTCCAGCGGCACCGCGCCCACCGGCGCGTCCAGGTCGGCGAGCAGCCCGTCGAGCAGGGCGGCGTACCAGCGGGTCAGCTTGGCCGCGGTGCCCGGTTCGAACAGGTCCGTCCGGTAGGCGAGCCCGCCGCGCAGCGGCGCGCCCGGCCCGTCGTCCACGACGTGCCAGCTCAGGTCGAACTTGGTGGTCAGCTCCGGCAGGTGGATCTCGGACGCCTCCAGGCCGGGCAGCTCCGCCCCGGCCACACCGGGGACGTAGTTGAGCATCACCTGGAACAGCGGCGTGGCCGCCAGGTTCCGCTCCGGCCGCAGCCGGTCCACCACCCGGTCGAACGGCGTGCCCGCGTGCGCGAGCGCGCCCAGGGCGGACTCCCGCGCGCGGGCCAGCAGGTCGCGCCCGGTCGGGTCGCCGCCCACGTCGGTCCGCACGACCACGGTGTTGAGGAAGCAGCCGACCACGCCTTCGGTGTCGGGGTGGTCGCGGCCGGAGACCGGCACGCCGACCGCGATGTCCGCGCTCGCCGACAGCCGGGCCAGCAGCGCCTGCAACCCGGCCAGCAGCACGATGAACGGCGTGGACCGGTAGGCGGCGGCCACCGCCCTGACCCGCTCGCTCAGCTCCGCCGGGAGTACCAGGTCGAGCGCGGCTCCGCCCGGGTCGGGCACCGCGGGGCGCGGCCGGTCGGTGGGCAGGTCGAGCACCGGCGGCAGGCCGTCCAGGTGCCCGGCCCACCAGTCCAGGTCGGCCGGGTCGGGGACCGGCGACACCTCGGCGTACTGCGCCGGGGGCGGGTCGAGCGGCGGGCGCAGGCCGAGGCGGGCGGCGTACAGGCCGGACAGCTCCGACAGCAGCAGCCCGCGCGTCCAGGCGTCGGTGGCGATGTGGTGGAAGGTGAGCGAGAGCACGTGCTCGTCGTCGTCCCCAGGTTCGCCGACCGTGAGCAGCACCGCCCGCATCGGCGGCTCGCGGTCCAGCGCGAACGGCGTCGCCAGGTGCCCGGCCAGCACGTCCTCGACCTCGGACCGGTCCACGCGCGCGGTGGAGACGGGCACCTCGGCGGCGTCCCGCACCACCATGACCGGCTCGAGGCCGGAGTCGTCGACCACGCCGCGCAGCACGTGGTGCCGTCCGGCCAGGTCGCGTACCGCGTCCAGGAGCGCCTCCGCGCGCAGCGGGCCGCGCAGCCGCAGCGCCACCGGCACGTTGTAGGCGCTGCTGTCCGGTTCGAGCTGCGCCAGGAACCACAGCCTGGCCTGCACGCCGGACAGCGGCACCGGCCCGTCCGCCGGCGCGCGCCGCACGCGCGCGGCGGCGGCCGGACGGGGGAGCGCGGCGGCCAGGTCGGCCAGCACCGGGTGCTCGAACAGCAGCCGCACCGGCACCGCCGCGCCCAGCCGCTCCCGCAGCCGCCCGGCCACCCGGGTCGCCGCGAACGAGTGCCCGCCGAGGGCGAAGAAGTCGTCGTCCGCCCACACCTCCGCGAGTTCGAGCACGTCGGCCCAGACCTCGCCGACCAGCCGCTCGGCGGGTGTCCCGAGCGGCACCCGCACCGCGGGCCCCGCCTCGGGCACGGGCAGCGCCGCCCGGTCCACCTTGCCGTTCGGGGTCAGCGGCAACGACTCCAGCACGCCGATCGCGGCCGGCACCATGTAGTCGGGCAGCCGCTCGCGCAGCGCCGACCGCACCTGGGCGACGTCCACCGTCGCGGGCGTCACCCAGGCGGCCAGGCGGCGCTCCAGGCCGTCGCCGACCGGCTGCACGTACGCCTCCGCGACCTGCGGCAGGGCCCGCAACGCCGCGGCGACCTCGCCCAGCTCGACGCGGAAGCCGCGCACCTTCACCTGGTCGTCGATCCGCCCCAGGAACTCGACCAGCCCGTCCCCGGTCACCCGGACCCGGTCGCCGGTGCGGTACCAGCCGCCGGTGAAACGTTCCGCGGTGAGGTCGGGACGGCCCAGGTAGCCGCGGGCCACGCTCGGCCCGCCGATCCACAGCTCACCGGGCACGCCGGGCGGCAGCGCCCGTCCGGACGGGTCGGCCACCCGGCACACCACGTCGGCCAGCGGCCGGCCCAGCGGCGCCCGGCCCGGTCCCAGCTCGGCCAGGGCCTCGCCCGCGTCGCAGGCCAGCACCGACACCGTGGTCTCGGTGGGGCCGTAGTGGATCTGCACCTCCAGGTCCGGCCGTGCCGCCCGGACCCGCGCGACCAGGTCCGCCGGCACCGCCTCGCCGGCCAGGATCAGCAGCTTGCCGGGCAGCGCGGCCGTGCCGAGGAGTTCGAGCTGGCTGGGCACCATCTTGATCGCGTCCACCGGGTGCGCCGACAGGCGGGCGGCGAACGCGGCCGGGTCGGTGGCCGTCTCGTGGTCGATCAGGTGCAGGGTGGCGCCCGTGGTCAGCGCGCACCACACGTTCGTCATGCCCAGGTCGGCGGCGGCGGTGGAGACCAGCGCGAACGACGTCATCCCCGCGGGGACGACCTCGGCCACCGCGCCGAGATAGTGCGTGATGTGCCGGTGCTCGACCGCGACGCCCTTCGGCCGCCCGGTCGAGCCCGAGGTGTAGATGACGTACGCCAGGTGCTCCGGCCGCACCGCCACACCGGGACGCTCGCCGGACGCCTCCGCCGCGGCGGCGAGCTCGGTACCCGTGAGCACGATCCGCGCTCCGGCGTCGGCCACCACCGCCTGGTTGCGCCGCTCCGGGTAGACCGGGTCGAGCGGCAGGTAGGCGGCGCCCGCCTTGAGCACGCCGAGCATGGCGACCACCAGCTCGGGCCGCCGCTCCAGCAGCACGCCGACCGGCTCCTGCGGCCGCACCCCGCTCTCCAGCAGCCAGTGGGCCACCTGGTTGGCGCGGCGGTCCAGCTCCGCGTAGCTGAGCGAGCCGACCGCGACCGCGTCCGGCCGGGTGTCGGCCATCCGCTCGACCAGCGTGTGCAGCGGCACGTCCACGGGCAGGTCGGCGTCCCGGCCGCGCAGGTCGTCGCCGGCCGGCAGCCGCACCGGCGCGCCGGGGTCGGTGAGCATGCCGTCCAGCAGCTCCAGGTACCAGCCGGCGAGGCGGCGCACGGTGGCCTCGTCGAACAGGTCCGTGCGAAAGCGTAACTCGCCCGAGAAGCGGGTGCCGTCGTCGCCCAGCTCCAGGTTCAGGTCGAACTTGGCGGTCGGCGCGGGCGGCGACCCGGCCTCGACCTCCAGCCCCGGCAGCGACAGCGGCGCGCCGGTGTCGTAGACGTTGAGCATCACCTGGAACAGCGGCGTGACCGCGAGGTTCCGCTCCGGCTGCAGGCGCTCCACGACCCGCTCGAACGGCGTGCCGGCGTGCGCGAACGCGTCCAGCGCCGCCGTGCGCGCCCGTGCCAGCAGCTCGGCGCCGGTCGGGTCGCCCGCGGTGTCGCCGCGCACCACCAGCGTGTTGATGAAACAGCCGACGACCCGCTCGGCGTCGGGATGGTGGCGGCCCGCGTGCGGCACGCCGACGGCGATGTCGTCGACGCCGGACAGGCGGCTCAGCAACGCCTGCAGCCCGGCCAGGAACACCATGAACGGCGACGTCCCGGCCACCGCGCGCACCTTCGCCGACAGCGCCTCGGGCACCTCCACCGCGACCGCCGCCCCCTCCCAGGTGGGGACGGCCGGGCGCGGGCGGGCGAGCGGCAGGTCGAGCACCGGCGGCAGGCCCGCCAGGTGACCGGCCCACCAGTCGAGGTCGGCGTCGGGCCGCCCGGCCTCCCACGCGGCCACGTCCGCGTACTGCAGGGCGGGGGGAGCGGGGGGCGGCTCCAGGCCGAGGCGGGCGGCGTACAGGTGGGCGAGATCGTCCAGCAGCACGCGTTCCGACCAGGCGTCGGTGGCGATGTGGTGCAGGGTGAGCGCGAGCACGCACTCCTCGTCGCCGAGCCGGAACACCGTGGCCCGCAGGGGCGGCTCGGCGTCCAGCCGGAACGGCCGCCAGGCGTGTTCGGCCAGCTCCCGCTCCAGCTCCGCCGGGCCGGCGGCCGCCATGTCGACCACCGGCACCGGCACGGCGGCGACCGGCCGCACGCGTCCGTCGTCGATGACGCCGCGCAGGATCCAGTGCCGCTCCGCCAGGTCCGCCACCGCGCCGGTGAGGGCGGCGACGTCCACCGGGCCGCGCAGCCGCAGCGTCAGCGGCACGTTGTAGGTGGGCGTGCCGGGCTCCAGCTGGGCCAGGAACCACAGCCGCTCCTGAGCCGGCGACAGCGGCATGTCCGCGGCCGAGGTCGCCGGGATCCGGGGGACGGCGGCCTGCTCCTTCTGCTTCAGGGCGGCGGCGAGCCTGGACCGGACGAGTTCGGCGATCCGGTCCTCACGTACCTCGGTCATCCCTCGATCCCCTCCATCAGGTCGGCGGCCAGCAGTTCCTCCAGCGCGGCGGCGAAGTCGGCCAGCACCGGCCGGTCGAACACCAGCCGCACGGGCACGGTGACCTGCAACATCTCGCGCAGGCGGGCGGCCACCCTGGTCGCGGCGAACGAGGCTCCGCCGAGGGCGAAGAAGTCGTCGCCGGCCCAGACCTCGGGCCGTTCGAGCACCTCGGCCCAGACGGCGGCCACCAGGAGCTCGGCCTCGGTGGCCGGTTCGACCCGGGCCGGGGCCGGGCCGGCGTCCGGCTCGGGCAGCGCGTGGCGGTCGACCTTGCCGCTGGGCAGCATGGGCAGGGCCGGCAGCGCGACCCAGCGGCGCGGCACCATGTGGCCGGGCAGCCGGGACCGGGCATGCCGCTCGACCGCGGCCAGGTCCGCCGTCTCCGGCGCGACGTAGCCGACCAGGTGGGCCTGCGCGTCCGTGCCCGCCACGGTCACCGCGGCCTCGGCGATCTCGCGCAGCACGGCCTCGATCTCGCCCAGCTCGATCCGGTAACCGCGGACCTTCACCTGATGGTCGCGGCGGCCGTGGAACTCCAGCGTCCCGTCCGGCCGCCAGCGGGCCAGGTCACCGGTGCGGTAGCAGCGGCCGTCCGGCGTGAACGGGTCGGCCACGAAGGCGGTCGCGGTCAGGTCAGGACGGCCCCGGTAGCCGCGGGCCACCCCGGCGCCGCCCAGCAGCAGCTCGCCGACCGCGCCCGGCGGCACCAGCCGCAGCCGCGCGTCGACCACGTACGCCCGCTCGCCCGGCATCGGCGACCCGATCGGCACCCGGTCGCCCTCGTGCGCGCGCACCCGGTGCAGCGTCGAGGTGACGGTGGTCTCGGTGGGCCCGTAGGCGTTCCACAACTCGCCGACGCGCAGCAGGATCTGCTCGGCCAGCGCCGGGTCCAGCGCCTCCCCGCCGGCGACGGCGCGCAGCGCCGGGTCACCCGCCCACCCGGCCGCGATCAGCATCCGGTACGTGGTCGGCACCAAGTCGATCACCGTGGCCGCGCTCGTGGTGATCAGCTCCGCCAGCGCGTGCCCGTCGGTGGCCGTGGCCCTGTCCACCACCACCGACGTGCCACCGGCGGCCAGGACGCTCCACAGCTCGGAGGCCGAGGCGTCGAAGCTCAGCGGCGCGACCGCGGGCTGCACGTCGGCCGGGCCGAGGCGGAGCGTCGAGATCATCCCGGTCACGAGGGCGGCCAGGGCGCCGTGGGTGACCTCGACCCCCTTGGGGGCGCCGGTGGAGCCGGAGGTGTAGGTGACGTACGCCAGGTCCGCGGCGTGCACCTCGGGCAGGTCCGCGCGGGGGCCCGCCGCGAGCCGGTCCGCGTCGAGCGTCACCGGCCCGTCGTTGTCGGATGCCGTCTCCAGCGGCGTCTCGCCGCGGGTGAGGACCACGCGGGCGCCGGCGTCCACGGCCAGCAGGCGCAGCCGCCCGGCCGGGTGTTCCGGGTCCAGCGGCAGGTACGCCGCCCCCGCCCGCCACACGCCCAGCAGCACCGCGGCCAGCATCTCGTCCCGCGGCACGTGGACGCCGACCACGTCGCCGCGCGACACCCCGTGCGCCAGCAGCCCGGCCGCGATCCGGTCGGCGCGGTCGTTCAGCTCGGCGTGGGTCAGGGCGGCGCCGTCCGGGCCGACCACCGCCGTGCCCGCCGTGCCGCCCGCGTTCGCCGCGAGCGACAGCGGCACCGGGGGCAGGTCGTCCGGCAGCCGCGGTCCGGCCGCGCGGGCCAGCAACGCGGCGCGCTCGTCCGGGGTGACCGGCTCGAACGTGGCGATCGCCAGGTCCGGCTCGGCCACCACGCGCCGCAGCAGCCACAGCAGCCGGTCCAGGTACGCCCCGGCCGCCTCCCGGCCGAGCAGCGCGACCGCGTACTCCAGGTGCAGCTCGGCGCCGGCGGCCGTGCGGTTGACGAGCACGCTGAACTCGTGCACCGCCGCGCCCGGGCCGATCTCGGTCAGCAGTTCGAGGCAGCCGGCGCGCACCGGCACCTCGGCGTGCTGCATCGCCAGCAGCACCGGGGCGCGGGGCACGTCGGCGGGCGGGACCTCCTGGTGGACCAGCGCCCGCGTGGCGGCCTGCCCGGCCTGCCGGACCAGGTCGCGGAAGGTCGGCGCGGCGTCCGGCCGCAGCCGTACCGGCACCGTGTCGATCAGCGGCCCGACGGCCCGGGCCAGCTCCGGCCGGGCGCGCCGTGCCGCGACCATGCCGACCAGGGTGTCCGGCTCCCCGGCGGCCAGGGCGAGCGCGGCCAGGTACACCGCGTACGGGGTCGCCCCGCACGCGCGGGCCAGCGCGGCCACGCCGTCCGTGAACTCCTCGGTCAGCGGCCTGATCACCCGGCACGTCGTCAGGTCGCCGGGCGGCGGTCCCGCCACCGGCGCCCCCGCCAGCTCGCCGCGCCAGAACTCCCGCAGCCGCGCGAGGTCGGGCCGGTCCTCCTGCTCGCGCACCGCGACGTCGCCGAGCTGCACCGCCGGCTCGGGCACGGGCTCACCCGCCAGCTCGGCGGCCAGCTCGTCCATCAGCACGCCGGTCGAACCGCCGTCGAAGGCGATGTGGTCCGTCACGAGCACCAGCTCGGCCACGCCCTCTCCGACGGGGCACAGGCTCGCGCGCAGCAACGGCACCTCGGTCGTCACGTCGAACACGTGCTCCACCGCGGCCCGGGCCACCTTCACCGGGTCCGCGCCCGCCGGATGCTCGGCCAGGGGGACGGCGACGGGCGGGTGCACGACCGCGTACGGGACGCCGTCCTCGCCGGCGGAGATCGTGCTGCGCAGGGCCTCGTGCCGGCGCAGGACCGCGTCCAGCGCCCGGCGCAGCGGCGCGCTCCCGCTCAGGCCGCGCACGCGCAGCCGGATCGACACGGTGGTGACCGGGCTGTGCGGGTGGAGCTGGCGCAACGTCCAGAACTCGCGTTGCGCGGCGGTGAGCGGGTGCCGGGTCCGGCCGGTCCGCCGCACGGGAGCCGATCCCGGCTCACCCAGGCGCGCCGCCAGCCCGGCGGCGGTCGGCTCGGTCAGGAACGTCGCCAGGGGCACGGTGTGCCCGAGCCGCCGGGACAGTTCGGTCACCACCCGGGCGGCGGCCAGCGAGTGCCCGCCCAGGTCGGCGAACCGGTCGTGCACGCCCACCTCCGGCAGGCCCAGCACGTCCGCGATCACCTCGGCCACCTGGCGCTCGTCGTCCGTCCGGGGCGCGACCGGCGCCGCGCTCCCCGTCCGGGCGGCGCCCAGCTTGGGCAGGGCCGCGCGGTCCACCTTGCCGGTGGGGGCGATCGGCAGGTCGCCGGTCACGCCGATCCTGGCCGGGACCAGGTGGTCGGGCAGCCGGTCACGCAGCCAGTCGCGCAGCTCGGGCTCGGTCACGCCGGAGGCGGCCACGTGCGCGACGAGGTAGGCGATGCCGTCGTCGTCGGTGTGCGCCAGGACGACGGCGCGGCGCACCGCGGGATGGCGGTCCAGCGCCGACTCGACCTCGCCCAGCTCCACCCGGTAGCCGCGGATCTTGACCTGGTCGTCGGCGCGGCCCACGTAGCGCAGCTCGCCGTCCACCCGTCGGACCAGGTCGCCGGTGCGGTAGACGCGGGTGCCGTCCGGGTCGGTGCCGAACGCCTGCGAGTCGTGGCCCAGGTAGCCGCGGGTCACGTTCGGGCCGCCGATCCACAACTCGCCGACCTCCCCGTCCGGGACCGGGCTGCCGGCGGCGTCGCGCACGCTGAGCAGCGCGCCCGCCATCGGCCCGCCCAGCGGCGGGTCGCCCCGGTGGTCGCGGCTCACCTCGAACAGGGTGGAGCCGGTGGTGCACTCGGTGGGGCCGTACATGTTGAGCACCCGGCGCACGCCCGGGTTGGCGTACACGCGCGCGACCAGCGCGGCGGTCAGCCGCTCGCCGCCGGACAGCACCATGCGCACGCCGTCCGGCAGCGGCTCGCGCAGCAGCACCGACAGCGCGGACGGGACTCCGAAGACCGTGCGCACCTCGTCGCGGGCCGGCAGCGTCGGCAGCGCCAGCACGTTGTCCGCCATGATCACGGTCCCGCCCGCGAACAGCGGCGTGAAGATCTGGGTGATCGAGGCGTCGAAGCAGATGGAGGAGCCGGCGAGCATGCCGCTCAGCTCCTCGGCGGTGTAGGCGGACGCCTCCCAGCGCACCAGGTTCAGGGTGTTGCGGTGCTCCACGACCACGCCCTTGGGGCGGCCGGTGGAGCCGGAGGTGTAGATCAGGTACGCGGCGTCGCCCGGCTCGCCGGGCACCTCGGGCCCGTGCGCGGCGGGCGTCACGTCGTCGACGAGCACGGTGTCCGCGCCGGTCGGCGCCGCGGTCTCGCGCCGCGCCGCCGAGGTGACCACCGCCTTCATGGCGGCGTCCTCGGCCATGAAACGTAAGCGCTCCGCCGGATAGGCCGGGTCCAGCGGCACGTAGGCCGCGCCCGCCTTGAGCACCCCGATCAGCGCGGGCACCAGCCACTCGTCGCGGTCGAGGCAGATCCCCACCAGGTCGCCGCGTCCCACGCCCCGCGCGGCCAGGGCGTTGGCGATCCCGTTGGCCCTGCGGTCGAGTTCGGCGTAGGTCATCCGGCTCGTGCCCGCGACGACGGCGAGGCGATCGGGCGTCCGCCGGCACTGCGCCTCCAGGGCCTCGTGGAGGCGTCCCGGCGAGTCGGTGGGAGGGCGGTTCGCGCCCGTCACATCCGTATTCATGTGTCCTCTTTCCAGCAAAGGTCAAACGTGCCCGGGTGGGCGGTCGGGAACGGCCCGTTCCTCGGGGACGGCACGCGGGCCCGGGCGAGGTCGTCGCTGGGCGCGTGGGGTCGTGCGGGGTCGTGCGGGCGGTTCAGTGTCGCGCGGTCGGCGGGTGTGGCGGGGGGCGTTCGCGGCACATGTCGTGTTCTGCGGTTACGTGCTCCTTTCGCCCACAGTCGTCCGCACAACAGCATCGGCGACCCGGCTTGCCGCTGACTTGGAACCTGCCATGATCTTGCTTGCAGGAGGGCGCGTCGTCGGCCGATCGGCGCGACGGCTTGGCGGGTGGTCAGCGACGTCCCGGTGCCCAGCGTCGGCCGGAGCGCGCGAACCTCCTGGGCCGGCGACAGGCAAACCCTGGGCTCCGGACATGGGCGAGGAGTGCGGCCTTCTCGCCACTGCTCCGGAACGCCAGACTGAATGATCCTCTTCGCCGGGGCCGTCTCGCAAACGGGGTCGAAAGGCGCAAAGAGGGCGGAACGTAGGGGAGTCGCTCGTCAACTCAGCGCAACAGAAAACGCGGACGGGCAAGCACATCCGGCGCGGGACGGTGACGTCGGGAGCGCGACGGGAAAGGCCCGGTCCTCAGGCGTTGGCGCAGAGGATGGCTCGGAAGAAGAAGGCCCCCGCCGGGGTCGGGCCCCGGCGGGGGAGGGGCGGCGTCACGGACGCCGTGCCGTGCGTGGTCGGGGACGGCGTGGCCGCCCCGCTCGCCGCCCGCACGTGGCGCCGCGGCGTCCGGGTCCTGCTCCCGCCCGCGATGGCCAGGCCGCTGACGCGGCCGGCGGGCGGGAGAGGAGGGACGTCACGCGGCGGCGACGTGCCGTGATCAGCCGGTGTAGCGCGGCTTGACGGCGACCGGCTCCTTCGGGCCCGCCGTCCGCTCGACCGTGGGCCGGCCTTCCGCGGGCACCGGGGAGGGCGCCGCGGAGGGGACCGCGGCGGGCACTGCGGCGGGCACTGCGGCGGGCACTGCGGCTGGCACTGCGGCTGGCACTGCGGCGGGCTTCTTGGGCTCGGCCGAGGCCGTCCCCGAGAACCCGGCGAGGCCGGCCGCGAGGGCCAGCGCCGCGCCGGCGCCGACGAGTATGGTCCTGATCTTCATAGGGTTCCTCTCATCCTTCGAGCAGGGCCTCAGCCCTTGACGACGACCGGAGTGCCGATCGCCAGGTTCTTCGCCATCCAGGTGATGTCGTCGTTGCCGACCCGGACGCAGCCGTGGCTGGCCCGCGTGCCGATGGCGGAAGGCTTGTTCGTCCCGTGGATCGCCAGCTGGCCGGGGCCGCCGGCGAAGCTCTTCAGCACCGGTGAGAAGCCGCTCAGCCCGAAGGCGTAGGGGCCGTAGGCCCCGCCGTCACCGGTGGGCTTCACCAGTTCGGTGAAGAAGTAGCGGCCCGGAGGCGTCGGCGTCCCGGCCTCGCCGGTCGCGACCTTGCCCGTCCTGACCGGCCGGTCGCCGTCGTAGACCGTGAAGCGGAACGCCCCGCGGTCGATCTCCACGCGGTGGGAGGTCTCGGCGAGCGTCACGTCGGCGGCCTTGATCCAGCCCTTGCTGCCGTTCGGCCGGATCGGCAGCAGCACCTGGAGCCAGTCGCCCTCGTCGCGTTCCACCAGGAAGACGCGCGTCGTGCCGTAGTCGTTGGGACTGGTGATCGTCCGCTGGGGCGCGCCCTGTCTGTCCCGGTAGATCGTGATCCGGGCCCCCTTGACGCTCGCGATCTTCGATCTGGCGCCGCCCGCCGGGGTGTTCGCCGGGGTGTTCGCGGGGTCGGGGCGTACGGCACCGTCTGCGCTGCCCGCGCAGCCCGCCAGCAGGAGGGCGAGTGCCGTCGCCGCGGCCGTACGAAGCAGGTTGGTTCTCACCCGGCGCAGCCTGGCGGCAGAATGTGTGGAACCTGTTTGCCTGTCATGCGGATCCCGTATGCACTCGTGGAGTGCGCATAACCTCGGGCCATGTGCGCGTACGTGCTGGTCGCCGAGGACGACCCCAAGCAGGCCGAACTGCTCAGGCGCTACCTGGAGCGGGAGGGCCACGAGGTCCGCGTCGTGCACGACGGACGTTCGGCGATCGACGAGGCCCGGCAGGGTGATCCCGGCCTCGTGCTGCTCGACGTGATGATGCCGAAGGTCGACGGGCTGGACGTCTGCCGGGTGCTGCGCGCCGAGTCCGACCTGTCGATCCTGATGCTGACGGCCAGGTCCACCGAGGACGACCTGCTGCTCGGGCTCGACCTCGGCGCCGACGACTACATGACCAAGCCGTACAGCCCGCGCGAGCTGATGGCCCGCGTGCGGACGCTGCTGCGCCGTACGGGCAGGTCGCCGGAGGCCGGCCGGCTGTTCCGGGCGGGCGACCTCGTCGTCGACCCGGTCAGGCACACCGTCACCGTGGCGGGCACGCCGGCCGACTGCACGCTCGCCGAGTTCCGGATCATCGAGACGCTGGCCGCCGAGCCGGAACGGGTGTTCACCAGGAAGCAGCTGCTGGAGCGCATCCACGGCTTCGACCGGTTCATCACCGAACGCACGGTCGACGTGCACGTGATGAACCTGCGCAAGAAGATCGAGCCCGACCCGCGCCGCCCGTCCCGGCTGTTGACCGTGTACGGCGTCGGCTACAAGCTGACCCAGGCATGAGGTCGCTGTTCGTCAGGCTGCTCACGAGCTCGGCCGTCGTGGCGGTCTGCTCGATCACGGCGACGGCGTGGCTGGCCGCCAACAGCACCTCCGGCGCGATCCAGCGCGAGCAGGGCCAGACGCTGGCCAGCGACGCCCAGATCAACAACAGCTTGCTCGGTTACGCCTCCCGCCACCCCGACTGGTCCGGCGTCGCCGCCACCGTGCGCGACCTCGCCGCCGCCAACAGCCGCCGCATCGCGCTGACCACCGAGAAGGGCGCCCTCATCGCGGACTCGGCGGCCGCCGGGACCCCGCTGCCCGCCAGGGTGTCGGCCGTCGTCGATCCGCTGGCCGTGGACGTGACGCTGGTACCGGGGGCGGCCGAGGACCGCATCGATCCGCGCGCGGTGGGCCCCTTCCTGCTGCCCGACCGTGATCGTGTCCGGCTGGGGAAGGCCGCCGACGCCTACGCCGTCTGCATGAGACGCACCGGTCAGGCCGTACGGACGACGGTCTCCCACACCGGCAGGCCCTTCGTGACGACGACCGGCGAGGGCGTCCCGCGGGAGCCGAGCCCGGCACCGGCCGTGACGGCCCCCTGCGACGCCGTCACCTTCAACACGCCGACGCGCACCGAGAAGTCCGCGTTGAAGCAGCTCAACCTCCTGGTCGGCAGATGTCTGAAGGGCAAGGGCGCGGAACGCGGCTCGGTCGGCCTCGACTTCACCTGGATCTCCAAGGAGAAGCGGCCGGCGCCTGCCGCCGAACCCGGCCAGACGATCTCCTCCTGCATCGTCACCGCCCGCAAGGAACAGCTCGATCCCTACGTCGCCCCCGCCGCCTACCTGTACATCGGATCGCCCGCCGAGGCCACCGGCCCGCGCATCCCGCTGCCCTCGATCGCCGGCGCCGCCCTCCTCGTGCTCGTGCTGACCGTCGGCGTCAGCGTCATGGCGGCCCGACGCCTGGTCGGCCCGGTCAACGCGCTGACCCACGCCGCCCGGCGGATGCGCGACGGGGACAGCTCCGCCCGCGTCCAGGTCAGGACGACCGGCGAGATCAGCGAGCTCGCCACGGCGTTCAACGAGATGTCCGAGCACCTCCAGCGCATGGAGGAGCAGCGCAAGGCCATGGTCAGCGACGTCTCCCACGAGTTGCGCACCCCGCTGAGCAACCTGCGAGGCTGGCTGGAGGCGGCACAGGACGGCGTCGCCGAGCTGGACCCAGCGCTGATCGCCTCCCTGGTCGAGGAGCTCCTGCTGCTGCAGCACATCGTGGACGACCTCCAGGACCTCGCCCTCGCCGACGCGGGCAAGCTGCGCCTGCACCTCGAACCCGTGCACCTCGGCGACCTCCTCGACCAGGTGGCCACCGCCCACCGAGGCCGCGCCGAGGCCGCCGGGCTCACCCTGGCCACCGGCATCACCGGCGCCCCCACCCTGACCGCCGACCCCGTTCGGCTCCGCCAGGCCATCGGCAACCTCGTCACCAACTCCCTGCGCTACACGCCGACCGGCGGGCACGTCACGCTGGGCGCCCGCCAGGACGGCGACCACGTGGTCATCGAGGTGACCGACACGGGGATCGGCATCCGCGCCGAGCACCTTCCGCACGTCTTCGACCGGTTCTGGCGGGCGGAGAAGTCCCGCAACCGCCGCACCGGCGGCAGCGGCCTCGGCCTCGCCATCGTCCGCGACCTGGCCGAGGCGCACGGCGGCACCGCCACGGCCGCCAGCACCCCGGGCGTCCGCACCACCTTCACCTTGCGCCTGCCGACACGACCGTGATCGGGTGAGGGCACGTCCTAAGGGGTGACGGGGATGGCGGGATCGGCGGTGGGCGTGCGGACGCAGGAGCAGATGCGGCAGCGGAACCTGAGCGAGGTGCTGCGGCGCGTCCACCACGACGGGGCGGTGTCACGCGCCGCGCTCGGCCGCCGGATGGGCCTCAACCGCAGCACCATCATGGATCTGACCGCCGAACTCGCCGCGGCCGGGCTGGTCCGCGAGGGCGTGCCCGCCGGGCGGGGCCGGGCGGGGCGGCCGTCCATCGTCGTCATGCCCGAGCAGGGGACGGTGTACGGGCTCGCGTTCGACGTCGCCGTGGACCGGCTGATCGCGGCCCGCGTCGGGCTGGGCGGCCAGGTCCTCGACCGCAGGGAGCGCGTCCGCGCCCGCGCCGGGGTCGACCTGGCGGACGTCGTCGGGGTCCTGGCCGCCTTCGGCCGCGAGCTGGTCGCCGGGGCCGGGCCGGGCTCGTTGTGCGTGGGGGTCGGCGCCTCGTACTGCGGGTTGATCAGGCGGGCCGACGGGACCGTGCGGTACGGGCCGCACCTCGGCTGGGTGGACCAGGCGTTCGGCGCGGAACTCGGCGCCGGGCTCGGCCTCGGGCTGCCCGTCGAGGTGGGCAACGAGGCGCACCTGGGTGCGATCGCCGAGCACGTGCGCGGCGCGGGACGAGACGCCGACAACCTCGTCTACCTGCACGGGGATGTCGGCGTCGGCGGCGGGATCATCGTCGGCGGCGAACTCCTGGACGGCGACACGGGCTACGGCTGCGAACTCGGGCACATGCTGGTCAACCCGTTCGACGGGCGGCCCTGCCTGTGCGGGTCGCGCGGCTGCCTGGAGGCCGAGGTGGGGGAGGAGGCCCTGCTCGACTACGCGGGACGGTCCGGCGACCTCGTCGGCCGCGACGGCATCCGGTCCGTCGTCGCCCTCGCCGGGGCCGGTGACGCCAGGGCGCGGGACGCCCTCGACCGCGTCGGCGACTGGCTCGGCGTCGGCGTCGTCAACCTCATCAACCTGTTCAACCCGGCGCTCGTGGTCTTCGGCGGGATGTTGCGCGATGTCTACCCGGGCGCCGAGCCACGCGTCCGTGCCCGGATCGACGCGCACGTGCTGCCGGTGTCGCGGGAACGGGTCCGCCTGGCCGTGACGGCCCTGGGCGACGACACCACGCTCGCCGGAGCCGCCGAACTCGCCTTCGCCGGCCTCCTGGACAACCCCCTCACCACCTTGGCCGCCCTTCGCTGAGACGGCCTTCCGGCTCCTGCCGATCGCGGCGGGCGCACGCGCCCCCGGTTCGATCCGCGGGCCCGGGGGGCGTGCGTCTCACTGGGTCAGGCGTAGAGGAAGTAGTAGCTGTACTTGCTCTCCCACTGGCATGAATAGTCGTCCCACCAGTTCTGGTCGATGCCCTGGGTGCCGATCCGCTCGCACTCCGCGTGCTCCCTGAAGACGCCGGCCAGTTTCTCGGCGTTCGCCGGGGCGGCGCCGATCGTCAGCGACACTCCAAGGACCATGACGGCCGAGACGAGAACAGCGCGTGCCTTTCGCATTCGTCCTCCTGCGACTGGGGAGATCATGTCGGTGGACATTATCACTAACGGCTCCGGTGGGATTGTCGCGCCGGAATCGCCGGCCGCCGGGTCATGAAACTTTCATCGGCGTGAAAGACGCCGTGGGGGTGTATCCGACCGCCTGTGCATGCCATGGATGATCTGGGGCCGTCTCCGCGCCTTACGCCCCCAAAGTACGATTTATGCCGCTTTCCCGTTCTACTGGAAACGAAACTACGAAAACTTTGACCATCGTCGCGTAGGTGTCATATCGTCTCCCCGCCCATATCGATGTGAGCCGCGACACTCGAACAGGACGTTGTTCTCACAGGCGCTACAGGTCGGCGTGCTCATCACGGCCGCCCTGCCATCGAACGAGACACGGACGGCCACCCGGGGAAGCGGCGACCATCCGACCAACCGGAGTCGCACCATGCAAGCTCGAATCCGCACGGCCGCCGTCGGCTTGGCGATGACCGTGCTGGCCGCCGTCGGTGTGCCGGCGGCCTTCGCGCCGCCGGCACACGCGACGCAGACGATCACCGACATCGCCTACGCGCCCGCACAACCGGCCGGCAGCAGAGGGCATCTGCTGGATCTCTACCTGCCCGCCACCGGCATCACGCCCCGCCCCCTGATCATCTGGCACACCGGCTCGGCGTGGAGCAGCGACGACGGCAAGGCCGGCGCGGACGCCATCGCCGCGATCTTCAACCCCCTGGGCTTCGCCGTGGCCGGCGTCAGCGTCCGCTCCAGCGCCCAGGCGATCTTCCCGGCCCAGGTGCACGACATCAAGGCGGCGATCCGCTGGCTGCGCGCGAACGCCGCCACGTACCAGCTCGACCCCAACCGATTCGCGATCATGGGCGACTCCTCGGGCGGCTGGCTGACGGAGATGGCCACGCTGTCCGGCGGCGTGTCGGCGCTGGAGGGCACCCTCGGCACGACCGGCGTCTCCAGCGCCGTGCAGACCGGGCTCGCCTTCTACAGCCCGACCGACTTCCTGCAGATGAACGCCCAGAACCTGTCGACCGGCGGGCTCGACCACAACTCTCCGGCCTCGCCGGAGTCCCTCCTGGTCGGCTGTCCCATCCAGACCTGCCCGGCCACGGTGGCCCAGGCCAATCCGATGACGTACGTCGACGGCAACGACCCGCCGCTGATGTTCCTGCACGGCCAGGCCGACTTCCTGGTGCCGCACGGGCAGAGCGTCCTGCTCTACAACAAGATCAAGGCTCAGTGCGGGTCCGCCACCTTCGTCTCGGTGCCCGGCGCCGACCACATGATGCCCCAGGTCATGGACCCCGCCCATTACGGCACGCAGACCGTCCGCACCACGAAGAACTGCGGCGAGACCGTCGGCACCGGCACCCTCGACCCCACCTGGCCCAACTTCACGACCTTCCTGCGCGGCGGGCTCAAGATGGGCACCTCCTGCGAGGTCACCTACACCACCGAGGTCTGGCCCGGCGCGTTCAACGGCCACCTGACCATCAGGAACACCGGCACGACGCCCATCAACGGCTGGACCGCCACGTGGGCCTGGTCGGGCAACCAGCAGATCACCTACGCCTGGGACACCGCGGTGACCCAGACCGGCACGCAGGTGACCGCCCGCGACGCCGGCACCAACTCCTACATCGGCCCCGGCTCCAGCCAGAGCCTCGGCTTCTCGGCGACCGTCACCGGGACGAACGACATTCCCGCCCAGTTCAAGCTCAACAACCTCGTCTGCACGAGAGTGCCCTGACACGACGCGCGCCGGGACGGGACCGAATGGCGACGGCCCGGCGCTGGGTCTCCCGGCCGCCCGGATTCCAGAATTTTATTCGGCAATCCGGGCGGATTCCCGAATTTTATTCGGCGAATCCCCGGTGGTGAGCTGAATAGCGGCTTTCCCTTATTGCGACACGTTCCGTCGAACGTCGGTCACGGAAGGTCGCGGACCACGATATTGCTTTATTCGGCGGGCCGCCCCTATCCTTACCCGGGACGGCCCGCCGGCTCATTTCACGTCGTATTTCCCGACCGGCCGGGGGCCGCATGACTCCTGGCCTGAAATAAATCGGATAAGCGCTTTTCCCTGCCGAAGGCCGTTGTCCGGGATTCGTCGATGAGTTAGGAGGCGTGTGCGTACACCCAACATGTTCGTCAGGAGCCTGGGCGTTTACGTGCCTGACAGCGTGAGCGTCGAGCAGGCCGTCCGTGAGGGCTGGTACCCGGCCGCGGACGCCGAGAAGTTCCGGCAGATCGGCGCGGCGGTGGCCGGCGACATGCCGGCGCCCGAGATGGCGCGGCTCGCGGTCCTGGACGCGTACGAGCGGTGGGGCGAGTCCTCCCCGCGCGATCTCGACCTGCTGCTCTACCCGTCGGTCTGGCACCAGGGCCCCAACGGCTGGCAGCCCCAGCACTACCTGCAGATGCACCTCCTCGGCGGCGGCGTGCCGGCGTTCGAGATCCGCAGCGGCTGCGTCGGGATGATCAGCTCGCTGGAGCTGGCGGCGAGCTACCTCCAGGCCGCCGCCGACCGGGAGACGGCCATGGTCGTCTCCTCCGACAACCACGGCACGCCGCTGGTGGACCGCTGGCGGATGACCCCCGGGGCGCTGATCGGCGACGCCGCGGCCGCGCTCGTCCTCGGCAAGGACTACGGCATGGCCGAGCTGCTGTCGGTGAACGTGACGGTGATCCCGGAGGCCGACGCGGTCAACGACGGCGCCTACCCGCTCTTCCCCCCGGACGCCACCGTCGGCAGGGGGCTGAGCTTCGGGGACCGGCACGAGGAGTTCCGCCAGCGGCTGCTCAAGGCGCAGGGCACCGGCATCCACCTGACGATCCAGAAGACGATGATGCAGCAGGTCGAGCAGACCCTGGACGAGGCCGGCATCGGCTCTGCCGACATCACCCGGGTGGCGTTCCCGCACGGCCGCCGCGAGGACCTGGACGGGCAGATGTCCTGGCTGGGCATCGACGAGGACCAGACGACCTGGGACTACGGCCGGCGCGTCGGCCACTGCGGCGCGGTCGACCAGTTCATCGCCTTCGAGCACCTGATCGCGACCGGCGGGCTCGTGCCCGGCGACCACCTGCTCATGGTCGGCTTCGGCTCCGGCACGTCGGTCGCCGCGGCGGCGTTCCGGGTCCTGTCCACCGCTCCCGTCACGAGAGGGGCACACGCGTGAGCGACGACATCACGCGGCGGCTGGTCGACTTCGTCCAGGACAACCTCGTCCTGGACGGCGACGACGTCAAGGTCGACGAGACGACCCCGCTCCTCGTGTCGGGCCTCCTGGACTCCCTGCGCACGGCGCGGCTGGTGAACTTCCTCCGCAAGGACGTCGGCGTCCGGATCACCGCCGCCATGCTCGACCCCGAGAACTTCAGGGACGTCGCGACCATCGTGACGATGGTCAGAGAACTCCAATCCGCTTAGCCGGGACGAGGACGGAAGTCATGCGGTACGCGGACACCTACATCAGCGGCGTCGGAACCTACCTGCCCCGGACCGTCGTCAGCGTCGAGAAAGCCGTCGCCAAGGGCTGGTACCCGGCGGAGGAAGCGGAGCTGCACAACCTGGCGGGGACGGTGGTCGCCGGCGACGTGCCGGCCCCGGAGATGGCCCTGCACGCGGCGCGCAGCGCGATCAAGCGCAGCGGCCGGGCGCCGGGCGACCTCGATCTCCTCCTGTACGCCTCGACCTGGCACCAGGGCCCGGACGGCTGGCCGCCGCACTCCTACCTGCAACGTCATCTCGTCGGCGGGGACGTCCTGGCCACCGAGATCCGGCAGGGCTGCAACGGGATGTTCATCGCCCTGGAACTCGCGGCCGGTCACCTGGCCGCCGCTCCCGCCCGGCAGGCCGCCCTGCTGGTCGCCGCCGACAACTACGGCACCCCGCTGATGGACCGGTGGCGGATGGGCCCCGGCTACATCGGCGGGGACGCCGCCGCCGCGCTCGTCCTCACCAAGGACCGCGGATTCGCCCGGCTGGCGTCGGTCTGCACGACGACGGTGGCCGAGGCCGAGGAACTGCACCGGGGCAGCGAACCGCTGTTCCCGCCGGGCGTCACGGTCGGGCGCCGGATGAGCTTCGCGGCCCGCAACGAGCAGTTCCGGCAGCAGGTCATGCCCAGGGGCGAGACCAGCGCGGCGTTGTTCAACATCCAGCGGGCGCTGGTGGAGATCGTCGAACGCGTGCTGGACGAGAGCGGGATCGAGGCCCGCGACCTCACCCGGGTGGCGTTCATGAACTACTCCGAGGAGATCGTCGAACAGCGGTGCATGGCCGTGGTCGACCTGCCCATGTCCCGCTCCACCTGGGACTACGGCCGCACCATCGGCCACTGCGGGGCCGGCGACCAGGTCCTCTCCCTCGACCACCTGCTCGCGACCGGGCAGCTGGGCCCCGGCGACCACCTGCTCATGCTCGGCACCGGACCCGGGGTGACCGTCTCCGGCGCCGTGCTCGAAATCCTCGAAACTCCTCATTGGGCCTGACATCGAAGGGAAACGAACGCAGATGGTCGACACTCCGCGCGGAGCCCGGGTGGAACCAGTCGCGGTGGTCGGGATCGGATGCCGTCTTCCCGGCGACGTCCACTCACCGGACGAGTTCTGGGACCTGCTGTGCGCCGGCCGCAACACGACCGGGCCGCTGCCCGCCGAACGCTGGCGCCGGTACGAGACCCGGAGCCCCGAAGACGCCGCCGCGCTGCGCGACGCCGTACGGCACGGCAGTTTCCTGAGCGACATCGAAGGCTTCGACGCGGAGTTCTTCGGCCTGTCGCCCCGCGAGGCCGAGCTGATGGACCCGCAGCAGCGGATCCTGATGGAGACCGCGTGGGAGGCCCTGGAGCACGCCGGCCTGCCGCCGCACGAGCTGGCCGGGACCGACGCCGGGGTGTTCGTCGGCGTCTGCACGGCCGACTACGGCGGCCGGCTGCTGGAGGACCTGCCCCAGATCGAGGCATGGACCGGGATCGGCGCCGCGACCTGCGCCGTGGCCAACCGCATCTCCTACTCCCTCGACCTGCGCGGCCCCAGCATGGCGATCGACACCGCCTGCTCGGCGTCGCTGGTCGCGCTGCACCTGGCCGCGCAGAGCCTGCGGCTCGGCGAGAGCGACGTCGCCCTCGCCGGCGGCGTCAACCTGCTGGTCACCCCCGGCCAGACGCTCACGCTCGGCACCGCCGGAGCCCTGGCGCCCGATGGCCGGTCGAAGTCGTTCGACGCGGCGGCCGACGGCTACGGCCGCGGCGAGGGCTGCGGCATCGTCGTGCTCAAGCGCCTGTCCGACGCGCAGCGCGACGGCGACCGCGTGCTCGCGCTGGTCATCGGCAGCGCCGTGAACCAGGACGGGCACACCAACGGCATCATGGCGCCGTGCGGCGAGGCCCAGGAACACGTGATGGCCCGCGCCTGCAGGCAGGCGGGCGTCGCGCCGTCCACCGTCGACTACGTCGAGGCGCACGGCACCGGGACCCGGCTCGGCGACCCGCTGGAGGCGGGCGCGCTGTCCTCGGTGTACGGCGCGGGGCGGCCCCCCGGCGACCCGTGCCTGATCGGCTCGGTCAAGTCCAACATCGGCCACCTCGAAGGCGCCGCCGGCATCGCCGGCGTCATCAAGGCGGTGCTCGCCCTCGACCGCGGGGAGATCCCGCCGAGCGTGCTGTCCGCCCTCAACCCGGCCGTCCCGTGGGAGACCTCGGGCCTGCGGGTGGTGACGCGGCCGTCGGCCTGGCCGGAGCGCGACCACCCGCGCCGGGCGGGCGTCTCCAGCTTCGGGTACGGGGGCACGGTCGCGCACATCGTGCTCGAACAGGCCCCGCCGGACCGGCACGCGCCCGCCGAGGAGGAGACGCCTCCCCGGGCGGAGCGGCTGTTCCCGCTGTCGGCCGCGTCGGAGCAGGCCCTTCGGCAGTACGCGGGCCGGCTCGCCGACCACCTCGGGACGGGCGTCGACCCGGCGTCGGCGGGGCACACGCTGGCGCTGCGGCGCACCCATCTGGCCCGTCGCGCCGTCGTGATCGGGACGGACGGCGACGAGCTGGCGGCCCACCTGCGCAGGCTCGCCGAGGACGTGCCGGCCGAGGCGGTCCTCACCGGCGACGTGCTGCCCGAGCTCGGCCCCGGGCCGGTCTGGGTCTTCTCCGGGCAGGGCTGCCAGTGGCGCGGGATGGGGCGGGAACTGCTCGCCGTGCCGGACTTCGCGTCCCTGGTCGACGAGGTGGAGCCGATCTTCGCCGCGGAGATCGGCTTCTCGCCGCGGCAGGTCCTGGCCGACGGCGATCTCGACACGATCGACCGCGTGCAGACCATGATCTTCGTGATGCAGCTGGGCCTCGCCCGGCTCTGGAACGCGTACGGGGTCGCTCCGCGGGCCGTCATCGGCCACTCCGTCGGCGAGATCGCGGCCGCGGTGACGGCCGGCGCGATGACCGTCGCCGACGGCGCCCGCCTGATCTGCCGCCGCTCGCGGCTGCTGCGGCAGGCCGAGGGCAAGGGGGCCATGGTGATGGTCGGCCTGTCCTTCGAGGAGGCGGCGGAGCGGCTGGCCGGCCGGACCGACCTGGTGGCCGCGATCTCGTCGTCGCCGGTCTCCACCGTGCTGTCCGGCGACGTCGCCGCGGTCGAGGCGGTGGTCGAGGACTGGCCGGCCGAGGGCATCGTGGTGCGGCGGGTGGCCTCGGACGTCGCCTTCCACAGCCCGCACATGGAAGCGCCGGCCGTCGAGCTGGCCGCGGCCACCGCCGACCTGTCGTTCGGCGCGCCCCGCATCCCCATGTACTCGACCGCGCTGGCCGACCCCCGGGCGACGCCCGTGCTGGACGGCGCGTACTGGGCGGCGAACCTCCGGGACCCCGTGCGGCTGACCGCGGCGACGACGGCCGCGGCCGAGGACGGCTACCGCGTGTTCCTGGAGATCTCCCCCCACCCGGTGGTCGCGCACTCCGTCACCGAGACGCTGTCGGAGAACGGGTTCGAGGACGTGTTCGTCGGCACTACGCTGCGCCGGAACCAGCCGGAGCTGCCGGCCTTCCTCGCCGCGGTCGGCACGGCCCACTGTCACGGCGTCGAGGTGGACTGGAACCGGCTGCAGCCGTACGGCGGCCTCACCGAGCTGCCGCCGTACGCCTGGCAACACCGCCGCCACTGGCGGGAGGACTCCGGCGACGACGACAACCGCGGGCACGACGTGCGCTCCCACACCCTGCTCGGAGCCGGGACCAGCCTCGCCGGCAGCCGGACCCGGGTGTGGCGGACCAGCCTGGAGGACGCCAACCGGCCCTACCCGGGCAGCCACACCCTCAACGGGGTCGAGATCGTGCCCGCCGCCGTGCTGGTCAACACGTTCCTGCACGCGGCCGAGGACGAGGACACCACGCTCACCGGCGTGGAGATGACGCATCCGCTGATGACCGCGGAACGCCGGCAGGTCCAGGTCGTGCACGAACCTCCGGCGGTCCGGCTCGCCGCCCGTACGCCGGCCGGCCCCGGCGAGCCGGAACCGGCCTGGCTGGTGCACGTCACCGCGGACGTGGCCGCTCCCGGCCAGGTCAAGCCCGACGTGCTGCCCGACGCCGGCGCTCTGACCGCGATCGACCCCGGGTTCGTGCACCGGCGGCTGGCCGCCGTCGGCGTGCCCTCGACGGGCTTCGACTGGACGATCGAGACGCTGCTGGGCGGCGACGGCGCGCTGCGCGCCACCGTCCGCACCGGGGACGCCGAGAGCTGGGCCCCGGCGCTGGACGCGGCGATGTCCGTGGCGCCCTGCGTGTTCCCCGGCGATCCGGTGCTGCGCATGGTCGTGCACATCGACGAGGTCGTGCTGACCGGCGCCCCACCCGCGACGGTGGTCATCGACGCGGCCGTGGACCGGGCCGCCGACGACACCGTGCGGGCGCTCCTGGCCGACCTGGACGGCCGGGTGGTGGGACACCTCACGGGGCTGCGCTACCCGGTGATCGACGCGCCCGTCCCGGCCGAGGAGGAGCTGGGCGGGCCCGCGGAGTCGTTCGCCGGCCTGACGGCGGAGGACCTGCGCGACCGCGTCCTGCCCGAGGTGCGGGCGGAGATCGCGGCCGTGATGCGGCTGGCCCCCGAGGACCTGGCGGTCCGCCGTCCCCTGGTCGAGCAGGGGCTGGACTCGGTGATGACGGTCATGGTCCGGCGGCGCCTGGACAAGCGCTTCGGCTGCCGTCTTCCCGCGACCCTGCTGTGGCAGCAGCCCACCATCTCCGCGATCGCGGACCGGCTGGTGGAGCTGCTCGCGGCTGCCAGGCCGGACGCGGCGGCGGAGGCCGTACCGGAGGGCATGCCCGCGATCGGCGGGTGAGAGCGCCGCGGGCGGCCCGGAGGAGGATCTCCCCGGGCCGCCCGCGCCGTTCCGTCAGGTGCCCGCCGGCCGGCCGAGCCGGCGGAGCTGGTGGTCGAGGACCGCGGTCGCCTCCGCGATGTCCAGGTCTCCGACCAGCACCCCGTCGGCCAGCCCGCGCGCGAGCCCGAGCAGCACGTGGGCCTCGGCGCCCGCCTCGACACCGGGGTCCGCGGCGGTGGCGGCCACGAGCGCGGCGATCTCGCGGTGCACCGCGTCGCCGCCCGCGCGGTACAGCTCGCGTACGTCGGGATCGGCGACGGCCCTGGCCAGGAACGCGTGTCCGGCGAGCAGCAGCACGGGAGCGCGCGAGCCCAGCTCGACGACGGCGAGCAGCGTGCGCCGCAGCGTGTCGGCCGGCCCGGCGGCCTCCCGCAGCGCCGCGCGGACATGGCCTTCGATCTCCTGCCTGAGCAGCTGCGCGCTCGCGCGCAGCAGGTCGGCCTTCGCCCCGAAATAGTGCTGCACCAGCCCCTTGGAGACGCCGGCCTCCTGGGCGACCCCTCCGATGCTCACACCGGCCAGGCCGTCACGAGCGCACAGCCTGAGCGCGGCATGGGCGATCTCGGCCCGCCGCGCCGCGTGGTCCACCTGCTTCGGCACGGCCCCCCCTTCTTTGCGATACGAGTGTATCGTGACGTTGTTGCGATACGATCGTATCGCGAAGGGCGAACGAAGGATCCCGCACGTGAACGACCTTGTCGAACCCAACATCGGAGCCGCGTTCCGCGCGCGGCGGCTCGGCCACTTCCGCGACGCGCCCGCCTTCGCGCGCTACCGCGCCGCCTACGACGACGCCATGGCCCGGCTTCCCGAACCCGGCGAGACCCACGACGTGGTGACCGGCTTCGGATCCGTCCGGGTCTACCGTTTCGGTGGCGGCGACGGCGTGCCGCTGCTCGTGCTGCCGGGGCGCACCTCGGCCACCCCGATGTGGGAGGCGAACCTGGCCGGCCTCGTCGCCCGGCGGCCGGTCTACACCGTCGACCTGCTGGGCGAGCCCGGCCTGTCGGTGCAGACCCGGGCGTTCACCGGTGCGGACGACCAGGCGGCCTGGCTGGCCGAACTGCTGGACCGGCTCGGCCTCGACCGGGTGCACCTCCTCGGCGTGTCCATAGGCGGGTGGAGCGCCTTCCACCTGGCCCTGCGGGTGCCGGAGCGCATCGCCTCGGTGAGCGTGCTCGATCCCGCCAACCTCTTCGGCCGGATCACCTGGAAGGTCGTCGTCTTCTCGCTGGGCTCGGTGGTGCCGTTCTTCCCCGAGTCGTGGCGCCGGAAGCTGCTGAGCTGGATCTCCGGTGGGGCCGACGCCTCCGACGACGAACCCGTCGCCAACCTGATCTCGGCCGGGATGCGGGACTTCACCGCCTTCCTGCCGCCGCCCACGTATCCCACGGACGACCAGGTGGCCGGGCTCGGCGTGCCGGTGCTCGCCCTGATCGCCGGGCGCAGCATCATCCACGACCCGCGCAAGGCCGCCCTGCGTGCCCGCCGCCTGCTCGCCCGCGGCGTCGTCGAGTTGTGGCCGGACGCCTCCCATGCCCTCAACGGCGAGTTCCCCGACCGCGTCAACGCCCGGGTGCTCGCCTTCGTCGACGAGGTCGACCGCGCCGGCGACGCGTCCTGACGCCACGACCCGGCGGGCCGAGCGCCCGCGGGCCCGCCGGGGCGCCTCAGTCGGACTGCTCGCGTATCTCCCTGGTGGCCGAGCGGTAGGCGCGGGCGACGCCGGCGAGGATGCCCAGCATCAACGGCACCTGCTCCTGCGTGTACTGTCCGCGGATCCGCCCCAGGTGCCGCTCGGAGGTGATGCGGGTGGCGTGGTACTCGGCCATGCCGCCTTCCAGCAGTTCCACCGTGACCATGCGCCGGTCGCGCTCGCCGCGTACCCGCCGCACGTAGCCGGCCTTCTCCAGGCGGTCGATGAGCCGGGTGGCGGACGCGGACGGAAGCCCCAGCTCCTCGGAGATCGCCCCCACGGGGAGGGGGCCGCGCATCTCCAGCAGGATGAGCGCGGCCACGTCCACATGGTGCACCCCGAGCCGGTCGGCGATCGCCTCGATGTGCAGCATGACCGCGATCAGGAACTCGCGGTAGACGTCCTCTTCCGGGTGGTTGTCGGTCACTCGCCCCAATGTACTTCACAGCGATGTATCTTTGAATCGAAGTAACTTCGTTTTGGAGATAAAATGGACGTTGTTGTCATCGGCGCCGGCGTGGGCGGTCTGGCCGTCGCGCGCAGCCTGCTCGCCGCCGGGCACCAGGTGCGGATCTACGAACAGGCCCCCGCCATGCGGACGGGCGGCGCCGGGCTGAGCATCTTCAGCAACGGCGCCGCGGTGCTGCACGACCTCGGTGTCAGCCTCGACGGCGTCGGCGGCCGGTTCGACCGGATCGACGCGCTGACGGCGGACGGCCGGCTGCGGCTCACCTCCGACATGGCCCACGCGGCCGCGCTCTACGGTTTCCCGAACAAGTCGATCTCCCGCCGCCTCCTGCTGGAACGGCTGGCCGACGGGCTGCCCGGCGACCTGATCCGCTACGGCACGGCCTGCCGGACCGTGACCCAGGACGGCGACGGGGTGACGGTGACCTTCGACGACGGCTCGACGGCCACGGGTGACCTGCTGATCGGCGCCGACGGCCACCACTCGGCCGTCCGGCGCGAGTTGTGGGGCGACGTCCCCATCCGGACGGCCACGTTCGGCACCTGGCAGGCCCTGAGCCGGATCGACATCGACCTCGCCCGCACCCATCTGCACCTCATGATCACCGGGAAGGAGGGTGCGTGCGGGATCATCCCCGCCGGTGACGGCAAGCTCCAGTGGTGGTTCGACGTGCGCTGGGCCCCCGGCGAGCCGCGCCCGGCCGCGCCCCTGGCCGAGCTGCGGCGCCGCTTCGGTCACTGGGCGTCGCCCGTCCCCGAGCTGCTGGCCCAGGCGTCGGAGGCCGACCTCGACTTCTTCGGCCACCACTGGCAGAAGGTGCGCCGGGAGTGGGGCAAGGGCCGCGTCACCCTGATCGGCGACGCCGCCCACCTCATGCCGCCCACCCTCGGACAGGGCGCCAACCAGACCCTGGAGGACGTGTGGGTGCTCGGCCGCGAGCTGGCCAAGGGGGGCGACCCGGCGCAACGGCTGCGCGCCTACGAGCGGGCCCGCTACCCGCACGTCAACCTGGTGTCCAGGCTGGCCAGGCGCAGCCCCGCCAACTGGCGCATCCCCCCGTTCGTCGGCCGGATGGTCTCCGAGACGTCCCAGAGCGGGTTGCTCGCCCGCTTCAGCAACCGGCTCACCGCCGCCCTGTCCCACTGAGAGCGGGCGCGGGCACGCCGGGGCGCGGGTTCCGGCGCCGGTGGTAGGCGTAGGTGACGATGGCGAGCAGCGGCCCCCACAGCAGGAGCGGAAGGTAGCAGACGGCGAAGATCGCGGCCTCCCAGCCGCCCGCCCGGCTGGGGAAGTCCGGCGGGATCGGCTCGCCGCGCATGGTCACCCCGGCGAGCTGGGTCACGAAGGCGTACGTCCACAGGACCGTCAGGAGCACGGCGCCCGACGCCGCCGGAACGACGGCGGCCGGCGGCGGCACCCGCCGGCCACGCAACCCGGGGATCCAGCGGGGAAACCGCTCACCCCACGCGGCCACCAGCCCGACGGCGGTGAACGCCACCAGCTCCGACACGATCGACAGGCACACGACGTACAGCCGTTCACCGACCCCGATCCCGCGGTCGAACGCCGCGGGCAACCGCCAGAAGCTGGACGGCAGCACGGTGAACGGCACGGCGTAGGCGGCGATCCGCGCCCAGCGGGGCACCCCGGCCACCGGCGCGTGGGCGGCTTTCCACGCCGTGCGCAGCCGCCCGCCGGTCACCGGCGATCCCGCGGTCGCGGCGGCCACGGTGAGCGGCGCCGCGGCGCCGCGCGAACGATCAGTTCTCGTCATGGCGCCCCACGCTAGGAACGACCGGGCCACCCTGCCTCCCCCCGGTGGGGGAGTGCGGCCACGGAGGCGTCGGCTAACGTCGGTCCACGTGAAACGCCCTCTCGCCCAGGCCGTGCGGGCCGGGGTCTACCAGCTTCTGGGCGCCGCGCTGCTGGCTCCGGTCGCCGCCGGGCTCGGCCTGCCGATCCTGGCCGAGCTGACGCCGGGCCGCCTGCTGGTGTTGTGGGCGGCGTGCCTGCCCGCCTCGGTGCTGCTCGCGCTGCTGCCGCTGACCCGCCGTCTGGAGGTGATCGCGCTGTCGGACCTGCTCGACGTGGACGTGCCCGAGCGCGGTGACCGCCTCTACCTGGTGGCCCTGACCAGCCTGCACCTGTACGTCGGCGGGACGCTCAGCGCGGCCGTCCTGGCGTTGTCCCCCGGGCTGCTGCCGCGGGCGTGGCAGGCGGCGCCCGGCCAGGTGGCCGAGGTGCTGCTGCTCACCGCCGTCGTGCTGGCCGCGATGGTCACCGCCGGGCTCGGCCAGCGCTGGGTCGCGCGGCGGCTGCTGCGTTCTGAGCCGTCCCGGCTGATCGACGAGCTGGACCGCCGCCAGTCGCTCGCCCTGGAACTGCACGACTCCGTCGGCCACGCCCTCACCGTCGTCCTGGTGCAGGCCATGGCGGCCGAGGCGGCGCTGCGCCGCGCCGCCCCCGAGCTCGCCGCGCAGTCGCTCGGCCACCTGACGACCACCGCCCGCAACGCCCAGCAGGAGCTCGACGTGCTGCTCAGCGTGCTCGACGACGGCGCGGCCGGCCGGACGCCCACCCTGGAGGCGCTCGGCACGCTCACCCGCGGCCTCGACGTCCGGGTCAGCGTCGGCCACCTCGGCAAGGTGTCGCCCGCGACCTCGCGGGCCGCGTTCGCGATCGCCAGGGAGGCGCTCACCAACGCCCTGCGGCACGGGCACGGCCCGGTCACGCTCACCGTCGCCGCTGCCGCCGAACTGACCCTGACCATGGACAACGCGACCCTGAGCAGGCCGGGGGAGCCGGGGCGCGGCCTGACCGGCATGCGCATGCGGGCCCGGCTCGCCGGCGGGACGTGCACCTGGGAGGAGGTGGGCGGAACGTGGCGCGTCCGGGCGAGCCTGCCGCTGTGATCCGGGTCGTCCTGGCCGACGACGAGCAGCTCATCCGTTCGGGCTGGGCGACCATGCTCAGCCTGCACGACGACATCGAGGTGACGGCCGAGGCCGCCGACGGCTGTGCGGCGGTCACGGCCGGCGCCGGCGCGGACGTCGTGCTGATGGACATCCGCATGCCCGTCATGGACGGTCTGGCGGCGACCCGGGAGCTGGCCCGCCGCTCGCCGAGGACGCGCGTCGTCATGGTCACCACGTTCGAGAGCGACCAGCTCGTCTGGGGCGCCCTGCGCGCGGGAGCCGCCGGCTACGTGCTCAAACGTTCGCCCGCCGGCGAGCTGGTGGAGGCGGTCCGCCTGGTGCACCGGCGCGACGCGGTGCTCTTCCCCGACGCGCTGCGCCGCATCGCCTCGCCGCACGTGGGCAGCGCCCGCCAGCGACTGCCCGTCGAGCCGACACCGCGCGAGCTGGACGTCCTGCGGCACATCGCGCTCGGGCAAAGCAACGCGGAGATCGCCGCCGCGCTGCACGTCACCAGGGAGACGGTCAAGACGCACGTCGGCAACCTGCTGGACAAGCTCGGCGCCCGCGACCGCACCCAGGCGGCCGTGCTCGCCTACGAGCTCGGCCTCGTCGGCCTGGGCGGGGAATGATCCCTCTCGGGAGGGAGATGAGGTCCCGCATCCCACTCAAGAGCGAGACGGGACTTCGCCCGTCCCGGCGATGTCCGTAAGGCCGTGGAAAACCAGGATTAGGGAGGTCATCACCGCTAAGGAGCCAACGAGATGAACCCCCGCATCGCCTTCGTCGCCGCCCCCGTCCTCACCTTCACCTACGGCGTCATCCGCATCCTGGACGGCCTGGACGGCAGCCGCGGCCCCGGCCTCGCCTGGACGACCGGGCACCTGGCCTTCATCGGCGCCCTGGCGTTCTTCGCCGTGACCTTCCACGAGATGCGCAGGCTGGCCGGTCGTGGCCGCCTGGCGACCGGGCTGGCCGTCGCCGGACATGTCGGCATCACCACGTTGATCGCCCAGTTCGCCATCGACATCGTCGTGGGGTTCCGCTCGGCCGACCACGCCGCGATGGGCGTGCTCTTCGACCAGGTCCAGTCGGCTCCCGGGGTGCAGCAGGTGGTCTACGACTTCGGGCCGATGTTGTTCTTCGTCGCCCAGATCGGCCTGGTCCTCCAGCTCGCGGTCCAGCGCCGCGTCAAGGCGTGGACGCCCGTCCTGGTGGTCGCCGACGTCATGGTGCCGTTCGTGGAGAAGGACCTCATGCCGCTGGGCGCCGCCTGCCTGCTGGTCTCCTTCCTGGCGATGGCCCGGGTGTCGCGCGCCTCCCGTGCGGCCGACGGCCGGCACCGCGTGGCCGGGCCCGCCGTACCGGCCGCTGTGTGACGCCTGGCGTCGCGCCCGTCGGGCATATAGTTCAAGAGCTGAAACAGTGTGGGCAGCGGGGGAGTCGTGGCGGAGCTGGAGATCGATTGGCCGGACCCGAGGGCCAGGAGATCGTGGAACGCCTGTTCGCCGCGGACGCCGCCCTGCGGGCACATTTCGACGAGACGGCCGCCGCGGTCGGTCTCACCGTGCCGCAGGCCCACACCCTGCTCCAGCTCGGCCAACCGCTGCGCATGGGGCAGATAGCCGGCCAGCTGCACTGCGAGCCCTCCCACGTGACCGGAATCGCGGACGCGCTCGAACAGTGCGGTTTCCTGCGCCGGGAGCCGGACCCGGACGACCGCAGGGCCAAGCGGCTCGTCCTCACCGACTCCGGCCGAGAACTCCGCGGCCGCCTCCTGGGCCGCCTCTTCGAGCGGGCGCCGATCATCTCGGTGCTCGACGACGACCAGCGAACCACGCTGCTGTCGCTGCTCCGTCTGGCTCAGTCGGCCGCCGCCCCACGCCCCCGCCACTGACCTCCGGGCGATCGCTCCTCATGGCCCCCTCGCCCTCGGCCCGGCCGCCCGCCGAGAGGCACCGCCCCGCGCGGCCCTCAGTGGTATTGGGTGTAGGCGGTGGCGTACATGCGGATCCAGTCGACGTCCTGCCGGGCCGGGCGCATCAAGGTGCCGGTCGCGGCGAACATGTCCATCTGGGCCCCGCCGTTGGTGGTGTTGAAGTAGTCGATCGCGGCGTTGACCGTGCAGATCAGGTTGCCGTCGACGTACCACTTCACCGAGTTCGGCTGCCAGTCGACGGCGTAGTTGTGGAACTGCGTCGAGTCCACGGCGAACGAGCAGTTGCTCTGGGTGCCGTCATGGTGGACGAACAGGTCGACGGTGGGCGAGGCCACGTCGCGTTCGGCGAAGTCGATCTCGGCCCGGGGGTAGTCGGCGTCGTTCTCCGGCCACAGCAGCGGCACCGCGTGGTATCGCTGTCCGCCGTTGTCGGCCAGCGGCACCGCACGTTCCCTGACCTCGACCCGCCCGTACTTGAAGGGGCGCATCCGGCTGTAGAGGCCACCGGTCCTGCCGTCCGCGGTGCCGGTGACCGACAGGTGTCCGCCGCCCTCTGTGGTCTGTGACGCACATCGCTGACCGTGGCCGTTGTAGCCCGGCGAGCATCCGGTCGACTGGCCGGGGTCGGCGCCGAACAGGCCCCACTTGGCCAGGTCCACCGATGTCCCGTTGTACTCGTCGGATTGACCGGCCACCGGGGTGCCCCAGCCGTGGCGGACCGACGCGAGGTCGCTCGGCGCGGCCGATCCGAGCCGGTAGTCGCACTTGGTGGCCTTGAAGTCGGTGCCCGTCGCGGTGCCGAAGTCGCCTTCCTGCAGCACGTGCGCCGAGGTGGCGCCGGTCGGTGCCGTGAGCGTGGCGGTGACGGGGGTCCACGTGCCGCCGGTCTCGGTGGAGGCCGGCAGAGCGGCGATCGGCCCCGGCTGTTCGCTGAGGTAGTGACCACTGTCGTCGTACCACTCGACCACGATCCGGGCGGTGCCGGAGCCGTACACGACCCGGTCCTGTGCGGAGAAGGTCCAGGTCTGGCCGGCGGTTACCGCGAGTTGCGGCATGTAGAAGGAGCGTCCGCCGGTGTCGAACGCCCAGTTCGCCCCGGACAGGTCGCCGACCGGGTCGCGGGTGACCCAGCCGCCGTCCAGAGGCCCCCAGCCATTGAGGTTGGCGGCCAGCACCGGGTTGGTGCACGCGTTGGTCGTGGCGGCGGCGGGCAGCGGGGTTGCGGCGGTCATGACAGAGGCCAGCGTCACGACGGCGCTGCCGATCGCCGTCAGGTGCGGCCGGAGACGGGGATGCTTCATGGCGGACTCCCACTCGGTTCGAAGTCGGCGTGTGCTCCTTCGAGCAGTGAAGGCCGCGACCGGCCGGGCCGACAGTGCGGGACTGCACTGTCGGCCGGGCTGTTCCTGGGGGTACCGCTCCGGATGCCGCCGCTGAGAAGGCCCGGTCGCGATCTAGGCGGGTGGCCCGGGGCACTGGTCCGGGGTCCCGCCGGCGGCGATCCGGTGCACTTTGACACTGGCCAACACGGTTCCGGACTTCACCAGGGCCTGAACCTCGCCGACCGTGAGTTGCGTGTCGTGGAAGCGTACGGCGCGCTCCAGTTTCACCGCGATCAACTGGATGCGGAAAACCTGTCCCACGCCGCCCTCGTTTTCTCCGCCGAAATACTGAGCGCCTTTCCAGGTGGCCAGCGCGCTGGGATTCCGGTAACCGAAGACGACCTCGACGTATTTGGTGGGATCGCCGTTGACGATATTCTGCTTCGCCAGGATCAAGGTGGTGCCGGGCGGCAGCGAGGCGGTGCCGGAGAAGTAGGAGCAATATTTCACGCCCGCACCGTCGGCCGGCGAAGTGATGGCTCCGGTGGCTTTCGCCGCGTCGCCGGTGGTGCGGCTCGGCGTGGGGCGCGTGGGCGCCGTACCGGTGCCGCCGGTGAGCGAGGGCGGTGCGGTCTGACCGGGGTTGCCGGCCCCGGGGGTACGGATCAGCAGCCCCGGCAGGAACGCCCCGCCCGCGGCGACGACCAGGCTCGCCGCGGCCACCACGACGGGGGGCCATCGCCGGCGTGGCCGCGTCGGGGAAGTCGGATGGCTGACCGGCTCGCCGTCGACCGGTGCACCGCCGGCCGGCTCGCCGGAGTCGCCGGCCGCCGGCTCGGCACCTGTGAGAACGGCCGCCTCCAGCAGGCCGCGGCTCCAGCTTCGCAGGTCGGCCGGGCGGCGGGACGCGTCGCCGTCCAGGGCGGTCAGGACGTGCGACGTGAGGCGCCCGGGATCGGTCACTCCGGCGCCCTCGGCCACGGCCTGCAACTCGCGCTCGATGTGCGCCGAGGCGCCGGCGGCGTCAGCGACCGGCGGGTCCTGGCCCGTGAGGCAGAAACAGGCGAGCGCGCCGAGCGAGTAGACGTCCGCCGCCACGGCCCGGGGCAGCTGCGGTGCGGCCAGGACCTCGGGCGCGGTGTAGGCGGGCGTGTGCCATCCGGCGAGGTCGTGCCCGTCGTCGATGAGCCGCAGGGTGCTCACGTCGATGAGCACCAGGCCACGTTCCGGGTGCACGATGCAGTTGGTGGGCTTCACGTCCCGGTGCAGGCTCGGGTTCCCGCCGGAGCGCGTCACGGAGGCGAGGCCGGCAAGTGCCTCGCCGGCCTCGGCCACGTACTCCAGGCGCCGGCGGATCGTGTCGCCACTCGCCGGGACGCCGGCCAGCAGCGCGTGCAGCGTCGGCCCCTCGACCCACTCCATGACCAGGTACGCCATCGACTCGGTCGAGGGGGCGTGCCCCGCTCGCGCGCTTCCGGCGGGATGGGGAGCGGCGCCCAGGAACACCTCGTCGAGCCGGACCACATGGTCCAGCTTCAGGTGTCGCAGCAGCACGGCATGGTCGCGCCAGCGCTGCAGATCACGCGCTGAGGGCCAATCAGGCCCGGCGTCGCGCGGCGGGCTGAGCAGCTTGATCGCCAGCGGGAGCGGTGAGGTCAGCTCACCCTGATAGCGGGCCTTCCAGGTGATCCCCTCACCGCCCGGTATCCCGTCGCCCAGCAACTCGTGCCGGTCGGGTGCCTCCGGCGGGCCGACGAACAACCCGTTGGGCTCGTCGGCCGGAACGCCGATCCTGCTCGGCGCGCCGCCTCGGATGCCGCCGACGGGCGGGGGATGCGGCGGATCCGGCGCGCCGCGGGTGACCGGCTCGTCGTCCGGCCGGGCGTTGTCAGGATCCATCGTTCTGGCCGGCCTCGGGTTCGGACGGCAGGGCGTGCAGATCCTCCGCTCTGACGACACCGGTGCGCACGGCCCAACGCGCCAGCGCCCACCGGAAGTCGTCGTGCGGGATCTCCTTGTCGTCCGTGGTCAGGCCCGGGATGCCGTGCCCGGACAGGCTCTCCCGCAGCGACTTGACGACATTGCGGATGTACTGGGGCTGCCGGCCCAGCCGCCTTCCCATCTGCGCGTACGTCGCCGGGACCGCCTGTGGTCCGGCCCTGACCAGCAACGGCTCGCACAGTGCGGCGAGCACGAGCCGCTGCCCCCTGGTCAGCGCCATCGGGGAGGTGACGGTCCTGGGTGCGCGGCTCACCGCCGCGTCCCCGCGCCGGTCCGCGCCCGGCGTCAGCGAACGGGCGTCCACCCGCACAGTCACCGTCGAGCCGGTACGACCGGCGAAGACGACGCTGAAGGTCGGGAACGGGAGTGACGTGACCGCCGCCCCCGGCTCGACCAGCCGGTCCTCACCGACCGGCGGCCGGACGACGAGCGGTTTGTGGTGTGAGTCATTGCGTATCAGGACGCAGTCGTTGAGGACGATCAGCGAACCCGCTCGCCGCGACAGGTGATCATCATCCGGGAAACGCACATTGCATGCCCGGCTCCGGCCCAACGTCAGCAACTGTCCGCGAGATATTCGCCATTGTTCGCCGTCGAACGTCACGAGTACGGGCTCGCCCGGCGCCGGTGCCTCGCCGGTCTGCGCATTCTCCATCTTGCAGGGCCGCCTTTCGGCGATTGATCGCCAATCTTGTCGACCACCGGCCACCCAGAGAATAGCGCCCGGTATACGCCGCCGAGTTGCGGAACAACGAAAAAACTTCCACGCGGAAGCCGGCCGGGATTCGGCTGTGCGGCGCGAGAAATTCCGGTCGGCATCACGTGGCAGGCACCCCTGCCGGACGGGTGCGGGGCTGCACTGTCCGGCCGGCGGCGGGCGCCCTTCACTACCGCTGAGACCACCTCTCACGGCACGGACGAACCGAAGGAGCAATCATGAACATCCCGGCACACGACCCACACGGTGGCGGCGGCAAGCTGGCGGCGGCACTCCGCTTCCGGCTCCGCGGGACATCCGCGCTGCTCGCCGCCTTCAGCGTGTTCCTGCTGGTGTTCTCCACGTCACCGGCGGACGCCCAGTCGAGGGGCGACCGCATCGGCGTGACGAACTTAGGCTCGACCGACTGGATCGAGTCACCCAACCACGCCTACCGGCTCGTCATGCAGGGTGACGGCAACCTCGCACTCTACGGGCCGAGCGGCGTCCTGTGGGCCACGTACACCAACGCCGCCGAGAACAACGGCGCCTACCTCGCCAACCAGGGCGACGGCAACCTGGTGATCTACCGGCCGGATCGCAGCGTGGTCTGGGCCAGCCGGAGCCACGCCACCGGCGGTGGGACGCTGGTCATCCAGGACGACGGAAACGTGGTCGCCTACGGCGCGTCGGGCCCCTTCTGGACCACGTACACGAACGGAGGAGCCAACAAGATGGCCGCCGCGGGCGCGGTCGCCTTCGCCCGCCGGCAGGTCGGCAAGCCTTACGTCTACGGGGCGACCGGGCCCAACGCCTTTGACTGCTCCGGCCTCTCGCTCAAGGCCTACGAGAGCGTGGGGATCGGCCTGAACCGCACCAGCCAGGGCCAGTACCAGCAGGGCTGGGCGGTCAGCAGGGCAAGCCTGCAGCCCGGTGACCTGGTGTTCTACAACGGTTCCCTGCCTGGCCACGTAGGGATCTATGTCGGCAACGACGAGATCATCAATGCGCTCAACAGTGCCACCGGGGTCCGCTACGACCCCATCAACTACCCGGGCTCGATCACCGGCTTCCGTCGCTACTCCTGAGAACTTGGCGCACCCGCGGCCGACAGTCCGCCCGGCGGTGCCACGAACGTGATCCGGCCCGCCACAAGGAGCCCCTGGCCACGCTGCCAGGGGCTCACTTGACCGGCCCCGGGCAGGAACTCACCGTCCGGGGGCGGCGGGGAGGGTGAGGATCATGGTGAGGCCGCCTCCGGGGGTCTCGTCGGGCACGAGTGTGCCGCCCATGGCCTCGGCGAGTCCGCGGGACAGGGCGAGCCCGAGCCCGACGCCCGAGTGGTTGTCGCGGTCGCCGAGCCGCTGGAACGGCTGGAAGACGCGGTCGTGCGCCGCCGGCGGGATGCCGGGGCCGCGATCCATCACCCGGATCTCGACGTGGTCGCCGTGCCCGCTCGCGGTGATCAGCACGGTCCGGCCGGGCGGGCTGAAGCGCACGGCGTTGGACATGAGGTTGACCAGGACGCGTTCCAGCAGCGCGGGATCGGCCAGCACGTCGGGCAGCTCGACGGAGACGTCGCCTTCGACGCGGTCCCGCAGCGGGCCGAGGTCGTCGATGGCACGCGGCACGATCTCTTCGAGCGCCAGCGGCTGCGCGCTCACCCCGAGCACGCCCGCCTGCAGGCGGCTCATGTCCAGCAGGTTCGCCACCAGCCGGTCCAGCTTGTCCAGCGACTCCTCGGCGGTGGCGAGCAGCTCGGACCGGTCCCGTTCCGACCAGGCGACCTCGGTGCTGCCCAGGCTCTCGACGGCGGCCTTGGCGGAGGCGAGCGGCGTGCGCAGGTCGTGGCTGACGGCGGCCAGCAGCGCGGTGCGCATGCGGTCGGCCTCGGCGAGCGGGCGGGCGCGTTCGGCCTCCTGCTGCAGGCGTTCCTGGCGCAGCGCGACGGCGGTCTCGGCGGCGAACGCCTCCAGCACCGTGCGGTCGGCGGCCTCCAGCGGCTCGCCCCTGGCGGCCAGGACCAGTTCCTCGTCGATGACGACGTCGGTGTCGGACCGTCCTGGGCAGGTGGCGGGTGCGCCGCCGGAGGTGGCGACGATCCGCCAGGCGTCCGGGTCGGACTGCTGGTCGGGCACGCGCGCGGCCTCGGGCCGCCGTTCCAGCAGGGTGACGGAGGTCAGGCCGAAGGTCTCGCGCATACGTTCCAGCAGCGAGGACACCGCGGCCTCGCCGCGCAGCACGTGTCCGGCCATGGTGGACAGCAGCTCGGCGTCGGCGCCGGCCCGCGCGGCCTCTCGCGTCCGGCGGGCGGCGATGTCCACGATCGTGCTCACCGCCGCCGCCACCAGCACGAACACGACCAGCGCGAACAGGTTCTCCGGGGCGGCGATGGTGAACTCGCCGACCGGCGCGGTGAAGAACCAGTTGAGCAGCAGCGAACCGCCGACGGCCGCGGTGATGGCCGGCCACATGCCGCCCACCAGGGCCACCCCGACGGTCAGGCACAGGAAGAACAGGATCTCGCTGGGCAGCGACAACATGTCGCGGAACGGCGCCAGCGCGGCCGTCAGCAGCGGCATCCCGGCCACCGCCAGCGCCCAGCCGCTCGCCCGCCGGGCGCGGGTGAGCGCGGCGCGCGTGCGGGCGGGCCTCCGGCGTCCCTGCTTGGCCTCCTCGTGCGTGATCATGTGGACGTCGATCGAGCCGGACCGGGCGGTGGTCTCCACGCCGACGCCCCGGGAGAGGACCTGCGCGAACCGCCCCCTGCGCGAGGCGCCCAGGACGAGCTGCGTGGCGTTGACGCCGCGCGCGAAGTCGAGCAGCGCCCGCGGGACATCGTCGCCGACGACCTGGTGGTAGCTGCCGCCCATGTCCTCCACCAGCGTGCGCTGGCGGGCCAGGCTGGCCGGGTCGGCGCCGGCCAGCCCGTCGGCGCTGGTGACGTGCACCGCCAGCAGGTCGGCGCCCTTGGTGCGGGCGGCGATGCGGGCGGCCCGGCGGACCAGTGTGTCGCCCTCGGGGCCGCCGGTCAGGGCGACCACCACCCGCTCGCGGGTCTCCCAGGTGGTGGCGATGCCGTGGTCGGCGCGGTAGCGGTCGAGCTGGTCGTCCACCTTGCCGGCCACCCACAGCAGCGCGAGTTCGCGCAGCGCGGTGAGGTTGCCGACGCGGAAGTAGTTCGACATGGCGGCGCTGACCTTCTCGGGCGCGTACACGTTGCCGTGCGCCATGCGGCGGCGCAGCGCCTCCGGTGACATGTCCACCAGCTCGATCTGGTCGGCGCGGCGCACCACCTCGTCGGGCACGGTCTCGCGCTGCGGCACGCCGGTGATCTCCTGGACGACGTCGTTGACCGACTCCAGGTGCTGGACGTTCACCGTGGAGACGACGTCGATGCCGGCGTCCAGGATCTCGTCCACGTCCTGCCAGCGCTTGACGTTCTTCGAGCCGGGCACGTTGGTGTGGGCCAGCTCGTCGATCAGCGCCACCTTCGGCCGGCGGGCGATGACGGCGTCCACGTCGAGCTCGGTGAAGGTGGCCCCGCGGTGGACGACGGTCCGGCGCGGGACGATCTCCAGGCCCTCCAGGAGGGCGGCGGTGCGGGGGCGGCCGTGGGTCTCGACCAGGCCCACGACCACGTCCCGGCCGCGTTCCCGCGCGCGGCGGCCCTCGCCGAGCATCGCGTACGTCTTGCCGACCCCGGGCGCCGCCCCGAGGTAGACCCGCAACCGGCCCCTCACCTCATGCCTTGTCGAGCGCGAGGTTGAGTTCGAGCACGTTCACCGCAGGCTCGCCCATGAAGCCGAGCACGCGGCCGGTGGTGTGCTCCTTGACGAGCCGTTCGACCTCGGCCCGGTCGAGGCCGCGTTCCCTGGCGACGCGGGGCGCCTGGAGGTCGGCGTAGGCGACGGAGATGTGCGGGTCGAGGCCGGAGCCGCTCGCGGTCACCGCGTCGGCGGGGACGACCGCCGTCGCGTTCCCCCGGACGGGGACGGTGCGCCCGGCGGCGTAGTCCTCACCCGGCTTGGCACATTCCACCCGCCTGCCCTGATAGGTCGCGACGAACGGAGTGGCCGGGCAGGCCTGGTTGACGCTGACGGCCCGGTCGGGGAAGACCTTGAGCACCGCGCCGACCCCGTCCGGGGTGCAGTACGGGCGGGCGCCGCTGACGCCCTCCAGCTCGCCGGCCGCCTTGGAACGGGCGCAGACCTGGGTGAGCAGCGACTGCCGGCCCTCCGCACCCGCGACCGGCAGCGTGTCCACGACGTCCTCGGGGCCCAGGTTGCTCGCGCCGGACGAGGTCGGGTCGTAGCCGTCGCCGGCGGCCGACGGGCGGGACTGGAAGTACGTCCTGACCGGATTGCCGTCCTTGTCGGTGAAGGACTGGCCGATCAGGGCGCTGCCGTGGCCGCCGTCGACGATCGAGCCGTTGGCCCGGCCGTTGAACAGCGCCTGGGCGACCCCGGTGGTGACCAGCGGGTAGATGATGCCGAGCAACGCGGTCAGGACGGCGACGGCGCGCAGGGCGGCGAGGTGCCGGCGGAGCAGGCTTGGCAGGCGTTCCATTTATGACATCCCCGGAAGGAACTGGATCAACAGGTCGATGATCTTGATACCGATGAAGGGGGCGACGATGCCGCCCAGGCCGTAGACGTACAGGTTGCGCGAGAGCAGCTTGGACGCGCTGGACGGCCGGTACCGGACGCCTCGGAGCGCCAGCGGGATCAACGCGACGATGACCAGCGCGTTGAAGATCACCGCGGCCAGGATCGCGGACTGGGGGCTGGACAGGCGCATGACGTTGAGCGCGTCCAGGCCGGGGTAGACGGCCGCGAACATGGCCGGGATGATCGCGAAGTACTTCGCGATGTCGTTGGCGATCGAGAACGTGGTCAGCGCGCCCCGCGTGATCAGCAGCTGCTTGCCGATCTCGACGATCTCGATGAGCTTGGTCGGGTTGGAGTCCAGGTCGACCATGTTCCCGGCCTCCTTGGCGGCCGAGGTGCCGGTGTTCATGGCCACGCCGACGTCCGACTGGGCCAGGGCGGGGGCGTCGTTGGTGCCGTCGCCGGTCATCGCGACCAGGCGGCCGCCCTCCTGCTCCTTCCTGATCAGGGCGAGCTTGTCCTCGGGGGTGGCCTCAGCCAGGAAGTCGTCCACGCCGGCCTCGTCGGCGATGGCCTTGGCGGTGAGCGGGTTGTCGCCGGTGATCATGACGGTGCGGATGCCCATGCGGCGCATCTCGTCGAAACGTTCGCGCATGCCCTGCTTGACGACGTCCTTGAGGTGGATGACGCCGAGCACGCGGCCCCGTTCGGCCACGACCAGCGGGGTGCCGCCGGAGGCGGAGATGCCGTCCACGATGTGGCCGACGTCGTCGGTGGGGTGGCCGCCGTTGTCGCGCACCCACTTCATGACCGCGGTGGCCGCGCCCTTGCGGACCTCGCGGCCGTCCAGGTTCACGCCGGACATGCGGGTCTGGGCGGTGAACTGCACCCATTCGGCGCCGTGGATCTCGCGCTCGCGCAGGCCGTACCGCTCCTTGGCGAACACCACGATCGAGCGGCCCTCGGGGGTCTCGTCGGCGAGGCTGGAGAGCTGGGCGGCCTCGGCGAGCTCCCGCTCGCCGACCCCGTCCACGGGGACGAACTCGGCCGCCTGCCGGTTGCCCAGCGTGATCGTGCCGGTCTTGTCCAGCAGCAGCGTGGACACGTCACCGGCCGCCTCCACCGCGCGGCCGGACATGGCCAGGACGTTGCGCTGCACCAGACGGTCCATGCCGGCGATGCCGATGGCCGACAGCAGCGCCCCGATCGTGGTGGGGATCAGGCAGACCAGCAGCGAGACCAGGACGATGCCGGTGACGCCGTCCGCGTCGAGCGCGAGCGAGTCGGGGACGCCGGGGTTGATCTGCTTGGAGTAGACGGCCAGCGGCTGCATGGTCACGGTGGCGACCAGGAAGACGACCGTCAGGGCGGCCAGCAGGATGTTGAGCGCGATCTCGTTGGGCGTCTTCTGCCGGTCGGCGCCCTCGACCAGGGCGATCATGCGGTCGACGAAGCTCTCGCCGGGCTTCTGGGTGATCCTGACGACAATCCGGTCGGAGAGCACCTTCGTGCCGCCGGTCACCGCCGAGCGGTCGCCGCCCGACTCGCGGATGACGGGCGCGGACTCGCCGGTGATGGCCGACTCGTCCACCGAGGCGATGCCCTCGACCACGTCGCCGTCGCCGGGGATGACCTCGCCGGCCTCGACCACCACCAGGTCGCCCTGCCGCAGCTCGGGCGCGCCGACCGTGTCCCAGCCGCCCTCGGCGTCGCCGCGCAGGCGGCGGGCCCGGGTGTCGGTCTTGGCCTTGCGCAGCGTCGCCGCCTGCGCCTTGCCGCGCCCTTCCGCGACGGCCTCGGCCAGGTTGGCGAAGATCACCGTCAGCCACAGCCACACGACGGTCGCCCAGGCGAAGAACGACGGCTCGACGATCGCCAGGACGGTGGTGAACACCGCGCCGACCTCGACGATCAGCATGACGGGGTTGCGCCACAGCGTGGCCGGGTTCAACTTTTTGACCGCGTCGGGGAGGGACCTGACGAGCTGCCGGGGGTCCAGCAGGCCGCCGCCCACGCGGCCGTCCCGCCGCGCGGGGGAGGGTTTGTCCAGTACGGGGGTTGACATGTCAGGACAGTCCTTCTGCGATCGGGCCGAGCGCGAGTGCCGGGAGGAAGGTGAGGGCGACGAGGACGACCGTCACGCCGACGACCAGGCCGACGAACAGCGGCCGGTGCGTGGGCAGCGTGCCGGCGCCCTCGGGGACGGGCGACTGCGCCGCCAGCGAACCGGCCAGGGCCAGCACCAGGATGATCGGCAGGAACCGGCCGAAGGCCATGCACAGGCCGAGCGCCACGTCGTACCAGGGGGTGTTGACGGTGAGGCCGGCGAAGGCGGAGCCGTTGTTGTTGGAGGCGCTGGTGAAGGCGTACAGGACCTCCGACAGGCCGTGCGGGCCGCCGTTCAGCATGCTCGCGCGCCGCTCCGCCGAGCCCATCGCGAACGCGGTGCCGACCAGCACGAGGGCCGGGGTGACCAGGAAGTACAGGGAGGCGAGCTTGATCTCGCGGGCGCCGATGCGCTTGCCCAGGTACTCGGGGGTGCGGCCGACCATCAGGCCCGCCACGAACACCGTGATCACGGCGAGGATCAGCATGCCGTACAGGCCCGAGCCGACGCCGCCGGGCGCGACCTCGCCGAGCATCATGTTGACCATCGTCATCATGCCGCCGAACGGCGTGTAGGAGTCGTGGAAGGAGTTGACCGCTCCGGTGCTCGTGAGGGTGGTCGAGGCGGCGAAGGTGGCCGAGTTCGAGACGCCGAAGCGCAGCTCCTTGCCCTCCAGCGCCGCGCCGGCCGCCTGCGGCACGGTGGCGTTCCCGGACAGCTCGAAGACGTTGGTGAGCAGGACGCTCGCCAGGGCCAGCACGCCCATCACCGCGAGGATCGCGTACCCCTGCCGGACCTGGCCGACCAGCCGGCCGAAGGTACGGGTGAGCGAGAACGGGATCACCAGGATCAGGAAGATCTCGAACCAGTTCGTCCAGCTCGTGGCGTTCTCGAACGGGTGGGCCGAGTTGGCGTTGTAGAAGCCGCCGCCGTTGGTGCCCAGCTCCTTGATGACCTCCTGGGAGGCGACCGGGCCGCCGGTGATGACCTGCGTGCCGCCGGTCAGCGTGGCCACCTCGTGCACGCCCGAGAAGTTCTGCACCAGGCCGCCCGCCACCAGCACCAGCGCGCCGACGAAGGCGATCGGCAGCAGGATGCGCAGGGTGCCGCGGACCAGGTCCACCCAGAAGTTGCCGATCGTGCCGGACTTACGGCGGGCGAACCCGCGTACGAGCGCCACCGCGACCGCCATGCCGACGGCCGCGGAGACGAAGTTCTGCACGGCCAGGGCGGTCATCTGGGTCAGGTGGCCCATCGTGGACTCGCCCGAGTACGCCTGCCAGTTGGTGTTGGTGACGAAGCTGATCGCGGTGTTCCAGGCGATGTGATCGGTGACCGGCTCCATGCCGAGGCTGAGCGGCAGCTTGTCCTGCAGGCGCTGGAGGCCGTACACGACCAGGACCGAGATCACCGAGAAGGCCAGCAGGCTGCGGGCGTAGACGGGCCAGCTCTGCTCGGCGTCGGCCCGCACTCCGAGCAGGCGGTAGATGCCGCGCTCGACGACGTTGTGCTTCGTCGTGGCGTAGACGCGGTACATGTAGTCGCCGAACGGCTTGTGCACCAGGGCCAGAGCGGCGATCAGGGAGACGATGAAGATCATCCCGGCCAGGGCCGTACTCATCAGAACCGCTCCGGGAACAGCAGGGCCGCGACCATGAAGATCACCAGACCGGCGACCACGATGAGACCGGTGGCGTTGACGGCGCTCACAGCCGCTCCACCGCCCGCACGACCAGCCCGAAGATCACGAAGATCGCGATCGTCAGGGCGACGAAGATGACGTCGGCCATCCCCACTCCTCAGCTCGATGATGAGATCGCCGCCGCCCCTTGACGGGCGGCCGCAGGTTCAGCAAACGCCGGAAAATGGGGTGTTTTGTCGTTCTTGACGCCTTTCATACGGCCGTGGCCCGAATCTTGACGGCCTCTCTACGCGGCGGGCCGCGCTCCGGTCACGGCAAGAGGTGGCGCCAGCGTTCGGCCGACGCCAGGGCGTCCAGGCTGATCCGTTCCAGGAACGCGCCGCCCCTGGCCAGGCGCCGTCCCGCGGGCGTGTCGAGCCCGAGCGTCTGCCCCGCCGCCTTCGCGACCTCCGCCGCCGCGAGCGTCTGCCGCGCGCTGATCATCGTCGAGTGGTACCAGGCGTCGTCGTCGACCACGTAGATGTCGCGCCGCCGCTGCGGATCACGTTCGCGCCTGATCAACCCCTGCTGGGTCAGGTAGCCCACCGCTGTGGAGATCGAGGCGGGGCTCACCTTCAGCTCTCGGGCCAGCTCGGCCGCGGTGAGCCGGCCGTCCTCGCTCAGCCACAGGCCGATGAGCACGCGCGCCACCATTTTCGGCAGGCCCATCGCGACCGCCATCTCGACGGCTCCCTCTTCCACCTCGAAGACCTCACCGCTCCGGGGTGCGGCCGAACGTGCCGGGGCGCCGCGCCGCGCCCGCCGCGCCGTCGCCTGGTGCGCCCGCTCGGGACGGTAGTCGCCGGGGCCGCCGTTGCGGCCGACCTCGCGGCTGATCGTCGAGGTCGGCCGGTCAAGCCGCCTGGCGATCTCGGCGTAGGAGCGGCCTTCGGCGAGACCGGCCGCGATGCGCCGGCGGTCGTGCAGGGTCAACCTTCCTTCTGCCACGACCTCACTATTGCGTTCGTCCGCACACAATGCAACGTTTCATTGCATTCAGCTTCAGCGCCAACGTATCAGTTTGTCGCATATGACCTGGACTTATGTGTTTCCATTGATTGACACAATTTCTGAAAGCAACGTAGCTTTCAATGGTGATGAACACGTACTATCGCGATGAGTCGCGGGCCTTCGTCTCGGTGACGGGGCTGCGCAAGTCCTACGGCGCCCACCGCGTCCTGGACGGCATCGACCTGTCCATCCCGCAGGGCACCGTCTTCTCGCTGCTCGGCCCCAACGGCGCGGGCAAGACCACCACGGTGCAGATCCTGTCCACCCTGATCAAGGCCGACGCCGGCGAGATCCGGGTCGCCGGGCACGACCTGGCCAGGGAGCCCGACAAGGTGCGTGCCGTGATCGGCGTCACCGGCCAGTTCTCCGCGGTCGACGGCTTCCTCACCGGCGAGGAGAACCTGCGGCTCATGGCCGACCTGCTGCACCTCGGCCGCGCCGAGGGCCGCCGCCGAGCCGGCGACCTGCTGGAGCGCTTCGACCTCACCGGCGCCGCGCGCAAGCCCGCGGGCGCCTACTCGGGCGGCATGCGCCGCCGGCTCGACCTCGCCATGACCATGGTCGGCACGCCCAGGCTCATCTTCCTCGACGAGCCCACCACGGGCCTGGACCCGCGCAGCCGCCGCACGATGTGGCAGATCGTCCGGGACCTCGTCCGGCAGGACGGCGTGACCATCTTCCTGACCACCCAGTACCTGGAGGAGGCCGACGAACTCGCCGACCGCATCGCGCTGCTCAGCCAGGGCCGGCTGGTGGCCGAGGGCACCCCTGAAGAGCTCAAGCGCATGGTCCCCGGCGGCCACGTCGTCGTGCGCTTCGCCGACCTCGACGGGTACCGCAGGGCGGCCTCCCTGGTGGGGGCGACCGCGCGCGACGAGGAGTCCCTCACGGTGCAGCTCCCCGACACCGGCGTCAGAGGGCTGCGCGAGCTCCTGGAACTGCTGGACGCGCAGGCCGTCGACGTCGCCGAACTGTCGATGCACACGCCCGACCTGGACGACGTCTTCCTGACCCTGACCGAGGAGTCCACCCGATGAGAGCGATCACCGACTCGGCGACCATGTTGCGCCGCCAGATCAGGCACATGTGGCGTTACCCCACGCTGATCCTCACCTACGCGGGCGTCCCGGTGGTGTTCCTGCTGCTGTTCGTCTACGTTCTAGGCGGCATCATGGGCGCCGGGATCGGCGGCGACCGCGCCGCCTACGTCGGCTACGTCACTCCCGGCATCCTGATCATGACGATCGCGAGCGCCGCGCAGGGGACCGCGATCGCGGTGGCGATGGACATGACCGAGGGCATCGTCGCCAGGTTCAAGACCATGGCCATCGCCCGCGTCTCGGTCCTGACCGGGCACGTGCTCGGCGCGCTGGTGCAGAACTTCACCGCGATCGCGGCCGTGACGCTGACGGCCCTGCTGATCGGCTTCCGCCCCGCCGCCTCGGCGCTGGACTGGCTCGGGGTGGTGGGGGTGCTGGCCATGTTCACCTTCGCCGTCACCTGGCTGTCGGCCGCGCTGGGTATGGTCACCAGGAACGTGGCCACGGCCAGCAACCTGCCGATGCCGCTGATGCTGCTGCCGTTCCTGGGCAGCGGCGTGGTGCCGCCGGAGTCGATGCCGGGCCCGTTGCGCTGGTTCGCCGAACACCAGCCGTTCACGCCGGTCATCGAAACCCTGCGCGCGCTGCTGGCCGGGCAGCCCGCGGGGCCCAGCCTCGCGGCGGCGGCACTCTGGAGCGCGGTCATCGCGCTGGGCGGGTACCTGTGGGCCCGAAGGCTCTACGACCGGTGAGGCTTCCCCTTCGTGCCGATCTTCTCGCTGACGGACTCCTGGTAGAGGTCGGCGTAGGTGCGGGAGTCCTTGATCAGGCCGTCGGCGAAGGCGGCGACGTCGTCGCCGATGAGTTCCAGGACTCCCTTGCCGGCCGCGACGCCCTCCTCGAAGAAGTCGACGATCCCCGGTAGCAGGGGCCCGTCGGTCAGCCCGACCGGCCCGACCTTGAAGAAGTACCGCTGCATCTCCTTGTAGACGATCTGGTAGTCGGGCGGCAGCGCCTTGACCCGCGCCAGGTGTGCCCGCCACTGCTTCTTGCCCTCGATGATGTCCTGGATGCCCACGTCAGCCTCCCAGCCGGCCCAGTTTCCTCGCGACGTTCCTGTTCAGCTGCTCGCGCCACCGGTCGCGGAAGCTGCGGCCCCCGGTCTCGCCGGCCAGTGCCGCGCAGAAGCCCGGGATGTCGTCGCCCAGCACCTCGTGAACGTTCTGCCCGTCGGCCGCCGTCTCCTCCAGCAACCCCAGAACGCCGTCGAAGATCGGCATCAGGTTCCGGCCGGTGAAGTCCGAGTAGTGAAAGAGATGGCCCTTGATCTCGTCCCATGCCGCTCGGTGGTCGGCCGGCAGTGCCGCGGCCCGGGCTTCGAACGCCTTGTATTCCCTGGTGAGATCGCTGCCGGTGATGGTCTCCCAGAAATTCATCTCCCGCCCTCCTTGAGCTTGTCGATCCGGGATGTGATGTACGCCCATTTCGCCCAGAACGTCGCCAGCTCCGCGCGTCCCGCGTCGTTGAGCGCGTAGAACTTGCGCGGCGGGCCCTGTTCGGACGGTCGTTTCGTCACCTGGACGAGCCCGTTCTTCTCCAGTCGCAGCAGGATGGTGTAGACCGTCCCCTCGACGACGTCGGCGAAGCCCAGGTCGTTCAGCCGGCGCGTGATGGCGTACCCGTAGGTCTCTTCGCTGCCGATGATCTCGAGCACGCAGCCCTCGAGCGTGCCCTTCAGCATCTCCGTCAGATTGTCCATCGCGGCTCTTCTTCCGCCCTTCCGAAGTACTCGGTGATACCGAGTACTGCTACACAGTACCACAGAGTAGCTGGTCTGGTGATCAGGGGCGCGGCGGCTGCCGGCGGACGGCGAGTCGGCCGTGCCGCATGCGGCCGGTCAGGCGGACGCGCAACACCTCCGGTGCGTCGTCGTCGGGTGCCCTGCCGATCGCCAGCGTGCCGTGCCGCACCGAGAGCTCGTCGCTCTCCAGCACCATGCCCGGCGCGAGGACCAGCTCCACGCTGCCGCCGCTCACCCGCAGCTCGATGACCAGCTCGGGCGCGCCGCGCACCGCGCTGGTCAGGTCCAGCAGCACGTCGCTCCACGCGGTGCGCAGCGCCAGCCGGTGCGGCAACCTCCAGCGGCCGTCGCGGCGCACCGAGCCGTGCTTCTCCTTGATGGTGAGCAGTTCGGCGGCCGGAGCCGCGGGGAGCGGCAGCGCGAGCGCGCCGGCGCTGCCCGGCCCCGCGACCAGGTCGGTGACGAGCGGGGCCAGCGCGCCGACGGTGCGGGCGGACAACGCCGCCTCCAGCCGCTCCTCGAATTCGGCCAGGTCGAGCCGGCCGTCGGCGACGGCCGTCCGCAGCAGCTCGGTGACCCGGTCGCGGTCCGCGTCGGAGGCCCGCAGCGCCGGTGAGGAGGGCTGCCCAGGACCCGCCGGGAGCTCTGCCATGGGTGGTTCCTCTCTGGAGCTCAGGGATCCGGGCGCTTCCTGGCCGTGGTCACGCGTCCCAGGTGACGGGGAGGCTCTTGACGCCGTAGATGTCGGCGATCTCCGGCCGCAGGGCGACCTGGTCGGCCGGTACGGCCAGGCGCAGGGTGGGGAAGCGGGCGAGCAGCGCGGGGAAGGCGACGCGCATCTCGACGCGGGCGAGCTGCTGGCCCAGGCACTGGTGGATGCCGTGGCTGAAGGCCAGGTGGCCGCCGTCCTGCCGGCGCAGGTCGAGGGTGTGGGGGGCGGGGAAACGTTCGGGGTCGCGGTTGGCGGTGTTGAGGGACAGGATGACCATCGTGCCGGCCTTGACGGTCTGGCCGGCCAGCTCGACGTCCTCCAGGGCGACCCGGTAGAACTGCTTGGCGACGGACAGGTACCGCAGCAGCTCCTCGACGGCCTGGTCGGCGAGCGTGGGGTCGGCGCGCAGCGCGGCGAGCTGGTCCGGGTTCTGCAGCAGGGCGAAGGTACCGAGGGCCAGCATGTTGGCGGTGGTGTCGAACCCGGCCGACAGCAGGATCAGGGCCATGCCCTGCAGCTCCTCGTCGGTCAGGTCGCTGTCGAGCAGGTCGCTGAGCACGTCGTCGGTCGGGGCGGCGCGCTTGGCGGCCACGAGTTCGGCCAGGTACTGCTGGGTGGCGAGGTAGGCGGCGATCAGTTCCTCGTCACCGGCCTCGCCGCCGAGGAACTTGTCGATGTTCTCCTGGAAGCGGCCCCGGTCCTCGTACGGCACGCCCAGCAGTTCGCAGATGACGATGGCGGGGATGGGCTTGGCGAACGCGGTCACCAGGTCGGCGGTGGGGCCGGCCTTCTCCATGGCGTCCAGGTGTTCGGCGGTGATCTGCTCGACGCGCTCGGTCAGCAGCCGCATCCGGCGGACGGTGAACTTGCCGACGAGCGGCTTGCGGTAGCGGCTGTGCTGCGGCTCGTCCATGAGCAGGAACTCGCCGGGCGGGGCCGGGGGGACCTCGATGTCGCCGTAGTCGATGGTCGGGTGGTGGGCCATGAGCTCCTTGCGGGAGCTGAACCGGGGGTCGGCCAGGATCGAGCGGACCAGGTCGTAGCCGGTGACCAGCCAGCCCTGGTGTCCGTCGGGGAAGGGGAAGTGGCTGATGGGGCCGTGCTCGCGGGCCTCGACGAGCTCCTTGGGCGGGTCGAACGGGCAGCCGGAGCGGCGTTCGGCGGGCATCGGCGTGACGGTGTGGAGGGAGTCGGTCATGATCGTCCTTTGCGGCCTAGGAAATCTTGCGGCGGTAGGTGTTCATGGCGAAGGCGTAGGCGACGACCAGGATGCCGACGCACCAGGCGAGGGCGATCCAGATGTCGTTGCCGACGGGCTGCTCGGCGAACAGGGCGCGGATGGCGTTGACGATGGAGGTCACCGGCTGGTTCTCGGCGAAGACGCGCACCACGGTGGGCATGGTGTCGGTGGGCACGAACGCCGAGCTGAGGAACGGCAGGAAGATGAGCGGGTAGGAGAACGCGCTCGCGCCTTCCATGGTCTTGGCCGACAGGCCGGGGATGACGGCGATCCAGGTCAGCGCCAGGGTGAACAGGATGAGGATGCCCGCGACCGACAGCCAGGCCGACAGGCCCGCGCTGGAGCGGAAGCCCATGAGCAGGGCGACGAGCATCACGACCACGAGCGAGACCAGGTTGGCGACCAGCGAGGTCAGCACGTGCGCCCACAACACGGACGAGCGTGCGGTCGGCATGGACTGGAAACGCTCGAAGATGCCGCCCTTCATGTCCATGAACAGCCGGTAGGCGGTGTAGGCGATGCCGGAGGCGACCGTGATGAGCAGGATGCCGGGCAGCATGTAGTTCACATACGAGTCCGACCCCGTCCTGATCGCGCCGCCGAACACGTAGACGAACATCAGCATCATGGCGATCGGCATGATCGCGGTCGTGACGATGGTGTCCGGGCTGCGGGAGATGTGGCGCAGGGACCGTCCCAGCAGGACGGTGGTGTCACCGAAGAAGTGCTTGCTCATCGTGGTGGTCCTTAGGCTTTCGTGCCGACGAGGGTGAGGAAGACGTCCTCCAGGGTCGGTTGCTTCTCGACGTACTCGACCTTGGCGGGCGGGAGGAGCTGCTTGAGCTCGGCGAGGGTGCCGTTGACGATGATCCGGCCCTCGTGCAGGATCGCGATCCGGTCCGCGAGCTGCTCGGCCTCGTCCAGGTACTGGGTGGTGAGCAGCACGGTGGTGCCCTGGGCGGCGAGCTCCCTGACGGCCTGCCACACCTCGATGCGCGCCTGGGGGTCGAGGCCGGTGGTCGGCTCGTCGAGGAAGATGACCGGCGGGTCGCCGATGAGGCTCATCGCGATGTCGAGGCGGCGGCGCATGCCGCCCGAGTACGTCGCGGCCTTGCGGCCGCCCGCGTCGGTCAGCGAGAACCGCTCCAGCAGGTCGTCGGCGATCTTGCCGGGGTTCTTCAGGTGCCGCAGCCGGGCGACCAGCACGAGGTTCTCCCGCCCGCTGAGGATCTCGTCCACGGCGGCGAACTGGCCGGTGAGGCTGATGGACTCGCGCACCCGGGCGGCCTGCCCGGCGACGTCGAGGCCGTTGACCCTGGCCGTGCCGGCGTCGGCCCTGAGCAGCGTGGACAGGATCTTCACGAGCGTGGTCTTGCCCGCGCCGTTCGAGCCGAGCAGCGCGAAGATGCTGCCCCGTGCCACCTCGAAGTCCACGCCGCGCAGCACGTTGAGTTCCTTGTACGACTTCTCCAGGCCGTGCACCTGGATCGCCGGATCTTGTTGTGTCGTCATCACTCGGTCCTGTCTTCTCTTCCGGGGGCTCGCCGTGGGCGCAACTACTCAGTGGTGCTGACTACTGGCTATATAGTGCCACGAGGTACCGGTACCTAGCAACACCGAATAGTCGCCGTGATCGCCGAGGTGTTCATGGCGTCCACCTTCGCGGGCCGCGCTGACACCGCGCGGACGCCGTGCTGACACGGCCGCGCCGCGTCCTGACGCCGTCAGGGGCGGCGGAATGAACCTTTCATCGCCTACGCGACGTTCGTGCAGGTCGCCAGGGCCGCGCGCGGGCCGATCTTGCGGTGCGGACTGGCCACGAGCGCGCCGGCGGACGCCACGTCCCCGCTCCAGGTCGTCTACACCAACCTGCCGTACGACATCTGCGTCGCCTTCGGCCAGTCGGGCCGGCAGAACGGGCGCTGGCAGACCTGGTGGTGCAGCACGCACTATCCGCAGAGCTACCCGGGCTCCGCCACCTACGACCTGTGGGCGTACGTGAACTGACGCCTTTGTCGGCTGGATATGCGGTCAAAAGTTGCGTACGTGGGTAATCAGGCCCGAACCTATGATCTCGGGGGACGTACCACATAGAGATCATGAGGGCGGATGGGCACCAAACGGGGCGCGGGGGCAGCCATCGGCTGGGCAGCGCTGTCGATCGTGATTCCGGGCGCTGCCCATCTGCGGGCCGGGTACCGGCTGCTCGGGCTGGCGCTGCTGGCGCTGTTCCTGGCCGCGGGCGTGGCGGTGGCCGTCGTGGTGGCCTCGGCGGGCGGCATGGCCATGGCGACCCAGGCCACCTGGGCCAAGGCGATCAGCGGTGGCGCCGTCGGCGTCGGCGTCGCGTGGGGGCTGCTGGTGGTCGCCTCCTACACCGTGCTGCGCCCGCGGCGGCGGCTGGTCTGGTCGGACGGCGTGGCGCTGCTGCTGGTCGCGGCCGTCGTGTCGCCGTTCGTGGTGGCCTCGCAGACGGTGTCGGAGGTCGACGCCACGCTGACCGACGTGTTCAACGCCCCCGAGCCCACGCCCATCGACCACGCCGACCCGTGGGCCGGCCGGACGAGGGTGAACATCCTGCTGCTCGGCGGCGACGGCGCGCGCGGCCGCAACGGGACGAGCATCCGCACCGACAGCGTCAACGTCGTCAGCATCGACGTCAGGACCGGCGACACCGTGCTGTTCGCGCTGCCCAGGGAGATGGAGAACGCGCCCTTCCCCAGGGGGAGCGTGATGGGCCGGCTGTTCCCGCCGCCCAAGGGCTTCTACATCGCGGGAGCCGGGCGGGAGTCGGAGGACCTGCTGAACGGCGTCTGGGCCTACGCCGACACCCACCCCGCGCCCTTCCGCAACTCGCCCACCCGGGCGCCGGAGGCCGTCAAGGGCGCGGTGGGCGAGATCCTCGGCCTCAAGATCGACTATTACGTGCTGGTCAACATGTGGGGCGTGGCCCGGCTGATCGACGCGCTCGGCGGCGTGCGCATCCACGTCGAGCAGGACATCTGCTACGGCGTGGGCCGCAGCGACGGCGGCGTGATCAAGGCGGGCACCCGCCGGCTGAACGGCAACGACGCGCTCTGGTACGGCAGGGCCCGCGACCACGACGGCTCCAACTGCGCCGGAGGCGACAACCACACCCGGATGCGCCGCCAGCACTGCGTCATCTCCGCCATGCTCGACCAGCTCGACCCGGCCAACGTGCTGCTGAAGTTCAAGCAGCTGGCCGGCGCGGCCCGGCAGACGTTCCGGACCGACATCCCGCGCGGGCTGCTGCAGGACCTGGTGCCGCTGGCCGACAAGGTCAAGGGCGCCAAGGTCGGGACGTTGTCGATCGTTCCGCCGCGGTACAACCCGGCGTACCCGGACTTCCCGCGCATCCGTGCCGACGTCCGCAAGGCCATCGTCCGTTCGCACCGCGCGCCCGCCACCGTCGCCGCGGGCACGCCGTCCGCCCGGCCGTCGGTCACGCCCACCAGGACGGCGATGGCGTCGTCGGGGAAGCTGGCCGACTCCTGCGTGGCCTGATCGCGGCTACCGGCGCCCGCAGGGGCCGGCGGGCTCCTTGCCGAGGCTCACCCGCAGGGCGTTCTCGATGAACTCGCTGTTCTGCTTCTTGGACACCATCTCCGACTGGGTGAGGGTGCCGGTCATCGCGAGCCGCTGCTTCGGCACGTAGATCTGGAACGCGCCGAAGAAGCCGCTGTGCCCGTAGGCGGCTTCGCCCGTCGCGGTCAGCCGCGCGATGCCCAGCCCGTACGGCGAGCCGGCCTTGACGCTCTGCGGGGTGCTGCGCAGCATCGTCCGCAGCGTCGCCGGGCTCTTGAAGAGCCTGCCCTCGAACAGGCCGCGCATGAACCGGTTGAGGTCGGCCCCGGTGGAGACCAGGCCGCCGCCGCCGAACGTGTCGAACGTCGGGTTGTAGTCGTAGGTGTCGCGCTCGCCGAGGTAGTTGTGGGCGCGCGGGCCGCGGTGCGGCTCCCACCACTCCAGGTACGTGCGGTCCATCTTCAGCGGCCGCAGCAGCAACGACCGGTACAACCGGTGCAGCGGCTCGCGCCCGGCCTTCTCGATGACCAGCCCGGCCAGCACGTAGCCCGTGTCGGAGTAGTGGTAGCCCTTGGCGGGGGCGAAGTAGGGCTTGCCGGACCGAAGCGCCCAGTCCACCAGCTCCAGCGGTTTCCAGGTCTTGTCCGGATGATCGAGCACGTACTGGAACCACTTCTCGTCGCCGACGTAGTCGTAGAGGCCGGCGGTGTGGTCGAGGAGCTGCCGGACGGTGATCCGCGACCCGTACGGGATGCGCGCGACCAGCTTCCGGTCCAGGTATTCGCTGATGGGAGCGTCCAGGCGCAGGTCGCCGCGTTCGGCGAGGCGGAGCGCGACGGCCGCGGTCATCGTCTTGGTGACGCTGGCCGTGCGGAAGGCGTCGGAGCTGCGCAGGGCCCGTCCGCCCAGCTCGTACACGCCGGCCGCGCCGTCGAAGGCGCGGCCGGGGCCGGTCACGGTGAGGATCGCGCCGGGCACGGGCGGCTTGACGACGCCGTCCAGCAGGCAGCGGAGCCGCTCGTCCGTGGCGTCCGTGGCGTTCTGGGCCGCGGTGGCGGGCGCCTGCGCCGTCCGGGCGTGGGCCGGGACGGTGAGGCCGCCGCCGAGCACCACGCCGGCCAGGACGGCGCCGAGCAAGCAGGTTTTCTGGGCATGGTGATGATTTTTTGACCGCATGGCCAGGATTTAATCCAGATGGTATGAGTGAGACAAGAGGTTCGCCCGGATCTTGCGGTTTCCCGCACCGAGGAGGTGCCGCCATGCCCGACTCCGGCTGGGGCGAGTCCCTGCTGCCCCGGGAGCGCGAAGTGCTCGCCCTGATGGCCGAGGGCTGGTCCAACACCGGCATCGCCGCCCAGCTGTACGTGTCGCTGAGCGCCGTGGAGAAGCACGTCACCGCGGTGTTCGCCAAGCTCGGCCTGCCCGCGTCGGCGGCCGGCAACCGCCGGGTGCTGGCGGTGCTGCACTACCTCGCGGCGACCGGCCGGGCCGCGGAACGGCCGGGCGCGGGGTGGGGGAAACCGCACAGTCGCTGAGCGGGGCTTGCCGCACGCCGTCCGCCGGGCTTGAATCCTGGCCATGCGGTCAAAAATCGATCAGGACGGCCAGAAGAAGGCCTCGTTCATCGAGGAGGCCCGGCGGCGGCAGATCGTGGAGGGCGCCATCTCCACCATCGCCAGCGCCGGGCTGCCCCAGGCGTCGCTGGCCCGGATCGCCCAGGACGTCGGCGTCAGCAGGGGCGTGATCTCCTACCACTTCGCCGGCCGGGACGAGCTGATCCAGCAGGTCGTCAACGCCCTGTTCACCGAGACCAACCGGTTCATCAAGGCCAGGGTGGACCGGGCGCCGGACGCCCCGCACCGGCTGCGCGCCTTCATCGAGGCGAGTTTCGAGTTCATGGCGGCCAACCGCGCCAACTTCGTCGCGCTGGTGGACATCTGGGGCAGCTTCGGATCGCCCGAGGCCAAGCGCCGGTTCAATGCCGACATGTACGACCCGTGCCGCCACCACCTGGAGGGCATCCTGCGGCGCGGCCAGGACAGCGGCGACTTCCGCGACTTCTCGCCGCGCACGCTGGCCGCCACCGTCCAGGGCGCGATCGACGGTGTCATGCTCCAGTGGGTCTTCGACGAGGAGGCCGTCGACCTGGCCGACTGCGCCGCCGAGCTGGTGATGATGTTCGACATGGCCACCCGGCGGCGGGCGTGACGGCCGCGCCGCCGTCCGGCGGGGGAGCGGCCGGGCTGATCGCGGGGGGCCTCGGCGGGTTGCTCCGGGACCGGGCCGCCGCCCACGGTGACCGGGTGCTGTTCCGCTTCGACGGCGTCGAGACCACCGTCGCCCAGGTGGCGGAGCGGACCGACCGGCTGGCGGGCGTGCTGGCCGCGCACGGCGTCCGCCGCGGCGACCGGGTCGCGGTGATGCTGGGCAACGGCGTCGGCTTCCCGGTCACCTGGCTGGCGATCGCCAAGCTGGGCGCGGTGATCGTCCCGCTGAACCCCGGTTATCGCAGCGCCGACCTGGCCCACGTCGTCAAGGACTCCGCGCCGGTGCTGGCCCTGGCCGGTTCGGCCGCCGCGGCCGGGGCGCTGCTGGCGCAGGGCCTGGGGGAGGTCGGGCTGCTCGACCCCGCCGACGCCGGGGCCGCCTCCGAACCCGTCCCCGCGGGCGCCTTCGACGCGGGGGCCGAGACGGCCGCCGCGTCGGGTACCCCCGACCTGCCCGACGTCGGCTGGGACGACCTGCTCAACCTCCAGTACACCTCGGGGACCACCGGGTTCCCCAAGGGCTGCATGCTCACCCACCGCTACTGGCTCCACCTGGCCGAGCTCGCGGCCGACGTCGTCGCCGTCACCCCGGACGACGTCGACCTCACCGCCCAGCCGTTCTACTACATGGACCCGCAGTGGAACACGGTGCTGTGCCTGCTGACCGGCATCCCGCTGGTGATCCTGCCGCGCTTCTCCGCCTCCGGCTTCTGGCCGTCGGTGCGCGAGCACGGCGCCACCTTCTTCTACGTCCTCGGCACGATGCCGCTGCTGCTGCTCAAGCAGCCGGCCGACCCCGAACTGGACCGGGCCCACCGTGTCCGGCTCGTCCTGTGCTCGGGCATCGCGCCCGCCCTGCACGCCGCGATCGAGGAGCGCTGGGGCGCGCCCTGGCGGGAGGCGTACGGCAGCACCGAGGCCGGGGTCGTGCTGGCCGTCCGGCCCGAGGACACCGCGTGCGTCGGCACCGGCGCGATGGGACGGCCCGTCCCCGGCAAGGAGGCCAAGATCGTCCGGGAAGACGGGACCGACGCCCCGGACGGCGAGGTCGGCGAGATCGTGGTCCGCGGCCGGCCGATGCTGACCGGCTACTGGAACCGGGACGAGCCGCTGCTGCGCGACGGCTGGTACCCCATGGGCGACCTCGGCCACCGGGACGAGCGCGGCCACTACCACCTGGTCGGGCGGCTCAAGGAGATGATCCGGCGCGGCAGCGAGAACATCGCCGCCGCCGAGGTGGAGGCGGTGCTGACCGGCCACCCGGCCGTGCGCGCCGCCGCCGTGGTGCCGGTGCCCGACGAGCTGCTCGGCGAGGAGGTCAAGGCGTTCGTGCAGGTCGCCGAGCCTGTCGAGGCGCACGAGCTGGTGGCCTACGTCCGGGCGCGGCTGGCCGATTTCAAGACGCCGCGGTTCGTGGAGTTCGTCGAGGCGTTCCCGATGACGCCGTCCGAACGCATCGCCAAGCACCTGCTGCCGACCGGACGGGACGGCGCCTACGACGCCCGGGAGGGAAACCGATGAGCACCGATCTGCGGGTGCGCCGCGCCGGCTCGGCCCTGGTGGTCGCCTTCGACCGGCCCGAGGTGCTCAACGCCTTCCGGCAGCGCACCTACGGCGAGCTGGTCGCCGTCCTGGACGAGGCCGCCCGCGACGACACGGTGGGCGCGCTCGTGCTCACCGGCACCGGCCGCGCCTTCTCGGCCGGGACCGACCTGAAGGAGGCCGGCGCGCAGCTCGCCGCCGGGTCGGACGCCGACCTGGTCGAACGGACCGCCGCGCTCCAGGACCTCACCCGCCGCTTCACCACCCACCCCAAGGTGATCATCTCGGCGGTCAACGGGATCGCGGTCGGTGTCGGCGTGGAGCTGGCCATCGCCAGCGACCTGCGCCTGGCCGGCCACGCCGCCTCGTTCGCCTTCAAGGAGGTGCACCGGGGCCTGTTCCCGAGCAACGGCGTGCTGTACTCGCTGCCCCGCCTGATCGGCCACGGCCGCGCGGTGGACCTGCTGCTGTCCGGCGAGACCGTCGGCGCCGCCGAGGCGTACCGCGCCGGGCTGGTCAGCAGGCTGGTCCCCGACGCCGACCTGCTCGACACGGCGCTGGAGCTGGCCGAACGCGTCGCCGCCGCGGCGCCCACCCCGGTACGCCTGATCAAGCGGGCCATGCGGCAGGTCTGGGAGCTGGACCTGGAACAGGTGCTCGACCTGGAGACCGAAGGGCTGCTGGCCTGCCTGCGCGGCCGGGACGTGCGCGAAGGCGTCCGCTCCTTCGTCGAACGGCGCCCCGCCGTCTACCACGGCGACTGACCACGGCGACTGACCGCTGCCACTGACCGCGGCCACTGACCGCGCCGCCCGTACCGCCCCGCGATCAACCAGACCCCGGCCCGTCCATGGGCCGGGGTCCGACCTCCCCTATCCGAGAACAGCAGGGAGCCGAACGCCATGACCGGGCACGACAGCGGGGGATCGCTCCACCGCGGACTCAAACGACGGCACATGACCATGATCGGGCTCGGCGGCGTCATCAGCGCCGGCCTGTTCGTCAGCAGCGGCAAGGTGATCGCCGACACCGGCCCGGCGGCACTGGTCGCCTACGCCCTGGGCGGCCTGATCGTCGTCCTGGTGATGCGGATGCTCGGCGAGATGGCCGCCGCCCGGCCCTCGGCGGGCTCGTTCGCCGACTACGCCCGTACCGCCCTCGGGCCGCGCGCCGGGTTCCTGGTGGGCTGGTGCTACTGGCTGTTCGCGATCGTCGCGGTCGCGTTCGAGGGCGTGGCGGGGGCCAAGCTGCTGCACTCCCTGTCCGGCGCCGTCCCCGTGCTGCCGACGGCCGTCGGGCTGCTGGCGGCGCTCACCGCGGCCAACCTGGTCTCGGTACGACTGTTCGGCGAGACCGAGTTCTGGCTGGCCTCGGTCAAGGTCGTGGTGATCGTGGCGTTCCTCGCCGCCGGGGCGCTGTACGTCCTGGGCCTGTGGCCGTCCGGCGGCGGCGCCGGCCTCAGCGCGCTGACCGGGCACGGCGGGTTCGCCCCCAAGGGCTGGGGAGCGGTCCTCACCGCGCTCGTCACCGTGCTGTTCTCCTACTTCGGGGCGGAGATCGTCACCATCGCGGCAGCCGAGTCGGCCGAACCGGCCAAGGAGGTCGCGCGGGCCACCCTGCGGGTGGTCTGGCGGGTGCTGATCTTCTACGTCGGCTCGGTGCTGGTCATCCTGGCGGTCGTGCCGTGGGACCGCGTCCCGGCCAACGGCGCGGACAGCCCGTTCGCCGCCGCCATCGCCGAGCTCGGCGTCCCCGGCGCGGCGACCCTGATGACCTGGGTGATCCTGGTCGCGGTCGTGTCGGTGATGAACGCCGCGCTGTACGCCGCCTCACGCGTCCTGTGCGCGATGGCCGCCCGCGGCGACGCCCCGGCCGCGGCGGCGCGGGTGCGGGCGTCCGGGGTGCCCGCGCCCGCGCTGCTCGGCGGCGGCGCGCTCGCGCTGGCCCTGATGGCCGGCGCGTTCGCGGTCGGCGACGACGCCTTCGACCTGCTGATCAACACCGCCGGGCTGCTGGTGCTGCTGCTCTACGTCTTCGTGGCGCTGAGCCAGCTCCGGCTGCGCCGCCGCATGGAGGCCGAGTCGCCCGAGCTGCTCCGGCTGCGCATGTGGGGTTTCCCCTGGCTGAGTCGCGTGGTGGTGGCGCTGCTGGTCCTGGCGTTCGCCGCCGTGGCCGCGTCCGCCGAGGCGCTTCCCGTGGTCGGGGCGGTCGCCGTGGCCGTCGGCGGCACGCTGCTCGCCTACGAGATCAGGTCCCGCCGCAAGCAGCCCGCCGACGCGGTCGCCTGAGCGGTGGGCACGTGGCCGGTCGGCGGCCGACGTTTCCCTTCCGGGCCGGTCTCAGGGCTTCTCGCTCGTACTGCGGTCGAAGAGTTCGACCGGTTCGTCCGCGCAGAGGCCGGGGTCGAGCCCGGCGGCGAGGAGCGGGACGACGCTGTCGATCGACGCCGGCGCGCTGCCCGTCCGTGAACAGGTGGGCCGGCCGGTTCAGTGACTCGGTGTGGTGCCGTGCCCGGACGCCTGTGACCGCTGTTGAGCAGGATCTGCTGGAGCGCCCGCACCTGTGACGAGTGGGCGGCGATGAACGCCACGTTCGCCCCGGATGGCGGTGGCGAGCAGTTCGCGAGCGCCGATCGCCCCTTCCACGGCGGGACGCATTCGAAGGTGGTGGCCTGGTAGCCGCGCTCGCCTCCGGCAATATAGAAGTTGCGAATTTTCGCAATTCGTTTAACACTTATCTCGTCAAGGCAGGCGTGAAGGCGAGGGACAGTGTGAGCGAGGCGTTCGCTGCGGCCATCCGGCGCCGGGTGGATGAGGCGGCCGGCGCGCTGCGCGCGGCCGAGGAGGACGGCGACGCCGACGCCGCGCTGGCCGCCGCCGGCGGACTGGACGAGGTGCTGCGGATGGCCCGCGCGCACGGCGTGCACACCGGCCGGAGCCCCGGCCCGGCCCGCGAGGCCCCGGCGGGAAGGGAATCGCCCTGATGTCCGTCCCCCTGTACGAGGCCAAGGCCGAGTTGTTCCGGCTGCTCGGACATCCGGTGCGGATCCGCGTGCTGGAGCTGCTCCAGGACGGCCCGATGCCGGTGCGCGACCTGCTGGCCGAGATCGAGGTGGAACCGACCGGCCTGTCGCAACATCTGGCCGTGCTGCGCCGCTCGGAGCTGGTCACCGCCCGCCGCGACGGATCGACCGTCGTGTACGCGCTGTCCGGCGGCGACGTGGCGGAGCTGCTGCGCGCCGCCCGCCACCTGCTGCAGGCCAAGCTCTCCGGCCGGCACGCATTGCTGAACGAGCTGCTCGAGTCGGAGGCCGGCGAACGGTGACCTCAGTGCTCCGGACGGGCTGGGTCCGTCTGCGCCCCCTCCTGCCCGGCCGGGCCGATCTGGCCGCGTTCGGCCGTCATCCGCGCCGCGACCTGCTGGCCGGGCTGACGGTGGCCATCGTGGCGCTGCCGCTCGCGCTCGGCTTCGGCATCTCCAGCGGGCTGGGCGCGCAGGCGGGGCTGGCCACCGCGGTGGTGGCCGGCGCGCTGGCCGCCGTCTTCGGCGGCTCGGCCCTGCAGGTGTCCGGGCCGACCGGGGCGATGACGGTGGTGCTCGTCCCGATCATGCACGCGCACGGCGCCACCGGCGTGCTGACGGTGGGGGTGCTGGCCGGGCTGCTGCTGCTCGGCCTGGCCCTGGCCCGGGCGGGCCGGTTCATGATGCTGGTGCCCGCGCCGGTGGTGGAGGGGTTCACCCTGGGCATCGCCTGTGTGATCGGCATGCAGCAGGTGCCCGCCGCGCTCGGCGTGCCCACGCCTGAGGGCGACAAGGTGCTGGCCGTGGCCTGGCAGGCGGTACGCGACTTCGCCGTCCGTCCCAACTGGGCCGCCCTCGCCATGGCCGCGGCGGTCGCGGCGCTGATCCTGGTCGGCGGACGCCGGCGGCCCGCCGTGCCGTTCTCGCTGCTGGCCGTCGCCGCCGCCACGCTCGTCGCGGAGCTGGCGAGGCTGCCGGTGACGCGCATCGACGCCCTGCCCGCGGGGCTGCCCGCCCCGTCCCTGGAGTTCCTGGACGTCGCCGCGCTCAGCTCCCTCGTCGCCCCCGCGTTCGCCGTGGCCGCGCTGGCGGCGCTGGAATCGTTGTTGTCGGCCGCCGTCGCCGACGGCATGAGCGTCAACCATCGGCACGACCCCGACCGCGAACTGTTCGGCCAGGGCATCGCCAACCTGGTCGCCCCGCTGTTCGGCGGCGTCCCGGCCACCGGCGCGATCGCCCGTACCGCCGTCAACGTGCGCGCGGGCGCGGCCTCCCGGCTGGCCGCGCTCGCGCACGCCGCGATCCTCGGCGTCATCGTGTTCACCGCCGCCGACCTGGTCGCCCGCATCCCGCTGGCGGCCCTGGCGGGGGTGCTGCTGGCCACCGCGGCGCGGATGGTCGAGGTCGGCTCGGTGACGTCGATGCTGCGCTCCACCCGGGCCGACGCCGTCGTCCTGGCCTCGACCGCGGTCGCGACCCTCGTCCTCGACCTGGTCACCGCCGTCATCCTCGGCCTGATCGTGGCCGGGGCGCTCGCGCTGCGCGCCATCGCCAGGAACGTGCGCCTGGACACCGTGCCCCTGCAGCCCGACCTGCCCGGCGACCACGGCGCCGAGGAGCACGAGCTGCTGGCCGAGCACATCGTCGCCTACCGGCTGGACGGGCCGCTGTTCTTCGCCGCGGCGCACCGCTTCCTGCTGGAGCTGTCGGAGGTCGCCGACGTCTCGGTGGTGATCCTGCGCATGTCCCGCATCACCACGATCGACGCCAGCGGCGCCCTGGTGCTCGGCGACGCCATCGCCCGCCTGGAACGACGCGGCATCACCGTGTACGTCTCCGGCATCCGGGACGGCCACCACCGGCCGCTGCGCGCCCTGGGCGCGATCGCCCGCCTGGACGAGGCCGGTCAGGTGTTCGCCTCGACGCCGGAGGCCATCGCGGCGGCCCGCCACCATCTCCACCGCACCGGCGTCCTGCCCGCCCCCATCGGCTGACCACCGACGAAGGCGGGCGGGCCGGTGTGGTGCCGCGATCAGTAGCAGTACCAGGAGAAGGCGTTGTGCTCGTCGTGGAAGGCGGCGTGGGACAGGGCCGCGCCGTGCTGCCAGCGGCACGCGTCGTGCATGTTGATGCCGTGCATGGTGCCGTCCACGCCGACGCAGCGCCAGCTCCAGACCGACTTCGGATTCTGGGCCACCGAGTTGAGGTGGCCCAGGCTCTGGCAGTACGCGTGCAGGCGGTCCAGGCCCGGCTGGCCGGTCGCGGGGGCCGCCTGGGCGGGCGACGCGGTCGTGGCGAGGGCGGCCAGGCCGAGCCCGGCGGCGAGTGCGGTGGCGGCGAGGGCCGCCATGACCTTACTGGTCCCGGGGCGCGGTGCGCTGGATGCGTTCACGGGTCTCTCCTTCGCTGCGGGCGGCCCGGTCGGCCGCCTCGCACCCCACGCAACCGGCCGGGCCGGGGTGTCCAACAGCAGGTCGGACGGACCCGGACGGACTCGTCTGGCATCCGCCCGGTCCCGCCCGCCCGGCCTCATTCGGGAGTCTGGTCCAGCAGGCCCTGGGCCAGCCGGCGGACGGCCGTGCGCAGCTCCGGCGGCGACAGGATCGTGAACGGGAAGCCGAGCCCGGCGAGCATGGCGGCCATGCCGTCCAGGGACTCGGCGCGCATCCGCAGCAGGACTCCGTCCGGGGTCTCGGTGAGCGTGGCCACCGACGGCGGGACGCGACGGGCCGCCTCGGCGAGGGGCACGCGCAGCACAACCTCGACGAGGTGCGCGTACGGCACCCGGGCCAGCGACGCGGTGACCTGCCGCACCGGGTCGGACTCCGCGGGGATCTCGTAGGAGGCCGTCCCCGGGACGACCGAGGAGATCCGGTCGAGGCGGAAGGTGCGCAGCTCGCCGGACAGGTGGTCGAGGCCGGTCACGTACCAGCGGCCTGAGTGGAAGACCAGGCCGTGGCCGTCCAGTTCGCGTTCGGTGGTGGAGCCCTTCCAAGAGCGGTAGCCCAGCGTGACCCGGCGGCGGTCACGGATCGCGGCGGCCAGGGTCAGCACGGCCCGGCCGGCGGGGGTCCGCGCGGCGCGGGCGGCGAGGGTGAAGTCGAGGGTCTCCTCCAGCGCGCCGGCCTGCTGCCGCAGCGTGGCCGGCAGCACCCGCCGGATCTTGGCCAGGGCGGCCTCGGTGGCCTCGGCGGCCAGGCCCAGGCGGCGTCCGGCGAGCAGGCCGAGGACCACGGCGGTGGCCTCGTCGTCGGTGAGCATCAGCGGCGGCAGCTTGTAGCCGGGCATCAGCCGGTAGCCGCCGTACCGGCCGCGCTCGGCGGCGACCGGGATGCCCAGGTCGGCGAGCCGGGCGGCGTAACGGCGGACGGTCCGTTCGTCCACGCCGAGCCGCTGGGCGAGGTCGCGGCCGCCCAGCCCGTGGTGGGCCTGGAGCAGTTCGAGCATCGCCAGCATCCGGGTCGCCGGATATGACACAGGTCACCCTCTTAATCCGGGCGGGTTCTGTCCGCTTTCGGCCTTAGCGTAGCGACATCGGTTCACTTGGAAGGACGACGAGATGGCGAACTACGTGCTGGTGCCCGGATTCTGGCTCGGCGCCTGGGCCTGGGACGAGGTGGCGGACGAACTGCGCGCCGCCGGGCACCAGGTGCGGGCGGTCACCCTGACGGGGGTGGCGGAGCGGGCCGCCGAGCTGTCGCCGGAGGTCGGCGTGGAGACACATGTCGCCGACATCCTGGCGGCGATGGACGGATGGGACGAGGTCGTCCTGGTCGGGCACAGCGGGGCGAGCGTCCCGGTGACCGCGGTCGCCGACCGGCATCCCGAGCGGCTCAGCCGGGTCGTCTACGTGGACGCCGGGCCGCTGCCGTCCGGGGCGGCGGTGATCGACTTCAACGACGAGGACACCCAGAAGGCCTGGCGCGCCCAGGTCGGGGACGGCCACGCGCTCGACGTGCCCGCCTACGAGCAGGGGCAGGGCAGGTTCGCGGGCCTGACCGAGGAACGCTGGGAGCAGATCCGCGCGAGGGCGACGCCCCAGCCGTGGGGCGCGGCCGTGCAGCCGGCGCAGCGGCCGGAGCGGATCCCGGCGACGCCGAAGACCATGGTCGCCTCGACCATGCCGGTGGCGGTGATCCGCGAGCTGATCGCCTCGGGGAACCCGGCGTTCGCCGCGCTCGGCGCGCCCGAGTGGACGTTCGCCGAGCTGCCGACCGGCCACTGGCCGATGTTCTCGCGGCCGGCCGAGCTCGCCGCGCTGCTCTGACGTCCGCGCGGGCGTTTCCGCCGGAAGGGGTGGGGTCAGCGCGGGTTCCCGCGGACGGGGGCCTGCTCGGGCGGGCGCGGCGTGCCGTCCAGGTAGGCGAGCACGGCGCGGACGCGGCGGTGGCCGGAGTCGTCCGGCGCCAGGCCGAGCTTGGCGAAGACGTTGCCGATGTGCTTGTGGACGGCGTTGTCGGAGATGCGCATGCGCTCGGCGATGGTGGCGTTGTCGTGCCCCTGCGCCATGAGGGCCAGGGACTCCCGCTCACGGGCGGTGAGCGCGGCGAGGGGGTCGTCGGCGCGGCGCGCGAAGAGCTGGGCGACCACTTCCGGGTCCATCGCGGTGCCGCCGGCCGCGACCCGCCGCAGGGCGTCGACGAACTCGGCCACCCGGCCGATGCGGTCCTTGAGCAGGTAGCCGATGCCGCCGCGGCCGTCGGCGAGCAGCTCGCCGGCGTACTCGCGCTCGACGTACTGCGAGAGCACCAGGATCGGCAGCGCGCCGTGCTCGCGGCGGGCCCGCAGCGCGGCGTGGATGCCCTCGTCGCGGAAAGACGGCGGCAGCCGCACGTCGACGATGGCGATGTCGGGGCGGTGCTCGGCGACGGCGCGCAGGAACGCCTCGCCGTCGCCGACGACCGCGACGACCTCGCAGCCCTTGGCCGCCAGCAGCAGCTTCAGCCCGCTGGCCAGCAGGACGTTGTCCTCGGCGATCACGACCCGCACGGGACCTCCTTCGACGATCCCGATGCGCACGGCATCCGGACGGCGAGCGTGGTGGGGCCGCCCGGCGGGCTGTCGAGGCGCAGGGTGCCGTCGAGGGCGGTGACCCGCCGGCGCATCCCGGGGATCCCGGTGCCGCGCGCCTCGTCGGCGCCGCCCCTGCCGTCGTCGGTGATCTCGATGGACAGCACGTCGCCGGCGCGCTCGATCCGCAGGGACGCCCGCGTGGCGGCGGCGTGCTTGGTCACGTTCGTCAGCGCCTCGGCGATCACGTAGTAGGCCACCGTCTCCACGGACGGCGGCAGCGCGCCCAGGCCGGCGAGCTCGATGTGGACCGGCACGCTCGACCGGGCGGCCAGCGCCGTCAGCGCGCCGTCGAGCCCGCGGTCGGCCAGGATCGGCGGGTAGATCGTCTGGAGCACCGCGCGCAGCTCGGCCATCGCCTCCTCCGTCGTCTCGTGCGCCTCCTGGAGCAGCAGGGCGACCGTGTCCGGGTCGTCGGCGAGCGACTCGCGGGCCAGGCCCAGATGCATGGCGATGGTCACCAGGCGGGCCTGCGTCCCGTCGTGCAGGTCGCGTTCGATGCGCTGGAGCTCCGCGCCGTGGGCGTCGACCACGCCGACCCGGCTCCTGGTCAGCACGTCGACCCGCTCGGTGAGCCGCTCGCGGGCCGACGGCGCGAGCAGCGCCAGGCACAGCCGCGCGTGCAGCCGCGCCAGCGCGGGCAGCCCCCACCAGGCCGCCGCGCCGAGGACGGCGATCTGCGCCGCCCCTCCGGCCAGCGCGGTCACCCAGTCGTCCACGGGGACGTCGAAGAACGAGAACAGCGTGGGACGCGTGTCCGCCGGGAACGCCTGCCACAGAACCATCGCCACCGCGGCGACCACGATGTTGCCCAGGCACAGCAGGGCGGCCAGCCCGAGCGGGAACCCGGTGGCGACGTGCGCGAGCGCCCAGGCGAGATCCCGCCGCCCGCCCGGCACCCCGCCGGCCGGGACGCCGAGCAGCCGGCCGGCCCGCCGGCGGTGCCAGCCCGCCCAGCCCCGCCCCGCGGCCGGCGCGAGCAGCACCGGGAGCACGAGCGCCGTGGCCACGGCGGTGGCCAGCGTGCCCAGCAGATAGACCGAGCCGGAGAACGACCGGGAGAGCGAGCCGGACGACAACAGGGAGGCCGAGCCGGAGAACAGCCGGGAGATCGGGCCGGGGAAGGCACGGTCACGCATGCGCACCTCCTCCTGACCTGCGTACCGGGGCACCAGTATCCCGGCACCGTCCGCGGCCGGACACTACAGCGGGCTGTACCAAGGGCCTGCGGCCGGCTGTATCGTGCCGGGCGTCCGGCCGGAATAGCGTCCCCGGCCATGAAACCGACACGTGTGCGGCCGCTCGGCCGTCTGGTCCCGGCCCTCGCCCTGATCGCCCTGTCCGTCGCCGTCGCGCCCCCGGCCGGGGCCGACGCCGGCGCGTCCGTGGCGACCGGCCGGAAACCTCCGGCGCTCGACTGGAAACGCTGCTCCCTGGGCCCGGACGACGCCGTCGGCGGGCAGCTCGACCGGGCGGGCGGGCGCTGCGCGGAGCTCGCCGTCCCGCTCGACCACTCCAGGCCGGGCGGCCGCACCATCAAGCTCGCGCTGTCCCGCATCCCGGCGACCGACCGCGCCCATCGCATCGGCACCCTGGTGCTCAACAGCGGCGGCCCCGGCGAGAGCACGCTCGGCATGCCCCTGCGGACGCGCGCGGCCATGAAGGACGTCGCCGCCCGGTACGACATCATCGGCCTGGACCCGCGTTTCGTCGGGCGCAGCACGCCGCTCGACTGCGGCTGGCCCATCGGCCTGTGGCTGCGCTCGGCCGGCTCGACCCGCGCCCGGTTCGACCACCAGGTGGCGATGCAGCGCGACCTGGCCGAACGCTGCGCCCGGCGGCACGCCGACGTGCTCCCGTACGCCAACACCCGCGACACGGCCCGCGACATCGACCTCGTGCGCCGCGCGCTGGGGGAGCGCCGGATCTCCTTCCTCGGCTACTCCTACGGCAGCTACCTGGGCGCGGTCTACACCCAGATGTTCCCCGGCCGTACCGACCGGGTGGTCCTGGACAGCCCGGGCAACCCGGACAAGTGGGGCCCCCGGGCGATGCAGGGCAGTGAGGACGAGGCGGACCGCGCGCTGCGCGCCTGGGCAGCCTGGGCCGCCGGACGCCACGCCGCCTACGGGCTCGGCGCCACCCCCGCCCGCGTGCTCGCCACCGTGGACACGATCGTCGCCGCCGCGGAGGAACGCCCGCTGCGCGTCGGCGCGTACGAGGTGGACGACCAGGCGGTTCCGTACCTGCTCTCCGTCGGCTCCGCCAGTGACCGTCCCGAGGCCCGCGCCGAGTTCGCCGCCACCGTCCGGACCCTGAACGAGGCCGCGCACGGCCGCCCGGCCGAACCCGGCGCCGAGTTCGCCGGATTCCTCGCGTTCGTCCTGACCAGCGCCGGTTCGCCGTTCGCGAGCCCGGCCGCCGCGATCACCTGCGGCGACCGGGCCGCGCCGGGCGACCCCGACGTCTACTGGGACGACGTCCAGCGCAGCCGGGCGCGCCACCCGCTCTTCGGCCCGGTCAAGAACAACATCTGGCCCTGCGCCTTCTGGCCGGACCCGCCGCGCGAGCGGCTCACGCACGTCGCCAACCCCACCCCCGCGCTGATCGTGTCGGCCACCGGCGACACCGCCACCACCTACGAGGGCAGCAAGGCCATGCACCGGGCGCTGACCGGCTCCCGCCTGCTCACCCTGCGCGGCGCCATCGCCCACGGGATCTACGGCGAGTACGGCAACGCCTGCGTGGACGCCAAGGTCAACGCCTACCTGGCCACCGGCGCGCTCCCCGCCGCCGACCAGACCTGCCGCCCCTGACCGTCCCGGCCCGCCCGCGGGTGGGCAGGCCGTGATCGGCGCCCGCGCTAGCGGCCTCTCACCCGTACCTCCGCCAGGGCGAGCGGGTCGGTGCCGGAGGAGAGCTGGATGCGCACGTGCCGGCCGGTGGTGCCGGCGGGCAGCTTGACCGTGCTGGGCCGGCCGGCCTGTTCCTGCACGTGCACGGCGGTCACACCCGGGGAAGTGCGGGCCGCCTCCAGGCCGTCGGCGGTGATCGGCTGCTCGGAGGACATCACCCAGTAGTCCCGCAACCGGTCGGCGCAGCAGTCGGTGCGGTTCCAGATCTCCACGCTGTCCAGGGCGGCCGAGGCCCCCAGATCGACCTGCCACCAGGCTTCCCTGGCCGGTTCCTGGGTGTGGGTGACCGAGCCGTTCCAGAAGCCGCCGTCGGTGTTGCCGTCCACGGCCCGTCCGGCCGGGGCGTCGTAGCCGGTGCTCTGCTGGGTGGCCGGTTTGCCCTCGGCCAGGTTCGGCAGGACCACCGAGACGGGGATCCGGTACGGCGCGCGCAGCCGTCCGGACCTGAGCGTCGCCTGGATCCCCAGCGCGGCGGGCTCGGCCCCGGGCGGCACGGTCACGGTGACGGGCACCTCGACGGCGGCCCCGGCGGCCAGGTGGCCGATCCGGGTGCTCGCCGGGGTCACCGTCCAGCCGGCGGGCGCGGTGAGGGTCAGCGAGGCCGCGCGCAGCGGCGTGGAGCCGGGGTTGGTGACGGTCACCTTGCCGGTGAGGCTCTCACCGGCCTGCACGTGCTCGGGCAGGTCCGTGCCGAAGCGCGGCAGGGCCGACACGCCGGGCGTCTCGATCTTGAACGAGTAGGCGTACTGCCCGGTCTCGGCGGGCGTGGTGACGACCACCCGGCCCTGCTCGTCGCGCTGCCACGGCAGCGGGCCGGCGTCGGAGCCGAGCAGCGTGATCCGCGTCCCGGGGCCCACCGGCACGTCCGCGCCCAGCGTGAGCCGCTCGCCCGGCCACTTCAGCGCGGTCGCGTAGAGGACGCCGTCCTTGGCGGTGTACCGGACGTCGTCCGGGCCGCCCTTCTCCTCGGCGCGCGTCCAGTACGTGGTGCCGTACATGGCCTCGCCGTTGACCTTCAGCCAGGAGCCCATGTCCAGCAGCCGTTCCCGCTGCACGTCAGGGATGGTGCCGTCGGCCTTCGGGCCCACGTCCAGCAGCAGGTTGCCGTTCTTGCTGACGATGTCCACGAAGGAGTCCACGAGCTGGTCGGAGGTCAGGTAGTCCTCGATGGGCTCGTTCTGGTTGTAGCCGTAGGAGTGCGCGATGCCGCGGCTGGCCTCCCACTTGACGGGGTCGATGTCCGGCTTGACGGAGTACTCGGGCGTCTGGAAGTCCAGCTCGTGGCTCTCCAGCGCGCCGCTCTCGATCTTGCACCGGTTGGCGACCGCCACCTCCTTGCCCTTTTGGGCCGCCTGGTTGTAGTAGTCGGCGATCACCCCCGCGGTCTGCCACTGGGCGGCCGAGCGGTCCCACTGGCCGTCGCACCACAGGATGTCGGGGTCGTAGCCGTCGATCAGCTCGCGCATCTGCGGGAGCATGTAGTCCTTGACGTAGTCGCCGCTCTGCGGAGCCCCGGTGTAGGGCACCGGCTGACCGGTGTACGGGTTGGTCGCCGGGCGGCCGGTGAACAGCGGGTTGTACCACTCCATGAGCGAGTAGTAGAAGCCCGCGCGCAGCTTCCCGTCGGCGCGGGCCGCGGTGAACAGCTCCTTGGCCAGGTCACTCTTCGGACCCAGCGCCATGGTGTCGCGCTCGCTCACCTTGCTGTCCCACAGGGCGACGCCCTCGTGGTGCTTGGAGGTGAGGACGAAGTACTTGGCCCCGGCGTCGTTGAAGAGCTTGACCCAGTCGGCGGCGTCGAACTTCTCGGCCTTCCACTGCTCGGCGAAGCGGTCGTAGGCGAAGTCCGGCCCGTAGGTGTCCCGGTGGTAGCTGTTGGTCGCGTTACCGGGGGAGTTCATGTAGTACCAGTACCACTCGGCGTAACTGCCGCGCGGGCCCCAGGCCGGGACGGAGTACGCCCCCCAATGGAGGAAGATGCCGAACTTGTCGTTGTTGAACCACTTAGGGGTCGGGTGACTGTTCAGGGATTCGACGGTCGGCTCGTAGGGGCCGTCCGTCGCGGCCTGAGCGGGAGCGGGAAGACATCCGATGACACTGAGCAGGGAGACGGCAAGAAGGCGACGTAAGCGAGCCATGTCCACTCCAAGGCGGGGGAGAGATTGGACGAAAGGTAGCCCGATCCCTGTTCCGTCGGCAAGAGTTGTGCGACGATTCATCCGATGTCTGTTCCGGAAGGGCGGGAAGGCGCTACGCCTGGGCCGCACCCGCCGCCGCGCTCCAGCGCCACGGCGGGACGTCGGTGCTGGACAGGGTCTGCCCGCCGGAGGCCGCCGCGTAGAGCTGCTCCAGGACGGTGTCGGCGGCGAGCCCGGCCGCGCCGGTGATCGATCCGCGTTCCTTCAGCGCCGAGGTGACGATCGACGGCGCCGGGCGTACCGTGCACAGGGCCTCGACGTGCCGGCGGAGCGGCTCCAGGAAGGTGTCGCCGGCGCGCGCGTTGCCGCCGCCGACCACCACGATCTCGGGGTCGATCGCGAGCACGAGCGCGGCGATGCCGATCGCGATCTCCCCGCTGAACCGGTCGACCGCCTGTACGGCCGCCGCCTCGCCGTCGGCCGCGGCGGCGAACACCTCCTCGCGGTTGAGCCGCCGCCCGTCGGCGAGCCGCACGTCGTGCAGGAACTCCTGGGCGTGCTCCCAGCCGACGTGCGGCAGCGCGCCGATCTCGCCGGCCGCGCCGTTCGCGCCGCGGACGACCATGCCGTTCAGCACGAGCCCCGCCCCCGTGCGGTTGCCCGAGTGCACGTAGATCATCGACGTCGCGTCGGTGGCGCTGCCCTTCCACGCCTCGGCGAACGCGGCGAGGTTCGAGTCGTTCTCCACCGCGATCGGGCACTCGAAGTGCGGTTCCAGCGCCGCGCGCACGCTGAAGCCGGCCCAGCCGTGCGCGCCCTTGGTGATGACGTCCTGGTAGACCACGGCGGGCACGGCCACGCCGATCGCCCACGCCTCGGCCCGCCCGCGGCCCTGCTCGGCCAGCAGCCGGTCGACGACCTGCACGGCGGCGGCGACGAGGTCGCCGGGGGCCTCGGAGACGGACGAGGCGACCGACCCGGCGGTCAGCACCTCGCCGTTCAGGTCGGCGATCTCGGCCCTGGTGGTGTGCTGGCCGATGTCGATGCCGACCACCACCGCCGCCTCGGCGCGGAAGCGGTAGCGGCTGGCCGGCCGCCCGGCGCCGGTCGGGGCCAGCGGCTCGACCGGGGCGGCCCAGCCGAGCGTGACGAGGTTGGCGACGACGGAGTCCGCGGCGGTCTTCGAGAGCCCCGTGGCCTGGGCGACCATCTGGATGGTGAGCGGCTCCCGCCGGATCGCCTCGATCACGGCCAGGGAGTTCAGGCGCCGCAGCCGCGACTGGTCTCCGGCGCGGCGCAGCGGGCCCCGCTCACGTCCGATCAGCACACTCATCCACAACCCTCTCGATTCCCGTGGCGCCGGATGACGCACGAAGTACGGTCAAGGCTCTTCCATTAATACAGAAACTGTCTTTATTATTGCGCAGCGCAGCCCCGTCTCGCGTCGCACGGCACTCCGTAGACGCCTGCCCCCAGAAGGGAACAGCAATGCGCAACGGCATCCGTGTCACGGCCGTCGTCGGCGCGCTCCTCGTCCTGAGCGCGTGCGGCACGAAGCTCCAAGGCGGCGAGTCCTCCGCCGCCCCGTCCGGTTCGGCCGCGAAACCCCTGGTCTACTGGGGGAAGTGGGCCAAGGGCACCCCGCAGGCCACGCTCTTCGAGAGCGTCATCGCCGACTACGCCAAGCAGACCGGCGTCAAGGTCGACGTGCAGTGGCTCGGCAAGGCCCAGGAAGAGCAGATCAAGAACGCGATCGCGACCGGCGAGGGGCCCGACTTCTTCGACACGGCGATCGACCACACCGCCGAGTTCCGCGCCGCCGGCGCGCTCGGCGACATGTCGGACGTCTTCCGGACCAGGATCCCCGGCGAGAACGCCACGATCGAGGAGGTCCTGCCCAAGAGCGTGCTGAAGGCGATCAGCGACGACAAGGGGTACGGGTTCGTGCCCCACAGCGTCTTCTCCGTGGGCCTGTGGTACGACGCCGCCCGCCACCCGGACTTCGCCACCACGCCGCCCAGGACCTTCGCGGACTTCCTCGCCCTCGCGGGCAAGGAGAAGGCCGCGGGACGCCGGCCGATCGCCCTCGACGGCACGGTCAACTCCTACAACGCGTTCTGGCTCTACCAGCTGCTGCTCTCGACGGCGGGCCCCGGCACGCTGCGTCAGCTCGCCGAGGACCCCGCCGCCTGGGACCGTCCCGACGTGAAGCGGGCCGTGACGGAGCTCGAATCGCTGGTCAAGGCCGGGCTCTTCCAGCCCGACCACATGGCCACGAAGTTCCCCGACGCGCAGAACGCCTGGGCGGCCGGCGACCACACCTTCAACCTCAACGGCACCTGGCTCGGCAGCGAGACGGCCTCGCTGCGCGCCCCGGCGGTCAAGGCGCGGATCATCGCGTTGCCGCCGGTCGACGCCTCGAAAGGCGCGGCGGTCACGATCGGCGCGCTCGGCTGGGGCGTGAACCCGAAGTCGGCGAACCGGCGGGCGGTCTCCGACTTCCTGGCGTTCGCGATGCAGAAGAAGTACATCGACCGGATCGCGACCGACGCCGACAACATCCCCTCGCGCTCCGACTCCCCGGCCCCCGAGGAGCTCACCTCGATCCAGGAGTCGATCCGCACCGCGACGGCGGTCAGCCTCGACTTCGACGGCGTCGCCACGGTGGCGCCCAAGTGGTTCAACGACGTCTTCCTCCCGCTCGACGACAAGCTCGTCGGCGGGTCGATCGACGCCGGGAAGTTCCTGGCCGAGGGCAAGGCGCAGACCGCCGAGCTGGGGGACTGATGGTCGCGGACACCGTGGCGCGGCCCGCGGCACGGCGGGGGCGGGTGCGGGCCGCCGGTGGCGCCCTGCACGTCGAGCGCCGCTGGCTGTACCTGCCGTTGCTGCTGCCGGCACTGGTCGCCTACCTGATCTTCTTCGTCGTGCCGTCGATCTTCGGTGTCGTGCTCAGTTTCGCCGAATGGTCGGGGCTGGGCACCGAGTTCTCCTGGGCCGGCCTCGCCAATTACGCCGAACTCCTGTCGAGCCGGATGTTCCTGTCGTCGTTCCTGAACACCGTCCTGCTGACGCTGGTCGTCGGGGTGGCGCTCTTCCTGATCGCGGTCGCCGCGATGGTCGCGCTGCGCACCGCCCGCGCCGGCGCCTTCATCCGGTCGGCCGTCTTCCTGCCGTTCATGATCTCACCGATCGCCGTCGGTCTCGCGGTCTCGTTCCTGTTCAACCCGAACGGCATGGTCAACAGCGTCCTCGGGCTGGCCGGGCTGGACGCGCTGCGCCAGCCGTGGCTCGGACCCGAGCTCATCTTCCGGGTGATCATGGCCGGGGTCGTGTGGAGCGCCGCCGGCTTCTACGTCGTCCTGGTGATGTCCGCGGTGGACGGGATCCCCCCGAGCCTGTACGAGGTGGCCCGCATCGAGGGCGCCGGCCTGATCCAGCAGTTCAGGTACGTCACCCTGCCACTGACCCGCGACATGATCGCGACCGCCGCGGCCCTCTGGGCGATCGCCGGCATCAAGACGTTCGAGATCGTCATCGCCTTCGTCGGCACGGCCGGCACCCCGCCGCCGGAGGCCAGGACCCTGGCCGTCGAGCAGTACCTGCGGGTCACGGGCGGACGCGTCGGCGGCCTGGCCCGGCTCGGTGAGGCGGCCGCCATCGGGGTGGTCATGACGGTCGTCACCGTCGGGCTGATCGTGCTGTCCCGCCGCATCCAGCGGCGCGACCGGCTGGAGTGGTCATGACCGGCCCCGCGGGCCGACGCCCGGCCGACGCCTTCGGCTCCGCGGCGATCCTCCTGGTCAGGGCCGGATTCTGGCTCTGGGTGCTGCTCAACCTGGCCATGGTCCTGTGGGTCATGCTGAACTCGGTCAAGACCTCGCGGTCGATCTTCGCCGACCCCGTGGGGCTGCCCGGCACCTGGATGTGGGAGAACTTCGCCACCGCCTGGTCGACCTCGGGGCTCGGGGCCGCCACGCTCAACTCGGTGGTCCTGGTGGCCGTCTCGGTCGCGGTCATCATGGGGCTCGGCATCCCGGCCGCGTACGCGGTGGCCCGGCTGGGCGGGCGGTCGAGCGGGCCGGTCGCGACGTTCTTCGCCGTCGGCATGAGCATCCCGTTCCAGGCGTTCGCCGTTCCGATGGTGCTGATCAGCGCCGGACTGTCGCGGTTCATGATCGACTGGATCACGGGGGCCTGGGACCCGCGCATCACCGTGGCGCTCTTCTACGTCGTGCTGAGCCTGCCGTTCAGCGTCTTCGTGCTCATCGGCTACTTCCGGTCGCTGCCCGGCGAACTGGAGGAGGCCGCGGCCCTGGACGGCGCGACGCCGTTCAGGACGTTCTGGCAGATCATGGTCCCGCTCGCCAGGCCCGGCATCACGACCGTGGCCGTGCTGAACGTGCTCAGCCTGTGGAACGAGACCGTGATCGTGCTGATGCTGGTGCCCGACCAGCGCATGCAGACGCTGAACGTCGCGCTGCTCAACTTCTACTCCAACATGCAATACACCTCGAACTGGGGCGGTCTCTTCGCCGGCGTCGTCATCGTCGTGCTCCCCATGATCGCGATCTACCTCTGGTTCGGCCGCCGCATCGTCAACGGCATGACGCAAGGCATCGGCAAATGACCGGCAATCACGCGGAAACGGATGGTCACCACATGCACGGAACGGTCGGACTCATCGGCGCGGGCGGCATCGCCAACGCGCATCTACCGGCCTGGCTCGACCTCGGCTACGACGTCGTGGTCTGCTCCGTCGCCGACGACGCGGAGCAGCTCATCGCCCGGCACGGCGGCGGCCGGCCCGTGGCCGATCTGGCGGCGCTGTTCGGCGCGGCCGACGTCGTCGACATCTGCACGCCCACGCACACCCACCGCGAGCTGGCCCTCGCCGCCCTGGAGCACCGCCTCCCGACCGTGTGCGAGAAACCCCTGACCCGCACCCTCGCGGAGGCGGAGGATCTCGTCGCGCGGTTCGCCGAGGCCGGGGTGCCGCTCTTCCCGGCGCACGTCGTCCGGTACTTCGCCGAGTACGAGGAGCTGTGGCACGCGGTGCGGCGCGGCGACGTGGGCCGGGTCGGCGTGCAACGCCACACCCGGCAGGGACGCAGCCCGCGCAGCGGCTGGTACCTGGACGAGCACCGCTCCGGCGGCGTGCTGCTCGACCTCATGATCCACGACATCGACATCGCCCGCTGGATCGGCGGCGACGTCGAGCGGGTGTTCGCCCGGACGAACGTCGTGGACGGCAGCCAGAGCACCCAGGCGTTCCTGACGCATGCCGGCGGCGCGATCTCGCTGCTCACCGCGACCTGGACCACGGCTCCGATCGAGTTCCGCACGCAGTTCGAGGTCGCCGGCTCCGACGGCGTCGTGCACGGCGACTCCGCCGAGCGCCGCGCCTTCCGCTACGAGGGAAGCGCCGAGCCCGGCGGGGACCTCCTGCCTGACTTCTCCCCGCTGACCAGCCCCTATCGCGCCGAGCTGGCGGATTTCCTGCACTCCATCGCGAGCGGTGCCGCGCCGAGGGTCACCGCCCTCGACGGCCTCGAGGCCATGCGCATCGCGGACGCCGTGGCCCGCTCGGCCGCCAGTGGCCTGCCCGTCGACCTTCAGCCCGCCACGGAAGAGGTATCTGCCGCATGAGGATCGGACTCCTCTCCTTCGCCCACCTGCACGCGACCGAGTACGCCGCCGCCCTGCGACGTGCCGGCGACATCGAGATCGCGGCGTGCGACCCCGGCCACGCCGACCGCCCCACCGGTGAGCTCGGCGGCCGGGCGCTCGCCGACGCGCTCGGCGTCGGCTACTTCGAGACCGAGGAGGACCTCTGGGCGTGGCGGCCGGACGGCGTGGTGATCTGCGCCGAGAACGTCCGGCACCGCGAGCTGGCGGTGCGCGCGGCTTCCGAGGGCGTGGCCGTGCTGTGCGAGAAGCCGCTGGCGACGTCGCTCGCGGACGCGGCCGAGATGCTCGACGCCGCGCGGGCCGCGGGCACCGTGCTGATGACGGCGTTCCCGGTCAGGTTCGCCCCCGTCTACGCCGAACTGCGCGCGGCGGTACGGCGCGGAGACCTCGGCCGGATCGTCTCCGTCGCGGCCACGAACTGCGGCGGCGTGCCCACCACCCGGGGCTGGTTCGTCGACCCGGCGCTCAGCGGCGGAGGCGCCCTGACCGACCACGTCGTGCACGTGGCCGACCTGCTCGCCGACCTCCTGGACGAGGACCCCGTCGAGGTGTACGCGATCGCCAACACGATCCCGAACCCGGGCCGCGACGGCGCCGCCGCACCGGTCGAGACGGCCGGGCTCGTCTCGCTGCGTTACCGCGACGGCGCCATCGCCTCGATCGACTGCTCCTGGTCGCGGCCGCCCGGCCGGCCCAACGCCGGCGACCTGGTGACGCTGACCGTCGTCGGCACCGAGGGCGTGGCCGAGATCGCGCCCTTCGCCGGCGTCCTCACCGGCTGGAACAGCAAGGGCGCGGTCGCCGCCGGTTACGGCGCGCCGCTGGACGACCTGCTGATCCGCGCCTTCCTCGACGCGGTCCGCACCGGCGAGGCCCGCCAGCCCGACGCGCGGGCGGGCTACCACACCGTCGCGCTGGTCGAGGCGGCGTACCGGTCGCTGACCGGGGCCGTCCCCGTACGTCTTGAGATGGGGAACCGATGAGCCGCGGCCTGCTCGGCGTCGCCCTGTCCGTCGCGGTCGCCGCGGCCCTGGCCGTCGTGCCGGGCCACGCCGCCACTGCCGCCGCCACTGCCGCCGCCACTGCCGCCGCCACTGCCGCCGCCACTGCCGCCGCCACTGCCGCCGAGACCCCGGCTCCCCGCACGACGGTGACCTTCACCGACACGCACGAGGTGCTGCACGGCAACCCGTACACCGGCACCGCCTTCGACATCAACTCGCCCAAGCCCGCGGGCCGGCGCGGCTACGTCTTCACCGACGATCCCGCGATCACCGCGTTCGTCGACGGCAAGGAGAAGATCCCCGACGACGCGGACATCGTCCGGCTGCAGATCGCGTGGGCCGACTTCGAGCCCGAGGACGACGCCTTCACCTGGGACCGCCTGGACGCGTTCATGAAGCGCGTCGTCGAGCAGGGCAAGACCGTCGAGTTCCAGCTCCTCATGTCCGAGGCGCCCGACATCGAGAACGACCCCAGCGTCTTCGCCTACGAGTACCCGCCCGCCTGGCTCTTCGACAAGCTCGGCGCGGGGTTCCGGCTCGCGCCGTACAACACGGTCTACAAGTCGCGGCAGCCCATCTACCACGACCCGATCTACCTCGCCGAGCTCAAGGAGGCGGTCGGCGCCTTCGCCGCCCGCTACGACAAGAACCCGGGGATGGCCTGGGTCGACCTGCGCGCCTTCGCGCTGTTCGGCGAATGGTCGGGCTGGAACGACGCGATGAACTTCCCGTGGCCCGACAACGCCACCCGCTCGGCGACGCTGCGCGCGATCATCGACATCTACGCCGACGCCTTCACCGAGACGATGGTCATGATGCCGAACCCCGGCGCCGACGTGATCGCGTCCGACCCCGACGCCGACACGCAGGCCAAGCGGTACGTCGCGTTCGGCTACGACCAGGCCGCCCGCAACGAGAACTGGGGCCTGCGGTCCGACACCGTGAACAGCGCGTTCCCGTGGATGCAGTACGGCACCGGCAGCGAGAACGTGTGGATCAACCGCAAGCTCCGCCGTGACCTCATCCAGGTCTCGGAGGGAGCGGGCTGGGACAGCGGGATCATGCTGAACAACCCGCGGCTCGTGGTCAAGAACGCGCTGGAGGGCTACCACTCGAACCTCCAGGGCATCAACAACACGAGCTTCGCGCAGTGGCAGGCGATGAAGGACGCCTACGGCGAGTGGTTCACGACGCTCGGGCGCTACTCCGGCTACCGCTTCCTCATGCCGCGGGCGACGTACGACTCGCAGGTCACGCCCGGTGGCCGGTTCACGCTCGCCCACACCTGGACCAACAACGGCGTCGGCTTCAGCCCGCGCAGGTACCCGCTGGAGGTGCGCTTCACCGACCGCGCCACGGGCGAGGTGGTGTGGCGCGGCACCGACGACTCGCTCGACCAGACGAAGTGGTTCAAGGGGGACGTGCGCGAGCTGCGGTCGGAGTTCACGCTGCCCGCCGGCGTCCCGGCCGGGACCTACGACGTCGCGGTGGCCATGCTCGGCGCCGACGGCAGGCCGCGCATCGAGCTGGCCATGCCGGACGGCGCCGGCAAGGTGTACCCGATCGGCACGGTCGAGGTCGTGCCCGGGGCCACGCCGCCGGCCGCGCTCGCGGCGCCGCTCGTCCAGTTCAAGGTCGAGAACGAGGACTACACCGAGGCCAGGGGCGCGTACGGCGTCGAGGCGCCGCCCGAGGGCGGCTTCGGCTCGGTCTACCTGGACGAGGCCGGCGAGTGGGCCGAGTACGACAACGTCGTGGTGCCCGCGAGCGGGACCTACCGGGCCGAGTTCCGGGTGTCGTCCGAGCAGGGCAACCGGTTCCGGGTCGAGGTGGACGGCCGGGACGCGCTGGGGACGGTCACCGTGCCGGACTCCGGCGGCTACAACGTCTACCGGACGGTCGAGCGCGACCTCGCCCTCTCCGAGGGCCGCCACACGATCCGGATCATCCGCGAGGACGGCCGCTGGTTCTTCATGAACTGGATGCGGTTCACCCGCGAGCGGCCCGAGTCGATCACGATCCAGGCCGAGAAGCCCACCGCGCAGGAGGGCGTCTGGCTCGCCGCCGAGGACGCGGTCAGCGACGACGGAACCCCCGGCGTCTCCGTCGTCGACACCGGCGACTGGCTGCGGTACGACGACGTCGAGATCCCCGCGAACGGCGACTACCTGCTGCAGTTCCAGTACTCGACGGTCAACGCCGACCCGCTGAGGTTCCGGGTCGAGGTCGACGGGGCCGACGTCTCGGGCGTGCTGAGCCTGCGCGACACGGGCGGGGTCAACCGGATCAGGACCGAGGACTTCGTCGTCAGGCTGACCGCCGGCAGGCATGCGATCAAGGTGGTGTGGACGGAGGCCCACTCCAACATCGTGTGGAACCGGATGCGCTTCGACCTTCAGGGCGCCGCCGCGCAGACGATCGAGGCGGAGCACTACACCATGCAGTGGAACCTGGGCCAGGAATGGGCCTGGAAGGGGGCCGACACCGGCGTGGTCGTGGGCGCGTACCAGGGCGCCGACGGCCCCGTGCGGGCGGTCGGCCATGTGGACGAGGGCGACTACCTGCGCTACGAGAACGTCTTCGCGCCGCACACCGGGCTCTACCGGGTCGGGTTCACCGCCGCGTCCGGCAAGGACACCTCCTTCCGCTTCGAGGTGGACGGCGACCGGTACCCGGTGCACGTGCCGGACACCGGCGGCGACGGCCACTTCACGACCGTCGGCACCTGGGTGAAGCTCACCGCGGGCGCGCACACGTTCCGGATCGTCGCCGAGGGGAGCGGCCTGCTGCTCGACGCGTTCACCGTCACCGCGGGCACCGCCGCGACCAAGGCACTGGTCGTGACCGGCGCCACCGCGCTCAAGGCGGGCGAGAGCGCCACGCTCACCGTCGAGGCCGTGCGCGCCGACGGCAGCCGCGTCCCGGTCTCCGACGGCGTCACCTACCTCAGCTCGGACCCGTCGGTCGCGACGGTGGACGCGCACGGCGTGGTGAAGGCGGTGTCCTGGGGCTCGACGACCATCACGGCGATCCACGACGGCCTGTCGGACGGCTACCCGCTGACCGTCACCGACCCCGCGCTGATCCTCACCCACGTCAACGACGACGATCAGCGGGTGAAATACTCCGGCGCCTTCGGCGTGGACCGGAACCGCGGTCTCGGCGACTACGGCGACGACGTGCACTACTCCACCGAGAAGGGGGACTACGCCGAGCTCACCTTCACCGGCACCGGCATCAGCTTCCTCACCGAGCGCTACACCGACATGGGGGTCGTCGACCTCTACGTGGACGGCGAGCTGCGCGCCTCGGCCGACTGCTACGGCCCCGTCCGTCAGGGACAGCAGCGGGTGTTCCGGGCGAGCGGCCTGAAACTGGGCGAGCACACGATCCGCGTCGTGAACCGGCAGAGCGCCGCCGACACCGGACGGATCGCCATCGTGGACGCCTTCGTCGTGGAGGTGCCGCGCCCGTGGGCCGACGGCGCCCAGCTGACCGCCGAGACGAAGAAGACGTCGGTGCGGCTGGCCTGGCCCAGGTCGCCGATCGCGACCGGCTACGCCGTCTTCGACGGTGACACCGAGGTCGCCCGCGTCCCGGCGAACCGGACCAAGGCGAAGATCGGCCCACTCGTGCCGGGCTCGGCCCACACGTTCACGGTGCGGCCCGTCCTGCCGGGGGGCACGGTGCTGTCGTTCGGGCTGACGGTCGAGGTCACGCCATGACGATCCTGCGCGAGGGAAGGCTCCGCGTCGAGGGGGCCGCCGACCCGGTCTCCGGGACGCTGCCGATCCTGTCCGGCGTGCGCCCGGCCACCGGCGACGGCGTGGGCGTGGACGACGAGATGCGCCGGAACCTGGTCTACGGCCGGCCGCGCTCACTCCTGCCGTACACCCGGCAGTGGGGGTACGGCCGCGACCGCGCCGAACGCGAGCTGCCCACGGCGGTCCTGGAGAACGACGTGCTCACAGCGACGTTCCTGCCGGGCTACGGCGGCCGCCTGTGGTCACTCGTGCACCGGCCCAGCGGCCGGGAACTGCTGCACCGCAACCCGATCCTGCAGCCCGCCAACCTCGCGCTGCGGGACGCGTGGGTCGCCGGCGGGGTGGAGTGGAACCTGGGCACGACCGGGCACTGGCCGCTGACCTGCGAGCCGCTGCACGCGGTCCGGGCGACCGCCGCCGACGGGACGCCGGTGCTGCGCATGTTCGAGTTCGAGCGGCTCCGGCGGCTGGTCGTGCGGATCGACGCCTGGCTGCCCGCCGGGTCGCCGGTGCTCTACGTGCACGTCTCCCTGCACAACCCCGCCGACCAGGTGACGCCGGTCTACTGGTGGTCCAACATCGCCGTGCCGGAGAGCGAGAAGGTCCGGGTGATCTCCCCGGCCGAGCACGCCTTCCACTTCGACTACGTGAGCGATCTGCGGCACGTGGACTTCCCCGGGACGGACGGCGCCGACCGCAGCTACCCGGCGCGGGCCGTCCGGGCGGCCGACTACTTCCTGGACCTGCCCGAGGGGGCGCGCCGCTGGATCGCGGCCCTGGACGAGGCCGGGTCGGGGCTCGTCCAGACGTCCACCGGCATGCTGCGCGGCCGCAAGCTGTTCTGCTGGGGGACCACGACCGGCGGCCGGCAGTGGCAGGAGTGGCTGTCCGGCCCCGGCGCGCCCTACCTGGAGATCCAGGCCGGGCTCGCCAGGACCCAGCTGGAACACCTGCCGATGCCCGGCGGCGCGACCTGGTCCTGGGTCGAGGCGTACGGCCGGCTCGACGTCGACGCGGCGGCCGTGCACGGGAGCTGGCGGGAGGCGTGCGCGGCGACGGCCGAGGCCCTGGAACGGCTCGTCACTCCGGCGCGGCTGGAGGAGGCGCTGGGGGAGGCGGCGGCGTTCGGGCCGAAGGAGGATTGGCTGGCCGAAGGCTCCGGCTGGGGCGGCCTGGAAGGACTCGCCGGCTTCCCGCCGCCGGGCCCCGAACAGTCGCCCTGGCAGGAGTTGCGAGCCACCGGCCGCCTGCCGGTCTGCGACCCGCCCGCGTCCCCGATCACCGGACGGCGCTGGCGGGAGTCGCTGGAGAGGAGCGCGGACGACTGGCACGCGTACTACCACCTGGCTCTGATGCGCCTGGCGGACGGCGAGGACGACGCGGCCCGCGACGCCTGCGAGCGGTCGGTCGGGGCGCGCAGGACCCCGTGGGCGCTGCGCGTCCTGGCCTTCCTCGCCGCGTCGCCGGACGAGGCGGCCGACCTCATGATCGAGGCGCACCGGCTGCGCCCGGACCTGCGGGAACTGGCCGTCGAGACCCTTGACGCGCTGCTCGTGGCCGGGCGGTCCGCGGCGGCGCTCGCCCTGATCGAGGCGCTGCCGTACCGCGACCACGGTCGCGTCCGGCTGGCCGAGGCCAGGGCCGCGCACGCGACCGGCGACCTCGGCCGCCTGCGCCGTCTGCTGGTGGACGGGATCCGCGTGGACGACCTGAGAGAGGGGGAGGTCTCGCTCGACCGCCTCTGGCTGGCCGTCCACCCCGGCGAACCCGTCCCGCCCCGGTACGACTTCCGCATGTCCGAACCCGGCTAGAAGTAGTCCGCCGGCCAGTGGGCGGCGTTCGCCGCGCCGGTCACGGGGGCCGGGTCGCCCAGGATCGCGCGGGCCATCCCGGCGCGGTCCCGCTCCCGGACGACGCTCGCGAACAGGTGCGGCAGGGCCGGCTCGGCCCAGGTCAGCCTGGCCCTGCCGGTGCGGACGCCCCTGGCCGCCGCCTCGGCGGCCAGCGCGGAGAGCACCTCGGGCAGGTCTCCGGCCACCTCCAGCACGTCGAGTACGCCGCCGTCCCATCGCACGGCGGCGTACCCGGCGTCCCCGGCCAGCAGCTCGACCGGGTCGCCGTACCAGATCGGCAGCCGGTCCCGCCAGTGCGCCTCGTCGCGCACGGCGGTCAGCGGACGCCGCGCGTTGTGCCGCTCGTACACCTCCCGCAGGATCGCCGCCTCGCCCACGGGGATCCGGCGCAGCCCGCGCCCGGCCGGGCCGGTACGGCGCAACGGGCCGGACACCGTCCGCAGCTCGAAGCCGGTCCACTCCTTGTAGACCCCCGGCGTGCCGGTGAACAGCAGGGACCAGGCGCAGCCGTCGGCCGCCATCGCCTCGGCCGCCATCGCCAGCAGCCGCCGGACGTGCCCGCGCCCGCGGACCGACGGATGGGCGGCGACGTTGGCCACGCCGCCCGCCCGCACCTCGCCGCCCTGGCCGTCGTGCAGCCGGCGCGGCAGGTAGTACACGCAGGCCGACACGTCGCCGGTGACGAACGTCCTGCCGTACCGGCCGGGGTCGGTCTCGTACAGGGGCACCACGTGCGGGGCGTCGAAGCAGGCGGCCCACAGCGCGTAGAGCGCCTCCCGGTCGCCGGGACGTGCGGTGCGCAGGGACGTCATCCCATCCTCCCCAGCAGCTCCGGGGTCACCTCGTGCGCCAGCGGGACGCCGCCGGCGTACCGGGCGATCTCCTCGACCACCAGCCGGCCCTGACGGGCCCGGCCCGAATCGGTGCCGGCCGCCTGATGCGGGGTGAGCAGCACGTTCGGCAGCGCGCGGAACGGGTGCCCGACCGGCAGCGGCTCCTCGTCGAAGACGTCGATCGCCGCGTCCAGCCGTCCCGTACGCAGCTCGGCCAGCAGGGCGGCCTCGTCCACCAGCCACGACCTGGCGGTGTTGACCAGCCCGGCGCCGTCGGGCATCAGCGCCAGCTCCCGCGCCCCCAGCAGGTGGCGCGTCTCCGGCAGCGCCGGCGCGTGCACGGCCACGATCCGGCTGGTGGACAGCAGCTCGTCCAGCTCCACGGCGCCCTCGTGGTACGGGTCGGCGACGGTGACCTCGGCGCCGAGCGCGCGGACGAGGTCGAGGTAGGCCCGGCCGGTCCTGGAGGCGCCGATGACGCCGATCGGGCAGCCGAGGATCTCCCGCCTGGCCGGCGCCCGCTCGGCCGCCTCCCACGGCCGGCCGCCGCGCAGGGCGTGGTCGAAGCGGTGCACCTGGTGCAGCAGCGCCAGCGTGAACGTCAGCGCCACCTCGGCGACCGACCGGGCCATGGCCGCGCCCGCCTGCGTCACCCGGACGCCCCGCGCCCACAGCTCGCCGGTGACGAACGGCTTGACCGTCGCTCCGGTGTGCGCGACCAGCCGCAGCCCCGGCGCCCGGTCGAGCAGCTCGGCGGTCAGCGGCGGCACCCCCCACGAGGTCACCAGCACCTCGGTGCCGGGCAGCGCCTCGGGCAGCGCGCGGTGGTCGTCGAGCAGCCGCACGTCCCCCAGGGCCAGCAGGGCGGCGGGGTCGGGGAAGAACTGCGCACGCAGCGGCGGCGGAACGCTGACCAGGACGCGCACGGCGGAGTCAGCCGAGCCAGGCATCGCGGTGCTCCGCCACGAAGTCGTCGTCGGTCAGCCACGGGTAGGCGGCGCTGACGCGGGTCAGCTCCTCGGCCTGGCCGGGGGAGAGGCCCTCGTCCGGGTCGAGGCACCAGGTGCCCGCCAGCAGGCCCTGCCTGCGCAGCACCTCGTGCACGCCGGCGATGCAGCCGGCGAAGGCGTTGGCGCTGTCGAAGACGGCGGCGTTGGCGTCGGTGAGCGCCGTGGCCCGGCCCCACCACGGCGCCGGGTCGTCACGCAGGGCGTCGACCATCTCCACCGCCGCCCGGGTCCACACCGCCCACTGGCCGAGCAGCCCGCCGGCGAAGCGCAGGCCGCCGGGCAGCTCGGCCAGCAGGTCGCCGATGATGTGGTCGTCGTTGCCCGTGTAGAGCGTGACCTGGTCGGCCCGGTCGGAGGCGGCCACGCCGTGCGCCACGTCCAGCGAGCGGTAGCGGTCGAACGCCGCCACCTTCACCGCGACCGTGGAGGGCTGGTCGGCCAGGGCCCGCCAGAAGCCGCGCGACAACACCGGCCCGCCGATCGCCGCCTGGAGGTAGAAGCCGACGACCGGCAGCACCTCGCCCACGGCCCGCGCCCGCGCCAGCAGGTCGTCCTCGGAGGCGCCCGGCACGACCGGCGAGAGCAGCACGGCGTCGTACCCGAGCGAGGCGGCCAGCTCGGCCTCGGCCACCGCCTGCGCGGTCGGCCCGCACGCCCCGGCGACCAGCACCGGCCGCTCCCCGGCGGACTCACGGGCGGACTCACTGGCGGACTCACGGGCGGACTCACGTGCGACGTCGGCGGCCAGCCGGAGGACCGGCTCCAGCAGCCCGGCCCCGCGGATCTCGAACTGGGTCGTGTGCACGCCCACGGCCAGGCCGCCGGCCCCCGCCGCCAGGTAGTACCGGGTGAGCGCGGCCTGGCGGCGCTCGTCCAGCGTCCGGTCCGCGGTCAGCGCCAGCGGGTGGGCGGGGATGACGGTCCCCGCCCGCAGGCGCGACAGCGCGGGGTTCGGCGTGGGCATCAGAATCTCCCGTCTCGTACGGCGAACTTGGTGGGCTTGCCCGACGTCGGCAGCCCGGCGGTCAGCCAGTCGGCCTGCCAGTCGACCAGCGTGCCCAGCGGCACGTGCGGGTAGCCGAAGAGGCGGTGGCAGAGCGTGGCGTCGTTCAGCAACGCCGTGCCGGCCTCCGAACCCTCGAAGGACACCGGCGTGCCGAGGCGCGCGCCGAAGGCGGCGGCCACCCGGCGCACCGAGGCGGTCTCGGGACCGGTCAGGTTCAGCGTGAACGGCGTGCCCGCCGTCGCGTGGGCCAGCGAGCGCAGCACGACCTCGTTGGCGTAGCCCTGCCACACCACGTTGACGTGCCCGGTCGTCACGTCCACCGGAGCGCCGGACAGCACCCGCTGCCCGATGTCGGCCAGCACGCCGTACCGCAGGTCCACGGCGTAGTTGAGGCGGACGATCGTCACGGCCGTGCCGCGGGTGGCGGCCGCGTGCTCGAAGACGCGCTCGCGGCCGAGGCAGCTCATCGCGTACTCGCCCACCGGCCCGACCGGGTCGCCCTCGACGCTCCCGCCGGACGACAGCGGCACCAGCGGGTAGACGTTGCCCGTGGACAGCGCGGCGACGCGCGCCCCGCCGTACCGCTCGGCGACGCGGGCGGGCAGGGCCGCGTTGACGACCCAGGCCAGGTACGGCGCGGCGGACGTGCCGAACTTCGCCCCGACCATGAAGACCACGTCCGCGGCGTCGGGCAGCGTGCCCAGGTCGCCGTCGAGCAGGTCGAAGGGGACGACGTCCACGCCGTGCCCGGCCAGTGCGCCGGCCGCCGCGCGGTCGGACCAGCGCGAGACGGCGAAGACGCGGTCCGCGCCGCGCCCGGCGGCGTCCAGGCCGCGCCGGGCCAGGCGGCACAGCGTGGGCCCCATCTTGCCCCCGGCGCCCAGCACGACCAGGTCGCCGGAGCCGGCGGCGAGGTCGGCGACGAGCGACTCGGACGGGCGGGTGAGGTGCTCTTCCAGATCGTCGACGGAGGTGAACATCAACCCTTGATCCCCGACATCGTGACTCCTTCGGTGAAATAACGCTGGCCGACCAGGTAGGCGGCGAAGATCGGTACGAACGCGACCGTGGCCCCGGCCAGCACGACGCTGAGCGGGACGTTCTCCGTCTGCAGGGAGGCGATGCCCACGGTGAGGGTGCGCATGTCGGCGCCGCCGCCGATGATGAGCGGCCAGAGCAGGTCGTTCCAGTGCCACAGGAAGACGAAGACGCCCAGCGTGGCCAGGATCGGCTTGCACAGCGGCAGGACGATCCTGATGAAGATCCGCCATTCGGAGGCGCCGTCGAGCCGGGCCGCCTCGAACAGCTCGTCCGGCAGGCCCATGATGAACTGCCGCATGAGGAAGACCGCCTGCGCGTTGGCGAGCGTCGGCAGGATCAGCCCCCAGTACGTGTCCACCCCGCCCAGCTCGGCGATGAGCATGAAGGTCGGGATGAGCGTCACGTGGTAGGGCACCATGACCATGGCCAGGAACGACCAGAACATGGGCTCGCGGCCGGGGAAACGTTTCTTGGCGAAGGCGTATCCGGCCAGCGAGGCCAGCAGCAGCACGGCCACCACGCTGACCACGGAGTAGATCAGCGTGTTGACCGTCCAGGTGACCAGGTCGCGGCCGCCCAGCACCTCGCCGTAGGCGCTGAAGTCGACCGGCCAGGGCAGCATGCTCTCCGGGAACGTCACGGCCGTGCCCGGCTTCAGCGACAGGACGACCATCGCGTAGAACGGGAACAGCGTGACCGGCGTGGCGACGGCCAGCAGGACGAACCTGGCGACCTTCCCGGCCCTGGTCGGTTCCAGCGCCTTGTACGGGCGGTATGTCGTCACTTCGACCTCCCGATCATCAGGCGCTGGATCAGCGCGACCACGAGGGTCATGACGAACAGCGCGACGCCGATGGCGCTGGCGTAGCCGAAGTCGAAGTTCTTGAACGCCTGCTCGTACAGGGCCATGACCAGCGTGAAGCTGCCGTGCGCCGGGCCGCCGCCGGTCATCACGTAGACCAGGTCGAACACCTGGAAGGAGTTCGTCGTCTCGATCACGGCGACGAAGAACAGCGCCGGGCGCAGCTGCGGGGCCACGATGTAGCGGAACCGCTGCCAGGTGGAGGCGCCGTCGGTGAGCGCGGCCTCCTCCAGCTCCCGCGGCAGGTCCTGCAGCCGGGCCAGGACGATCAGCATGCCGTAGCCGAACCTGGACCAGACCGAGACGATCACCAGGGCCGGGATGACCAGCGTGGTGGAGGCCAGCCAGGACTGCCCGGTGAGCTTGGTGATCGGCCCCTCGGAGGAGAACAGCCAGGTGAAGACCGTCCCGGCCAGGACCAGGCTGGTGACGACGGGCAGGAAGAAGACCGAGCGGAAGAAGGCGGCCCCGCGGAAGGCGCGGCGCACCAGCAGCGCCATGCCCACCGAGGCGGCCATCGACGCCGGAACGTACAGGATCGTGTAGATCAGCGTGATGCGCAGCGACTCCCAGAAGACGGGGTCGGCGGCCATCCGCCGGTAGTTGTCCACGCCGGTCCACTCCGGGCTGGCGCCGATGGAGGAGTCGAAGAACCCCAGCAGCACCCCGGCGACGGACGGGCCGAACCGGAACAGCAGGAAGAGCAGGAGGCACGGCAGGACGAACAGCAGTCCGGTCCGCGCCTCCCACCGCCTGACGTCGATCGCCGCCATCAGCCACCCAGCAGCGCGTCCGCGGCCTTGGCCGCGTCGGCGAGCGCCTGCTCGGGCGTCTTCTTGCCGATCAGCGCGGCCTGGATCTCGGGAGCCAGGACGCCCATCACGTCACGCGCCTTCTCGTGCAGCGGCCCGGCCGTGGTCAGGTCGAGCGCCTTCTCCACCTCGGCCTGCACCGGGTCGGCCGCGTACAGCGAGCCGGTGGACTTGCGCGGGGAGAAGTAGCCGGAGGCCAGGTCGTAGGCCTTGCTCGGGGCGGCGCCGGTGGCGAAGCCGATCCACTTGCCCGCCGCCTCCTTGTGGTCGGACGCCTTGAGCAGGGCCAGCGAGCCGACCGTGCCGTAGGCGACCTGCTTGGCGTCGGTCAGCGGAGGCAGGACCTTGATGTTCTCCTTGCCCCAGAACGACTCGACGTCGGCGGGCAGCTGCTGCCAGGTGCAGGCCACCTTGTTCTGCGCGGTCCTGGTCTGCTCGAACTTGGGCAGGCCGGTCAGCAGGTCCTTCTCCACGTAGCCGCCGTCGGCCAGCTTCTTCAGGAAGGTCAGCGCCTTGACGCCCTCGGCGCCGCCGAAGGCCGCCGACTTGCCGTCGGGGCTGAACACGTCGCCGCCCGCCTGCCACAGCAGCGGGTAGAACGACTGGTTGAGGGTGGCGGCGGGGTCGGCCCAGTAGTTGGTGACGTCGACGTCCTTGGCCTTGAACTTCGGGGCCAGGGCGAGCACGTCGTCCCAGGTCTTGGGGAACTCGGTGACGCCGGCGGCGTCGAACGCCTTCTGGTTGCAGACCAGCGGGTTGGCCGACATGAGGATCGGCGCGCCCATGACCTTGCCGTCGATGGTGACCGACTTCAGGGCGTTGTCCCGGTAGTCGGCCTTGTCGGCGAGGTAGGCGTCCACCGGCTCCAGCGTCCTGGCGTACTTGGGGAGCTGGTCGGGGATGAGGTAGACCACGTCGGGCGCCTTGTTGCCGGCGATCGCCGTGGACAGCGCCTCGTCGCGCTTGGCCCACGGGTAGATCTCGACCTTGACGTCGATGTTCGGGTTGGCCGCCTCGAACGCCTTGGTCTGCTCGTCCCAGAACGCCTGGTGCTTGGGCTGGTCGGCGATGTTCGGGTAGATCCACATGGTCACGGTCTGCTTCTCGTCGCCTCCGGAGCCGCCGCCGCAGGCGGTCAGCGTGCCGAGGGCGGCCGCAGCGGCGGCCAGCGCGCGCAGTCGCATGATGGTTCCTTCCTAGGATGCGGGCACGGTGACGACCGTGCCGCTGTGCCGGGCCTTCTCGGCGGCGAAGACCGCGAGGTGGCTGTGGAGCGACTCGGTGGGGCCCGAGCGCACGTGTGCGGGGTCGCCGGTGGCCAGCGCGGTGACGAAGGCGTCCATCACGCCGTCGTCGCCGCCGCCGTGGCCGTCGCCGGCGTTCGAGCCGGTCTCGGCGACGCTGCGCCGGCTGCTGCGGCCGTCGCGGAAGTCGAGGACCTCGACCGACTCGCCGTCGCCGATCAGCCGCCCGTGGGTGCCGAAGATCCTGGTCTGGCGGTGGGTCTGCTCGGTGAAGGCGGTCATGGTGAACGTCGCGGTCGCGCCGCCGGTCAGCTGCATGGCGAGCACCTGGTGGTCGACCACGTCGTTGTCGCAGGCGTAGACGCACCTGCCGTACGGGCCGGTGCGCAGGGCGTCCATGACCTGCTCCTCGTTCTCGCCGAGGACGCTGGTCGGCCAGTCGTAGCCGCGGTTCAGGTAGAGGCGGGGAGCCGAGTACGGGCACCCGGGCTCCAGGACGCAGTCGAGGCAGCGGTCGGCGGCCTGCTCCGGGCGCCGCTCGGGCCTGAAGTGGCCGAGCGAGCCGAAGCTGGCGACCTGCTCGATCCTGAGCCCGGTGACGTAGGTCAGCCAGTCGAGGTCGTGGGAGGACTTGGCCAGCAGCATCGGGCTGGCCAGGCGCTCGCTGCGCCAGGGGCCGCGCACGTAGGAGTGCGCGTGGTGCCACCAGCCGACCGGCTCCAGGTGCTCGACGCTCATGACCTCGCCGAGCACGCCGCTGTCGACGGTCTGCTTCACCAGCGCGGTGTAGGGCGTGTAGCGCAGCACGTGGCAGACGGCGAGGAGCACGCCGGTCTCGCCGACGGCCGCCACGATCTCGCGGCACTCCTCCTCGGTCGGCGCCATGGGCTTCTCGACGAGCAGCGCGTAGCCCGCCCGCGCCAGGGCTATGGCGGGCTCGACGTGCAGGCGGTCCTGGGTGGCCAGGACGACGGCGTCGGCCACCCGCTCGCGCAGCAGGTCGCGCCAGTCGCCGAACTCGCGCACGCCGGGGCCGGCCAGCCTGGCCCGGCGGGCGGGGTCGGGGTCGGCCACGGCGACCAGCTCCGCGCGATCGGGGTGCGCGGCGATCCAGGAGGCGTAGGTCTGCCCCCGGTTGCCCGCTCCCGCGACCGCCAGCGTTATCTTTCGCACCTAAATCACCAGATTTCCTGATGTGAGGACCTTCGGGCCGTCGGCCGGCAGCTCCCTGGCGACGCCCTCCTCGACGTTGCCCGTGTGCTGGACCACCTCGAAGGCCTTGATCGACAGACGGCCGCCGCCGAACTGGCAGCCGGTCGCCGCGTAGCGGTTCCTGCCGGCGTCGAGCTGGACGTGGGCCCCGGCGTTCTGGCTGCGGACCCCGGCCAGCTGCCAGGAGACGAGCCCGGCGGCCGCCACCCGCGACAGCCCGGCCTCGGCCAGCTCGGTGCCGCCGTCGAGGCGGATGCGCTGGTCGGCCTTGCCGGCGGCGGCCAGGCCCACGTTCTTGACCGTGCAGCCGGTCAGCGACACCGAACCGGCCAGGACCAGCGGGGCCGCGCCCTCGGCGCCGTTCAGCGTCGAGCCGGACAGGCGCAGGTCGGCGCCGTTGAAGGCGTTGCCGCTCAGGCCGTGGAACGTGGTGCGGCTGACGTGCAGCGGCGCGGTCACGTTCGCCTGGACGATCTCGCTCTTGGCCGGGACGGTGAAGACGCAGCCCTCGATCAGGTTGGGCCGGCGCGACAACTTCGACTGCTGGGAGACGATCAGCGTGTGGCTGGCCGAGCAGCCGCGCATCTGCACGCCGTCGGCGTTGACCCAGATCATGCCCGAGCCCTCCAGTGACGGCTTGCCGATGACCTGGAGGTCCTCCAGCGTCAGGTCGGTGACCTTCACCCGGGCCACGAACCACGAGCAGACGTGCTTGCGCACCGTGATCCGCTTGGCCGCCGAGCCCCAGGCCGCGCCGGAGTTGGCGAAGGTCATCAGGCCGGAGTTGCCGGTGTAGGTCAGGTCGTGCTCGTACTGGCCGTGGGTGACGAACGGGCCCTGGTCGTCGCCGTCGCCGTGGCAGTTCTCCACGTAGCAGTAGGCGCTGGCGGTGAAGTCGTTCAGGTGGCGGGCGTTGGCCGTGTGGCAGTCGCGGACGTGGCCGTACAGGCAGTAGATCTGCTGGGTCAGGTAGCCGGCCCCGCCCCAGGTCACGCTGGCGGGGTTCTTCAGGGTGCAGCGCTCGGTGCGGAAGTGGGTGGCCCAGCGCCGCATGACCAGCGGCCAGAACGTGCCCGTGCCGTGGATGCCCTCGACGTCGCAGTGGACGGCGTACTCGTAGGCCAGCGGGTGCGAGCCGGTGTACTGGTCGCCGTCCGCGACGCCCTCGAAGCGCAGGTTGCGCACGTGCACGCGCTCGACCGGCTCGACGAGGGTCCAGGTGATCGTGCGGCCGGCGGCCAGCTCCCAGCCGTTCTTGTAGTTGACCCGGATGTGCGTGCCGTCGACGATCTGGGTGACCTCGACCAGCTTCTGCAGCTCCCGCTCCCAGCGGCCGGACAGCGCGTTGACCTCGGCGCTCCACCACTGCCCGACCTTGAAGGCGGCGGAGTCGGCGACCTCGAAGACGTCCGACAGGTCGGGCACCGCGGCGCTCAGCTTGTGGCTGACCGTGGTGGCGGTGACCTTGCCGCGGAAGAACATGACCGCCGCGAACGGGTCGTCCTGGCCCGCCTTCTCGATGCCGGCGGTGGTCATGGTGTGGCCGCCGAAGTCCAGCACCAGGTCGGAGCGCTGGAACTTGTGGCGCTTGACGAAGTTGAGGTCGGTGTGGGCCTCGATCCTGGAGACGGCCGGGTCGCCGACCATGGCCTCCAGCGCGGCGTCGGCGGGCGTCTTGGTGTCGAAGACGCCGAAGGCGCGGAAGTCGAGGCAGCCGTCGTGCAGCTGGATCCAGCGGCCCTTGGGCGCGGAGCCGAGCACGGTGCCGCCGTTGGCGGGAGTGGTCGAGGCGGCGTCCCAGCGGACGAGCTTGCCGCCGCCGTCGCCCGGCTTGAGATAGCCCGCGACCTGCGCCAGCGTACCGTCCGCCAGTTTGGCGGCCTCGAAGGCGAGCAGCTCGGCGACGGTGGCGACCGCGTGCACCTCGTCCTTGGGCTTCTTGTCCGGCTCGGCGAGCGCGGGCTTGGCCATCAGGACGGTGCCGACAGCCGCTAAACCGGTGACGCGCAGGATGTCACGACGTTCCATGGGGTGGTTCCTTACAGTGCGAGGGTGTCGGCGATGAGGACGCGGGGGCCGGCGGGCGGGAAGGCGCGCTCGACGCCCTCCTCGGTGCAGCCGGTGTGCACCAGGACGGTGGCGGCGGTCAGGTCGAGCCGACCGCCGGTGAACCGGGAGCCGGTGGCGCGAAAGCGGTTGGCGCCGGTGGCCAGCTCGACGCGGGTGGCGGTGGCCGTGCAGGCGGCCAGTTCCCAGGTCAGGACGCCCGGACCGGCGGCCCGGCCGACGGTGGAGTTCTCCAGCGCGACGCCCTCCAGACGCAGCCGCTGGTCGCGTACGGCGCTCAGTTCGAGCTGCACGCCGTCGAGCCGGCCGCCGCTGATCACGACGTCGGCCGAGCCCACCGAGACCTTGCCCGACCCGCTCAGGACGCAGCCGGTGAAACGCAGGGCGCCGGAGCCGCGCAGGGTGGCGCCGTCGAGACCGGTGACGGCGCACTCCTTGAAGTGCAGCGTGTTGCTCACCGGCGTCTGCACCAGCACCTGGTCCTTCGGCAGGTCGAAGGAGCAGCCCTCGATGACGTTGGGCCGTCCGGAGCGGTTGGATCGCTGGCCGATCGCGACGGTCTTCGCCGAGCAGCCGCGCATGTGCAGGCCGTCGGCGTTCACCTGGAGCGTTCCCGCCGGGTCGAACGTCGAGCGCGGGATCACCCGGACGTCCTCCAGCGTCAGGTCGGTGATCTTCGTTCCGGCGACGAACCACGAGCACAGGTGCTTGCGCACGGTGATCCGCTTGGCGCTGGTGCCCCAGAGGGCGCCGCTGTTGGCGATGTCCATGAGGCCGGAGTTGCCGGTGAAGACCAGGTCGTGCTCGTACTGGCCGTGGGTGGTGAAGGGGTTGCCGCCCTCGTCGTCGCCGTCGCCGTGGCAGTTCTCGACCGTGCAGTAGGCGCTGGCGGTGAAGTCGTTGAGATGGCGGACGTTGGAGGTGGTGCAGTCGGCGACGTGGCCGTACAGGCAGTAGATCTGCTGGGTCAGGTAGCCGGCTCCGCCGTACATGACGGTCGGGGGGTTCTTCAGGCTGCAGCGCTCGGTGCGGAAGTGGGTGCACCAGCGTCGCATGATCACCGGCCAGAAGCTGCCGGTGGCGTGCACGTCCTCGACGTCGCAGTGGACGGCGTACTCGTAGGCGACGGGGTGCGAGCCGGTGTACTCGTCGCCGCCGGGGGCCGCCTCGAAGCGCAGGTCGCGCACGTCGACGCGCTCGACCGGGTCGACCAGCGTCCAGGTCAGCGTACGGCCGGCGGCCAGCTCCCAGCCGTTCTTGTAGTTGACCCGGACGTGCCGGCCGTCGACGACCTGGGTGATCTGGACCAGGCGCTGGAGCTCGCGTTCGTACGTGCCGGCCAGCGCATTGACCTCCACGGCCCACCACTGGCCGACCCGGAACCGCCCGGAATCGACCTCGAAGACGTCGGCCAGGTCGGGGATCGTGGCCGTGAGCGTGCCGGTGACGGTGGTCCCGGTCCGCTCGCCCTGGAAGAACAGGACCGCGCCGAAGGGGTTGTCGTGGGAGTTCTTCTCGATGCCGGCGGTGGTCATGGTGTGGCCGCCGAAGTCGAGCACCAGGTCGGAGCGCCGGAAGGTGTGGCGCTTGACGAAGTTGAGGTCGGTGTGGGCCTCGATCCTGGAGACGGCCGGGTCGCCGACCATGGCCTCCAGCGCGGCGTCGGCGGGCGTCTTGGTGTCGAAGACGCCGAACGCGCGGAAGTCGAGGCAGCCGTCGTGCAGCTGGATCCAGCGGCCCTTGGGCGCGGAGCCGAGCACGGTGCCGCCGTTGGCGGGCGTGGTCGAGGCGGCGTCCCAGCGGACGAGCTTGCCGCCGCCGTCACCGGCGCGGTGATAGCCCGCGACACGCAGCAGCGTGCCGTCGGCGAGTCGGGAGGCGTCGAGCGCGAGAAGGCGCGCGACGTCGGCTACATGGTTCATGGGGGGAGGCCTTCGGGAACGGGGTGATGGGAAGGCCGGGCGACGTGCGAAGGCGGGCAGGCGGCGGTGCTGCGGCCCAGACGTCCGGCGCCGGGGGCCGCGGCGCTCGGAGTCGGATCTTCGCCCGAAACGATTGGCGAGGACGCTAGACAGTGGTGAGGGATATGTCAAGCCGTCACGTGGCATGCCCGAGCTGCTGGGAGATCATCGCCGCCGTCTCTCTCACCTCCCGGCCGAGCTCCTGGTAGCGCCAGGCGGGCAGGTCGCGCTTGAGCGAGGTGATGCTGATCGCGCCCACGCAGGCGCCGGTGTGGTCGCGCAGCGCGCTGCCGATGCAGAAGATGCCGTCGGCGTCCTCCTCGTCGTCGACCGCGTAGCCGAGCTCCCTGACCGTCTTCAGGTGGGCCAGCAGCAGCGGCAGCTCGGTGATCGTGTTGCCGGTCCGGCGCGGCAGGCCGACGTGGCCGACGACCCTGGCGACCTCCTCGTCGCCCATCTCGGCCAGCAGCGCCTTGCCGAGCCCGGTGCAGTGGGGCAGCTCCCTGGTGCCCATCCGCAGGTCGACCTGGATGCGCTCGCCGTTGCTCACCTGGTCGACGACGACGGCCTGGCCGGCCTCGGGCACCGCGAGCCGGGAGTTCATCCCGGTGCGTTCGGTGAGCTCGACCAGCGCGGGGCGGGCCACGTCGCGCAGGGAGAGCTGCTCCTGGGCCCTGGCGCCCAGCCTGGCCAGCGCCATGCCCAGCCGGTAGCGGCGGTTCATGCCCTCGCCGTCGTCGGCGACCAGGCTGTAGCCGCGCAGCGTGTAGAGGGTGGCGAAGGCGGCGCTCTTGCTCAGCCCGCAGGCCGCGGCGACCTCGGTCACGCTCATGCCGCCCCCCGGCCCCACGCGGGACAGGACCTCCAGCACCTCGGCGGCGCGGGCGACGCTGCGGACCCAATATCGCGATTCCTCAGCAGCAGTGTTCGTCACAGCCGAACAGCTTAGCGGAATTCATCGTTGACCCCCACCCGTTCTCGTGTTTCAATCTCCCTCGTCTGTTCGGTATTGCCAAACACTGTTCGGAATTTGTGGCGGATGATCAGCGCTTCCTGGCCGGGCCGGGCCGGGAGGCGCGTCGGAGGAGAGAGAGATTTGAAGCACCTAGCCGAGCGCGCACGCCAGGTCATCCCCGGCGGCGTGAACAGCGGGCAGCGCAGCATCCCCGGGCTCACCGACCTGGTGATCACCCATGCCGCCGGCGCCCGCTTCCGCGACTCGCAAGGGCGGGAGTTCGTCGACTACCACGCCGCCTTCGGCCCGCCGCTGCTCGGCCACAACGACCCCGACGTCGCCGCGGCCGTCGCCGAGGCCGGCCGTACGGTGGACCTGTGCGGCGTCGGCGTCACCGCCGGCGAGGTCGAGCTCGCCGAGACGCTGGCCGAGCTCGTGCCGAGCGTGGAGAAGGTGCTCCTGACCAGCACCGGCAGCGAGGCCACCTTCCACGCCCTGCGCGTGGCCAGGGCCGCGACCGGCCGCCGGCTCGTGGTCAAGTTCCAGGGTTGCTACCACGGCTGGCACGACGCGGTCAGCCTCAACGTGATCTCCGCGCCGGAGAAGGTCGGCACGCACGACCCGATCTCGACCGGCATCCTGCCCGAGGTGCTGCAGGCCACGCTGGTCCTGCCGTTCAACGACCCCGAGGCGGTACGCCGGGCGTTCGCCGAGCACGGCGACGACATCGCCGCCGTCATCCTGGAGCCGGTGCCGCACAACGTCGGCTGCCTGCTGCCCGAGCAGGAGTTCCTGCAGACGCTGCGAGATGAGTGCACCAGGGCGGGCAGCGTGCTGATCTTCGACGAGGTCATCACCGGCTTCCGCCACCACCTGGGCGGCTGGCAGGCGATCTCCGGGATCACCCCCGACCTCACCACCATGGGCAAGGCGATCGCGAACGGCTACCCGGTGGGCGCGCTCGGAGGCCGCGCCGATCTCATGGAGCTGTTCAGCTCGCGGCCCGGCGGCCCCGCCTTCTTCGCCGGCACCTACAACGGCCACCCCGCCGTCGTGGCGGCCGCCCTGGCCACGCTGCGCAAGCTGCGCGAGGAGCCGGTGCACGAGCACGTCTTCCGCCTCGGCGAGCGGATCAGGACCGGCCTGGCCGAGGTCTTCGCCTCGCTGGACATCCCGGCGCTGGTCAGCGGGTACGGCTCGGTCTTCGTCGGCTACTTCATGACCGGACCCGCCCGCACCTACGACGACCTGCTGCGCAATGATGCCAACATGTTCATCGGGTACCGCCGCCGGCTGCTGGAGCACGGCATCTTCGAGCTGCCACTGAACCTCAAGCGCAGCCACGTCTCCTACGCCCACACCGACGCCGACGCCGACCACCTGCTGGAGGCGGCCGCCACCGCGGCCAGGCTCGCCCGCGGCGACGTGCTCGACCTGACCGACGTCAGCACCATGGGCGGCGCCGATGCTCACCGTTGACACCAGCCGCCCGGCCGGTCCCGCCGGCCGGATCAGCCGCGTCGAGACCCTCTCGCTGGGCACCGCCTGGCGCGACTTCTCCTACGTACGCATCCACACCGACGAGGGGCTGAGCGGCATCGGCGAGATCACCCACCCCTACCGGGGCCGGGAGACCTGCTCGCTGACCGAGGCCATGGCGCAGCGCCACCTGATCGGCGCCGATCCCTTCGACGTCGAGGAGATCTGGCTGCGGATGTACCAGGGCGACTTCCTGCGCGGCGGCGACGTCGGCGGCATCGTCGTCTCCGGCGTCGACCAGGCGCTCCACGACATCATGGGCAAGGCGCTGGGCGTGCCCGTCTACCGGCTGACCGGCGGCGCCTGCCGCGACCGGGTGCGGGTCTACGCCAACGGCTGGTACACCGGCGAGCGCGACCCGCAGGTGTTCGCGGCCAAGGCCAAGGAGGTCGCCGCCCGCGGCTACACCGGGCTGAAGTTCGACCCGTTCGGTGCGGGGCTGGGCGAGTTGTCCCGGGCCGAGCTGCGGCTCTCGGTCGACATCGTCGCGGCGGTCCGCGAGGCCGTGCCCGACCTCGACCTGTTCGTCGAGGGGCACGCCCGGTTCGCGATGCCGACCGCCGTCCGGCTCGTGCGCGAGCTGGAGCCGTTCGACCTCGGCTGGTTCGAGGAGCCGCTGCCGTGGACGCACATCGAGCGCTACGCCGAGCTGCGGGCCCGCGCCGCCATGCCCATCTCCGGCGGCGAGCACTTCCACAACCGCTACGAGTACGCCCGGCTGTTCGCCACCGGCGCGGTCGACATCATCCAGCCCGACCTGTCGATGGCCGGCGGGTTCACCGAGATCAGGAAGCTGGCCGCGCAGGCCGACGTGCACGCCATGCTCGTCGCCCCGCACAACTCCAACTCCCCGCTGTGCACCACTGCCTCCGTGCACGCAGTGCTCGGCATGCCGAACCTGCTCGTCCTGGAGACGTTCGACGGCATGCTGGAGCCGTACGTCTTCGACGCGCTGAAGGGCGCCCTGCCGGTGGTCGACGGCCACGTCGGCCTGCCGGAGCGGCCCGGCCTCGGCGTCGAGCTGGCCGACGAGGTCTTCGCCGAGCACCCGCCGTCCCACCGGTTCTGGAACATGTTCAAGGAGGGCTGGGAGAAGCGTGATCGTTGACGTCCACTCCCATCTGTTCAGCTGCCCGGACGACGTCGGCGACCCGTTCGCGGCCGAGTCCGCCCGCGCGCACGGCGGTCACGTCGACCTGACCGTGCGCTGGGCGGACTACGCCGCCACCTCGCCCGCCGGCACCCGTACCGTCGTGGTGGGCGGCAAGGCCAGGCGCTCGGGCCTGTGGGTGGACGACGCCGCCGTGGCCGCCTACGCCGGCGAGCACCCCGACCGGCTCATCGGCTACCTGTCGCTCGACCCCACCCAGCCCGGCTGGCGCGACGAGCTGGAACACGGCCACCGCGACCTGGGGTTGCGCGGCATCAAGCTGATGCCGATGTACGCCGGTTTCGACCCGGCCGCGCCCGAGCTGGACGACCTGTACGCCTACGCCGCCCGCCACGGCCTGCCGCTGCTCGTGCACACCGGGACCACGTTCGTCTCGGCCGCGCCCCTGCGCTACGCGCTGCCGGTGCACCTGGACGAGGTCGCCATCAGGCATCCGGAGCTGCGCATGGTCCTGGCCCACCTCGGCCACCCGTACGAGGGCGAGTGCATCGCGGTGATCCGCAAGCACCGCCACGTCTACGCCGACGTCTCCGCCCTGCACTACCGCCCCTTCCAGCTCTGGCACAGCCTGCGCCTGGCCCAGGACTACGGGGTGTGGGGCAAGCTCCTGTTCGGCAGCGACTACCCCTTCACCACGGTGGACGCCTCGATGGCGGGGCTGCGGACCGTCGGCGCCGTCCCCGGCATCCCCGGCCTGCCGCCCCTGGACCGGGAGGAGATCGAGAAGCTGATCCACCGCCCGTCGCTCGACCTGCTGGGGCTGTCATGACCGGACTGGCCGTGGTCACCGGGGCCGCCAGGGGCCTCGGCCAGGCCATCGCCGCGCGCCTGACGGACGACGGCTACCGGGTGATCACCGTCGACCGGCCGGGTGCGGGCTGCGACTACGGCTTCGACCTGGCCGACACCGAGGGCCTGGCCGGGCTGGCAGACGCGGTCCGCCGCGACCACGGGCCGATCCACGTCCTGGTCAACAACGCCGGGGTGGCCCGGCTCGAACACTTCAACGAGATCACCGTGGCCGGCTGGCAGGCCGTCATGCGGATCAACTGCGACGCGCCGTTCTTCCTGGCGCAGCGGGTGGCCGAGCACATGATCGCCGACGGCGTGCGGGGGCGGATCGTCAACGTCTCCTCCAAGAACGGGCTCATGGCCGAAGCCGGGCTGGCCCACTACAACGCCTCCAAGGGCGCCCTGGAGCTGATCACCCGCTCGCTCGCCGCCGAGCTGGGCGCCCACGGCATCACCGTCAACGCCGTGGCGCCCGGCATGATCGCCACCCCGATCGACGGCGACTTCCCCTTCGACCGCGCGGCCTTCGAGGCGGCCTGGGAGGAGCGCATCCCGCTGCGCGGCGGGTACGGCAGGCCGGACGACGTGGCCGGCGCGGTCGCGTACCTGGCCTCGGATTCGGCCCGCTACGTCACCGGCGCCACCCTGGTCGTGGACGGCGGCGTGCTGGCCGACCAGATGCCGAGGACGCGGTTCATGCCGCCGTACCGGAACTCGTTGCGGCCCGGTTCCTGACCTGCGGCGTCGGCGGGGTTCGGGTCAGTCGGCGGGGCTCGGGCCAGTCGCCGGGGCTCGGGTCAGACGGCGTCCAGAGGGTTGGCGGCGATCCGCCCCGCGGCGTCGTTACGGACCGACGCCGCGGCGGCGCTGTCCGGCTTGCGCCTGGCCTGATCCTGGAAACACGCCAGGAACTCGGCGCCGAAGCCCAGCCTGGGGTAGCGGGCGAGCAGCTCCGCCCTGGCGTCCGGCGCGAACTCCTCGGGCCGCCGCCCGACCACGTCCCAGCTCGTGGCGACCTGCAGCAGGTGGGCCTCGGGGTCGGCGGCGGCGGACACGTCGGCGCGCATGTGCAGCCTGATGATCTCGGTGGCCCGCTCGGCCCGCTCCGCCGGCCAGCCGGCCGCCGTGCCGAACACCCAGGCGAGCTGCCCGCCCGCCTCCTCGAACGGCAGCCGGTGGCTGTCGAAGGGCTCGGTCAGCCCCATGTCGTGGAGCAGCGCCGAGACGTAGTAGAGCTCGTCGTCGAAGGCGATGCCGTGGGCCGCGCCGTACATCGCTCCCCACAGGTAGGCGCGGACGCAGTGGTTGAGCAGCGCGGGCGAGCAGTAACGGCCGGCCACCGACAGCGCCGCCGCGGCGGCGGGAGTCTCCGGGAACATGCCGCCAGCCTCTCATCCGGCCGCCGGATCTCGTCGCAGGGGCCGCCACTTGCCTTCTGGATACCATAGGGGGGTATAGTGTCTTCAACGGCAACGAGCCGAGGGAGGGCTGGCATGGCTGGACACGGCAGTAACAAGCAGGACCAAGGGATGCGGTTGCGCCGCATCGAGGGGCAGGTCCGGGGCCTGCAGCGCATGGTCGAGGACGACAAGTACTGCATCGACATCCTGACCCAGGTGTCGGCCGCGACCAGCGCCTTGAAGTCGTTCTCCCTGTCGTTGCTGGAGGACCACCTGGCCCACTGCGTCGCCGAGGCCACCTCGAAGGGCGGCCCGGAGGCAGAGGCCAAGGTCAAGGAAGCCTCCGACGCCATCGCCAGACTTGTTCGTTCCTGACCGGATTGAAGGAGAGACCGATATGAGCACCACCACCTACACCGTCAAGGGCATGACCTGCGGCCACTGCGTCAGTTCGGTCAAGGAAGAGGTCGGCGAGGTCGCCGGAGTGACCGGCGTCGAGGTCGATCTGGCCTCCGGCCTGCTGACCGTCGAGAGTGACAGCCCGATCGAGGCGGCGAAGATCGTCGCCGCCGTCGAGGAGGCCGGGTACGAAGTGGCGAACCAGTCGTGAACACCGTAGCCAAGCTCGGCTCCTACGCCCTGGGGCTGGCCGTCGTCTTCGGCGGCGCCCTGGGCGTCGGCAAGGCCGTGGGCCCGGTCGGGGCCGCTCCCGCCGCCGACCACAGCGCCATGACGGCCACCACGGAGACCGCGGAGACCACGCAGAGCGCGGGCCACAACCAGCACACAGCCCAGCAGACGACGACGACGAAGACGAACGATACCCCTGGGGGGCTCCAAGTGTCCGAGAACGGTTACACCCTCAACCCGCTCACCACGTCGATCAAGCCCGGTGAGCCCGCCGACTTCCGCTTCTCCGTGACCGGCCCCGACGGCCGCCCGGTCACCGACTACCAGGTCCAGCACGACAAGAAGCTGCACTTCATCGTGGTCTCCCGAGACCTGGGCAGCTTCCAGCACGTCCATCCGGAGATGTCGGCCGACGGCATCTGGTCGGTCAAGGTCACCTTCCCCGAGGCGGGCGGCTACCGGGCCTTCGCCGACTTCGCGCCGACCGGCGGCGAGGCCCTGACGCTGGGCGCCGACCTGGCCGTGGCGGGCGACTACCAGCCCAAGCCGCTGCCGGAGACCGGCCGCGCGTCGAAGGTCGACGGCTACGAGGTCACCCTCGACGGCGACCTGACGCCGGGCCAGGCCAGCAAGCTCACCCTCAAGGTAAGCAAGGACGGCAAGCCGGTCACCGACCTGCAGCCCTACCTCGGCGCCTTCGGCCACCTGGTCGCCCTCCGCGCCCGTGACCTGGCCTACCTGCACGTCCACCCCGACGGCGAGCCGGGCGACGGCAGGACGCAGCCGGGCCCCGAGATCGTCTTCTACGCCGAGGTGCCGAGCGGCGGCGACTACCGCCTGTTCCTGGACTTCCAGCACGAGGGCGAGGTCCGTACCGCCGACTTCACGCTTGCCGCCGGGCCGAGGCCCGCCACCCCCGACGCGTCGCCGACGCCCGCCGGGCACGGCAACCACAGCCACTGAGAAAGCCACTGGGAAAGGGGAACGGTGATGACCTCTGTCACCGATGACCGGCAGAACGCGGTCGAACTCTCGATCGGCGGCATGACCTGCGCCTCGTGCGCCAACCGCATCGAGCGCAAGCTCAACAAGATGGACGGCGTGACCGCCACGGTCAACTACGCCACCGAGAAGGCGAAGGTCACCTTCCCCGAAGGCGTCGATCCGCAGCAGCTGATCGCCCAGGTGGAGGCGGCCGGCTACACCGCCGCCCTGCCCGCGCCGCCCAGGACCGAGGGCGAGCCGGGCGAGCAGGAGCCGGAGGACGAGCTGCGGCCGTTGCGCAGCCGGCTGATCACTTCGGTGGTGCTGGCGGTGCCGGTGATCGCGATGGCGATGATCCCGCCGTTGCAGTTCACGAACTGGCAGTGGATGTCGCTGGTGCTCACCGCGCCGGTCGTGGTCTACGCGGGCTGGCCGTTCCACAAGGCCGCCTGGACGAACCTGCGCCACGGCGCCGCCACGATGGACACGCTGATCTCGGTCGGCACCATCGCCGCGCTCGGCTGGTCGCTGTGGGCGCTGTTCTTCGGCACGGCGGGCACGCCGGGCATGACCCACCCCTTCGCGTTCACGATCGAGCGCACCGACGGTTCGGGCAACATCTACCTGGAGGCCGCGGCGGGGGTGACCGCGTTCATCCTGGCCGGGCGCTACTTCGAGGCCCGCTCCAAGCGGCGGGCGGGCGCCGCCCTGCGCGCCCTGCTCGAACTGGGCGCCAAGGACGTCGCGGTGCTGCGCGACGGCGTGGAGACCCGCATCCCCAGCGACCGGCTGGCCGTGGGCGACCGGTTCGTCGTGCGGCCCGGCGAGAAGATCGCCACGGACGGTGTGATCGAGGAGGGCACCTCCGCGGTCGACGCCTCGATGCTGACCGGTGAGTCCGTGCCCGTCGAGGTGCGTCCCGGCGACGCCGTGACCGGCGCGACCGTGAACGCGGGCGGCCGGTTGGTGGTGCGGGCCACCCGGGTCGGGGCCGACACGCAGCTCGCCCAGATGGCCAAGCTGGTCGAGGACGCCCAGACGGGCAAGGCGCAGGTGCAGCGGCTGGCCGACCGCGTGTCGGGCATCTTCGTGCCGATCGTGATCGCGCTGGCCCTGGGCACCCTGGGCTTCTGGCTCGGCACCGGCGACGGCGTCGGCGCGGCCTTCACCGCCGCCGTGGCCGTGCTGATCATCGCCTGCCCGTGCGCGCTCGGCCTGGCCACCCCGACGGCGCTGCTGGTCGGCACCGGCCGGGGCGCGCAGCTCGGCATCCTGATCAAGGGCCCGGAGGTGCTGGAGTCCACCCGCCGCATCGACACGGTGGTGCTCGACAAGACGGGCACCGTCACCGAGGGCAGGATGACGCTCACCGGCGTGCACCTGGCCGAGGGCGAGGACGAGGCCGAGGTGCTGCGCCTGGCGGGCGCTCTGGAGCACGCCTCCGAGCACCCGATCGCCCAGGCCATCGCCAAGGGCGCCGCCGCCCGCGTCGGCGACCTGCCCACCCCCGAGGACTTCGCGAACGTCGAGGGTCTCGGCGTCCAGGGCATCGTCGAGGGGCACGCGGTCCTGGTCGGCCGGCCGAGGCTGCTGGAGGAGTGGTCCCAGCACCTGTCGTCCGACCTGGAACGCGCTCTGCACGCCGCCCAGGCGGGTGGCAGGACCGCCGTGGCGGTCGGCTGGGACGGCAAGGCCCGCGCGGTGCTGGTGGTCGCCGACGTGATCAAGCCCACCAGCAAGGAGGCCATCCAGCAGCTCCGGGCGCTCGGTCTCACCCCGGTCCTGCTGACCGGCGACAACGAGGCCGTGGCGAAGACGGTGGCCGCCGAGGTCGGCATCGAGGAGGTGATCGCCGAGGTGCTGCCCGCCGACAAGGTCGACGTCGTCAAGGAGCTCCAGGGCGAGGGCAAGGTCGTGGCGATGGTCGGCGACGGCGTCAACGACGCGGCCGCGCTCGCCCAGGCCGACCTGGGCCTGGCCATGGGCACCGGCACCGACGCCGCGATCGAGGCGTCCGACCTGACCCTGGTGCGCGGCGACCTGAGGGTGGCCGCCGACGCGATCAGGCTCTCCCGCCGGACGCTCGGCACGATCAAGGGCAACCTGTTCTGGGCCTTCGCCTACAACGTGGCCGCCCTGCCGCTGGCCGCGCTCGGCCTGCTCAACCCGATGATCGCGGGGGCCGCGATGGCCTTCTCCAGCGTGTTCGTGGTCAGCAACAGCCTGCGGCTGCGCCGCTTCAAGTGAACAACCGCCACAGTTGAACATCCGCGAAGAGGGCTCCGAGCGCGACGCTCGGAGCCCCTTTCGCGTCCCCGGCCGGAGCGCCGCCGCTCCGGCACCCGAGAAGGAGCGACACCCGTTGGCCACCCACCCGGACGACATCCTCACCGCCCTCACCACCGAGGAGCTGCGCCGGCGAAACAGCGTCAAGTGGCGCGAGTTCCCGCCGGACGTCCTGCCCATGCGCATCGCCGAGATGGACACCCCGCTCGCCGGGCCCGTCGCCGACGCGCTGACGACGGCCGTCACCCGCGGCGACACCGGATACGCGCTCCCCGGCCGCCTCCCCGCGGCCTTCGCCGGGTTCGCCGCGCGCCGCTACGGCTGGTGCCCCGACCCCTCCACGGCACGACTGGTCCCGGACATCATGTCCGGCATCGTGGAGGTCCTCCGGATCGTCACCGAACCCGGGGACCGCGTCGTCGTCAACACCCCCGGCCACCCGCCCGCCTTCTCCTGGCTCGAACGCATCGGCCGCCGGGTGGTCACCAGCCCGCTGGCCCACGGGCCCGGCGGGCACCGCCTCGACCTGGACCGGCTGGAGCACGACTTCGCCTCGGGCGCGCGGGCGTACCTGCTGTGCAACCCGCACAACCCCACCGGCCTGGTGCTCAGCCGCGAGGAGCTGACCCAGGTCGCCGTGCTGGCCGACCGCCATGACGTACGCGTCGTCACCGACGAGATCCTTGCGCCCCTCACCTATCCGGGCCACCGGCACGTGCCGTTCCCGTCCCTGGACCACCCGGCGGCGGCGCGTTCCGTCGCCTTCGTCTCGGCGTCCAAGGCCTGGAACGTGGCCGGGCTCAAGGCCGCGCTGGCGGTCCCAGGGCCGGACGCCCGCGCCGACGTGGCGGCGATCCACGAGACGGTCAGCGAGGGGGCCGGGCTGTTCGGCGTGCTCGCCTCCGAGGCCGCCTTCACCCACGGCCTTCCCTGGCTCGACCACGTGATCACCGCCCTCGACGGCAACCGGCGGCTGCTCGCCGACCGGCTGGCCGTCCTGCTGCCCGGCGTCGGCCACCACCCGCCGCAGGGCGGCTATGTCGCCTGGCTCGACTGCCGGTCGCTGGGCCTGGGCGACGACCCCGCCCAGGTGTTCCTGGACGAGGGCAGGGTCGGCCTGTCGTCCGGGCTGCGGTTCGGGCCGGAGGGGTGCGGGTTCGTCCGGCTCAACTTCGCCACCTCACCGGCCCGGGTCGCCGAGGCCGTCGAGCGGATGGCCGCCGCCGTCGCCGGTCAGGGGCGGACCGCCCCGAGCAGCCGGGTGCGCCAGTAGTCGTCGAGGTCGACCACCTTGACGACGTCCCCGGTCTGGGGCGCGTGGACCATCTTTCCGTTGCCGGCGTACATGCCCATGTGCCCGAGCCCCTTGCTGAAGAGCAGGTCGCCGGGCTGCAACGCGTCGAGCGAAACGCGTCTGCTCGCGCCCCAGGCCCATTGCGTCCAGGTGGTGCGGGGCAGCTCGACCCCGGCGGTGCGCCAGGCGGCCTGGGTGAGGCCGGAGCAGTCGAAGGAGTTCGGGCCCTCGGCGCCGTACTGGTAGGGCTTGCCGACCTGGGCGAAGGCGAACTGCAACGCCTGGCGGGCGTTTCCGGAGGCCGAGCCGGTGTACCTGATGCCGGCGCTGTTCGGATCGCCGGCCCGGAAGGCGCCCAGCCTGCGCAGGAGCTTCGTCTGCGCCTCGACCAGCTTGTCGACCTTCGCCTTCTCCGCCCGCACCTTGTCGCGCGCCGCGTCGGCCTCGGCGAGGACGGTCCGGGCCTCGTCGCGCCGGGCCCGCAGGTCCTTGGTCGTCGCCTGGAACGCGGCCAGTTTCGCCGCCCTGGCCCGGGAGATCTGTTCCAGGGCGGCCATGCCGCTCAGGACCTCGTCGGGGGTGCCGTCGGCGACGAAGCGGCCCCAGGTCGTGAGCGGGCCCGACTGGTAGTCGCTGACCACCGCCGAGACGAGGTCTTTGCGTAACCCGTCCGCCTGGGCGTTCTTGCGCGCGACCTCGGCGTTGAGCGCGTCGTACTTCTGCTTGGCCTTCTTGTGCGCCTCGGTGGCCTGGTTGTACTGCTCGACCACCTCGTCGGCGCGTTCGTTCAGCTTCACCAGCCTGGCCCTGGCCTTGGCGGGCGACGGATCGGCCGAGGCGACGCCCGGGATGGAGACCGCCGCGACCGCCGCAAGTGTCACGGCCACTGCCGCTCGCCTCAGCCTCGTCGCCACGACCACTACGATGCCTCCTCGTACGCCTCCATACCTGAGGCGGAATAGTACAGAAGTTCGCCCTGCTTGTTGGCATTTCGCCGGTACTATCCGGCGTAACAGGCCGTCGTTCCGGCTCGTTGGGGGATACGCACGCCGCGTTCGGCGCGTTCACCGGAACGCCGAAACGCCCGGCTCCGGTGGGAGCCGGGCGTTTCTCGACGACCTCAGCGGGCCGCGCGGTGCTCGGCGGCGCGACGGGCGTCGGCCAGCGGCTTGGACGGGACGATCAGCGTGGGCCGCGCGGTGGCGTGCATGACGTGGGTGGACGTGCTGCCCGACAGCAGCGCCCGCAGCCCCTGCCGCCCGCGGGAGCCCAGGACGATCAGCGAGGCGTCGACCTCCTCGGCGGCGTCGACGATGGCGGCGGCGACGACCTCCTCCGGGACCGAGGCGACCCGCGGCTCGGCCCGCAGCCCGAGGGAGCGGGCGAGGTCGGCGCCCTCGGCGGCCAGCCGTTCCGAGGCGTCCATGGTCCTGGCGTCGATGTCCCGCAGGTCCTCCAGGGCGGGATGCCCTTCGAGGTGGGCGGCGAGGCTCTCCAGTGGCTGACGGGCGTACAGCACCACCGCGGACGCGCCGGGGAACAGCCGGGCGGCCTCCTCGACGGCGTGGCGGGCGTCGGGTGAACCGTCGTAGGCGATGAGGATGGACATGGGGATCTCCTTCGGAGCTGTGAGCGTCGAGGTCAGCCGCGGGTGGCGGCGGTCTCGGCGGTGTCGGCGGCCTCGGCGGGTGCGGCGCCCCGCGAGCGGAGCGTCAGCGCGGCGATCAGGGCGCCGGCGACCGCGATCCCGGCGGCTCCCACGAAGGCCGAGGAGAAGCCGTCGGTCAGCGCGGGCAGGTTCCCGAGCTGGGCGGCGCCATTGGCGGCGGCGACGGCCGTCATGGCGGCCAGTCCGAGTGCCGAGCCGACCTGGTAGCTGGTGTTGACGATGCCGGAGGCCAGGCCGCCCTCCTCGGGACGGGCGGAGGAGATGGCGGTGCCGAGCGAGGGGATGAAGGCCAGCGACATGCCGAGCGCGGCCACCAGGCTGGCGGGCAGGACGTCGACCGCGAAGCTGCCCTCGGGGCTGATCAGCGACAGCCAGCCCATCCCGACGGCGAGCAGGACGAGGCCCGCCACCGTGACGGCCTTGGGGCCGAACCGGTTGATGGCGCGCGGCGCCAGGACGATCATGCCGAGCATGATGAGGACGGTCATCGGCACCAGGGCCGCGCCGCTGGGGAAGGCGCTGTAGCCGAGGACCTGCTGCAGGTACAGGTTCAGGAAGAACCACATCGGGATCCAGGCCCCGCCGAGCAGGAGCTGGGTCAGGTTGGCGGCGGCGAGGTTCGGCGTACGGAAGATCGACAGCCTCATCAGCGGCTCGCGGCGGCGGGCCTGGATCGCGAGGAAGGCGATGAGCAGCGCGATCGCGGCGGCCAGCACGCCCCAGGTCTGGGCGGAGCCCCAGCCGACCTCGGGTGCCCGGACGATGGCGTAGACGGCCGCGCCCAGACCGGCGGTGACGGTCAGCGCGCCGAGGATGTCGATGGAGCCGCGCTGGGACTGGCCGGCGGGCATCAGCGGGCGGGTGGCGAAGAGTGCGACGAGCGCGATCGGGATGTTGATGTAGAAGACCCAGGGCCAGCTCAGGTACTCGGTGATGACGCCGCCGAGGAACACGCCCGCGGTGCCGCCCGCCGGGGCGGCCGCGCCGTACAGGGCGAGGGCCTTGGTGAGCTCCTTGGGGTCGTGGCCGAACAGCATCATCAGCAGGGTCAGCGCGGACGGGGCGATCAGGGCCGCGCCGACGCCCTGGACGGCACGTCCGGTGAGCTCGACCCACACCTCGGGGGCGATGCCGGCGACGAGCGAGCCGGCGAGCAGGATGAGCCAGCCGGCGCTGAACAGCTTGCGTGCACCGAACAGGTCCGAGAGCCGGCCGCCGAGCAGCAGGAGCCCGCCGAAGGCGACGACGTAGGCGTTGAAGACCCACGACAGGTTCTCCTGCGAGAAGCCGAGGTCTTCCTGGATGCGGGGGAGGGCCACGCCGATGATCGACGTGTCCATGATGACGATGAACTGGGCCGTGGCGATCAGGGCCAGGGCGGTCCATCGCCGGGGGGATGGTGCGGACATGAGCATTCTCCAGCACTACGCCGTACCCCGGTGGGGGATGCGGGCGGGTCTTTGGGTTCCTCGGAAATACCGGTAGGGGGTATCTGGCGATGAACATACATACACCGGGGGGGTATCTGTCAAGTCCGCGCGCCGAAGATCGCATCAGCGACACCGCGGAACGGCCGGTCCACGTGCGCTGCCGATTCGTCCCGGCGGCCGGGCGACTGCCGCATACCCGCAGCTCCGGGGCTCTATGGCGACGCGTCGGAGGGCGGGGTGACGCGTCACGGAGCCGCGACGGGGGGCGTGTCGGGGCGGGGTTGCGCGGGATTAGTCGCGCGGCATGAGGGGCGGGGGTATGTGGGACACGTCACCGGTCGGCTGCGTGCGGGGGGTGTGCGGGGCACGTCGCGCAGTATGCGGGGTGGGGGTATGTGGGACGGGTCAGGGGGCGGGGTGTGCGGGCGAGGGGTATGCGGAGAAGCGTCCAGGGGGGCTGGGGGCTTTGAGTGCCGGGAAGCCGGGTGTGTGGGCTGCGTGTCGCGAGGGGCGGGATGTCGCGCTCTCCTGGTCGGGGACGGGGACCGCCCGTGGTGGCGCCAGGAAATCCGGCTCATGGCCGCGAGCCGGGGGCGTTGTGTTCTGCGGGCTCGGCGTCGAGAGGCGGCCCTTGCGGTGGCGGGAGAGGCCCGCTCATGGCGGCGGGACGGGTGTCCGCGAGCGGGCCCGCCTCTCGTCCGGGATCCCTGGGTGATCGCGGACGGCGGCGGGTCGGCTCATGTCGTGCCTGGGGCGACGGCCGGTCAGTGGCCGTGGTGGCCCTGGTGACCTTGGTGGTCCTCATGACCTTGATGGCCGCCGTGGCCGCCGTGGCCGCCGTGGCCGCCGTGGCCGCCGTGGCCGCCGTGGTCGCCGTGGCCCTGGTGGTACTGATGGATCACGGCGTGGCCCTTGCCGCGGGAGATCAGCCACTTGTTCACCGGCGTCGTCAGCAGGAACGCCACCAGCAGCGACCCGGCCAGCGCCACCCAGAACAGCCAGTTGGCCAGCCCGGCGTCCATGGCGCCCGGCACGGTCACCATCACGGTGTTGTCCAGCACCTCCATCACCGCGATCGAGATGGTGTCGGCGGCCAGCGCCACCTTCAGCGCCGCCTTGAAGTCCAGCCCGGCGCGCAGGACGCCGCGCATGGTCAGCGCGTAACCGAACACGAAGGCCAGCGCCACCGAGAGGATCACGGTGGCGAGGTTGGACAGGCCGACCGCGGTGCCGATCACCATGCCGAGCACTTCGCCGATCGCGCACCCGGTCAGGCAGTGCAGGGTCGCCTGGGCGGCCATGGCCCACGTGGCGGCGGGCGGAGCGGCGTGATGTTGCTCGGAGGAGGAGGAGGGAGGGTGATGTCCACTATGGTCCATGGTGATACTCCTTAGGTGGGGTGACCGATTTTAGGGGTATGGGGTATGCCGGTAAAGAGGCAGGTGAGCCTCCTGTGGGCGGCATGTGGACGAAGGGAGAGGTCGGGGATCGGCTTCGCGTGGACGGACCATTCTACTATCCTGCATAGTAGCTATCCTCGTCGGTGTGCGGGGCGAGGGCATGGCCCCGACGCCGTCCGATCCTCACGGCCTGCGCGGATCCGTCTCGGGAACGGCCCGCCCCCGTTCGGGCGGGCATGAACAGGCGAGGGCACGGTGGCGTGGTGGCTGCGCTGGACCGTGCCCTGTGGCTCCATGGAGATCCGGCCCGGCCCTGCGCGCTGCGTGCGCGGAAACTCCGTCCATACCCGTGGCGCAGGCCATGTCGCTGTTCGTCCAGGCCTTCGTCACGCTGCTCGACGCGGTCGGCCGGGCCGGGGGCCGTCGCAGCGACGATGCCGGACGCGCTGGGGCGTCGCCTGGCGCCGACCGCTACTAAGGAAAGTAGTAGGTCAGAGGGACAGCAGTGAGTGGCAGTGGTGGGCCAGGAACGAGCCGACCCCCGGCGCCAGCGCCACCGCCGCGGGCCCGCCGAGCAGCGCGCTGACCGCCAGCAGCCCGGTCAGCCGTTCGCGGCGGCCGAGCGGTTCCTCGGGGCCGAGCAGCCGGCGTACGCGGCTGAGCGCCGTCTCCCCGCCCGCCCCGAGCGTGAACGCGGGCGCGCGCCCGGTGGCCAGGCTCACCAGCGCCGCGGCGATCTGGGCGCGCGGGTGGCGGCGGGCCGCGACGTCGTCGGCGAGCAGCTCGACCAGCCGGGCGATCTCGGTCCTGGCCCGCTCGAACAGCGGCACCCTGGGGAAGGCCCGCACCAGGGCCTCGGCCCCGGCCAGCACCAGATGATGACGGCCGCGCAGGTGCGCCCGCTCGTGCTCCAGCACGGCGGCGATCTGCTCCGGGGTCAGCGCCCGCAGCGCGCTCGTGGTGATGACCGTCTGCGCGCGCCGGCCCGGCACGCAGTACGCCAGCCGCTCGTCGTAGTCGATCACCACCACGCCCAGCTCGGCGTCGCGCCGCCCGAGCAGCCGCAACATGGCGGCGTGCCGGCGACGCTCCACGGCGGCTTTCACCAGCACCGTCCCGCCGCACCAGAGCACCCTGGCCAGGACCGCGCCGGCCGCCAGCATGGCCGCGAACCCCACCCGGGACACGCTCGAGCCGTCGCCCAGCATGTCGGCGCACGCCTCGAACAACCCCGCCAGCCCGTGGCCCACGATCTCGGCCGGCACGGCGAAGGCCAGCGCGGCCAGCACGGCCGAGGCGACCACGGACGCCGCCCCCGCCTGCCACAGCGCGATCGCCAGCCGCGGCGCCCGGTCGGACCATTTCGCGGCCCGCTGCCCCAGCACGGGCAGCCAGAGGGCCGCCACCACCGTGTAACAGGCCAGGACGACGGCGGCGATCATGCGGGCCGGCCCCGGTGCGGGTAGACCTGCAGGGCCGCCTCCAGCGCCGCGGCCTCCTCGGGGGTGAGCCGTTCGAGGAAGTGCACGAGGGTGGCGGCCTGGTTGCCGCTGCCCGCGAGCGCGCGGCGCATCAGGTCGGCGGTGTAGGCCTCCTTGGAGGCGACCGGTTCGTAGACGTAGGCGCGGCCGACGGCCTCGCGCCGGAGCATGCCCTTGGTGTGCAGCTTGTCCATCACGGTCATCACCGTGGTGTAGGCGATGGTCCGCCGCTGCTTGAGGTCTTCGAAGACGTCGCGGACGGAGGCGGGACGCCGCCTGGCCCACATCCAGTCCATGATCGTGGATTCGAGCTCGCCAAGGCCACGCATCATGCCGGTCATGCTACCCGCGGTCGTAGTCAGAGCGCCTCGCCCGCGGCGATGGACCGCTTGAGCCTGATCAGGTCCTTCGGCGCGTTGACGGCGACCGCGCCCACCAGCACGCCCTCACGGGCGAAGGCCACGGCGAAGCGGTCCTCCTCCGGGTCGCCGGCGACGACGCGCGCCTCGTCGGCCAGATGGGGCAGCCCGGCCGTCTGGATGCGGGCGCCGTGCACGTGGGTGGCGAAGTTGGGCACGTCCGCGAACGGCTGCGCCTCGTCGGGCCCGGCCAGCAGGTTGCGGGCGGCCACCGCGCCCTGCTCGTTGGCGTTGGACCAGTGCTCGACGCGGATCAGGGCGTCGCCGTACAGACGGTGCGGCCAGCGGGCCACGTCGCCCGCCGCGACGACGTTCACCGAGCCGGCGGCGTACAGCGTCGGCTCGCACAGCACGCCGTCGTCCACGGCCAGGCCGCTGCCCGCCAGCCATTCGGTGTTGGGCGTCACGCCCATGCCGCCGACGACCAGGTCGGCGGAGAGGACGCGGCCGTCGCCGAGCCGCACCTGACCGCCGGTCACCTCGGTGACACGGACGCCGGTGACGAGTTCGACGCCGTTGCGCTCGTGGTGCCCGGCCAGCCAGCGCGCCGCCTCGGCGCCGAGGCCCGCGTGCATGGGGTGCGGGCCGGAGTCGACCAGGGTGACCTTGCGGCCGAGCTGCCTGGCCGTGGTCGCCACCTCGCCCCCGATGAACCCGCCGCCGATGACCAGCACGTGCTCGTGGCCGGACTCCAGTTCGGCGCGCAGGGCCAGGGCGTCCTCGAGGGTGCGCAGGGTGTGCACGCCGTCGAGCCGCCTGGGACGGGCGCCGCTCGCGACGACCAGGCCGTCGTAGCCGAGCTCGGCGCCGTCGTCGAGGACGACCGTGCGGCTCGTGGCGTCCAGGCGGACGGCCTGCCTGCCGCGCAGCCAGTCGTCACCGAGCTCCTCCGCGCCGGGGAGCGTGACGTCCTCGTCGCCGCGCAGGACACTCTTGGACAGCGGCGGCCGGTTGTACGGCACGTGCGCCTCCGCGCCGACCAGCGTGAGCACGCCGTCGAAGCCCTCCCGGCGCAGGGTCTGGACGGCCCGCAGCCCCGCCAGCGAGGCGCCGACCACAACGATCTTGTCAAGGGTTCTCATGCGGGGCAACCATACCGGGTGGGGGTATAGGTGAGGCAATGTGACGCGCGTCTCATATACCCCACCGCCGTATGGCTTGCCTTTCCGGAAGATCGGGCGTACGTTCTCTTCGACATACCCGGCCGGGGTATTATGAGAGGAGCGAGGCGATGAGCACGAAGACCTACACGGTGTCCGGAATGACCTGCGGCGGCTGCGCGGGCACCGTCAAGACCGAGATCGGCAAGGTCGCCGGGGTCTCCTCGGTCGACGTCGAGCTGGCCACGGGGCAGGTGACCGTCACCTCGACCGACGCCCTCGACGACGCGAAGATCAGGGACGTCGTCGAAGAGGCGGGCTACGAGCTGGTGGCCGGCTGAGCACGCGAGACCACCGAAGCGGCGCCGGGCCGACCCCGGCGCCGCTTCGGCATGTCCGGGGCTGATCCCGCCGGCGGTTCGGCTTGGTCGGCGGGATCGGCGCCGGGCCGGTTCAGGGCTCGCGGGTCAGCACCTGGTGGAGGCCCCGGCAGGCCCGGGTTAGCGAGGTCGAGCCGCGTCTGCCCGCGTGGGCGGCCACCTCCGGGATCCCGCCGCGCGCGCCGGCCCACATGGCGACCTCCGTGGCCAGCACGACGGCGTCGGTGTGCGCACCCCGGGCCCGCTCGCCCTCGCGCGGGAGGAGGACGGCCAGGAAGTGGCGCAGGATCGTCCACACCTCGGCGTGCGCGCCCTGTCGGGCGGCCAGCTCCAGTGACGGCAGGGCGAGGCCGGCCCCCGAGCCGCTGCGGCGGCTCAGCATGCCCAGCAGGCGGCCCGTCTCGGCGGCGGGGAGCGCGCCCCTGGCCGCCAGTTCGAGCAGCGGGGGCACCGCGTCGTCGCCCTTCACGGTGAGCAGGTAGGCCAGGACCAGGGCCGTGGCCGGGCCGGACCCGCCTTCGGCCAGCGCCAGGCCGCGCAGGTCGTCGATGCCGGGCGGAACCGCGTGGTCGAGCAGGCCGAGCGCCAGGTGGGCCGCCGCGAGCTCCCGGTGGTGGGGCGTCATCCCCGGCCAGAAGTCACGTGCCCCGCGCCGGAAGTCACGCCTCCCGGAGGGCGCGGCCAGCAGGGCGTCGACGTGGGCGAGGCCGGTGGGCTCGGCAGGCGGCCAGCTCACGCCGGTGATCCCGCGCCGGTCGAGGACATGGTCGTGGGGCACCGAGCCCGGATCGGTGGTCCAGGTCACCTCGACCCGCGGGGGAGAAGGCGCGCCGCGGCCGAGCCGGCGGGCCACCGTGGCGGCGGCCGCCGAGCCGATGCCCTTCGCCCGTTCGGCCAGGTCGGGGGCGGGATCGGGCGGCAGGCGCAGCAGGGCCTGTGCCAGGTCGAACGGCAGCGGTTCGCGGCCGGAGCGCGCGCACCCGGCCAGGCGGCTGAGCAGGGTCTCGGGGTCGAGGTGGCCGTCGGCGCGGGTGGGTGTGGCCAGCAGGACCGGGGGCAGGGCTCCGGCCTTCGCGGCGCGCAGCAGCTCGTCGAGGCGGGACAGCAGGAAGGCGTGGGGGCCGACGCATCCCTCCCGGTGGGGGAGGCGGTTCCAGTCGGCGGGCGCCGGTCGGGCGGCGGGGTCGTAGGGATCGGTCTCGACGTCGTCCGTCCGCAGCAGCTCCTCCTGCACGTCGTCGGGCAGGTCGTGCAGCGGGAGCATCGTGCGCAGGCCGGGGAGCAGCCGGAAGGCCGTGGCCGCGAGGTTCACCATGCCGTCGTACAGGGCCTGCCCGAAGTCGTCGGGCGAGCCGGGCCCGCTCCGGTACGGCGGCCACCGCCGCGGCGGACGCGAGCCGGGCGGCCCGGGATCCTCGCCCGGGTTGACGAGCTCCCTGGCCAGCGCGGTGCACCAGTCGCGCGGCGACTCCCACACCGGCATGTCGTAGAGCACCGGCCGCAGCTCCTCGCCGAACCGCCGGGCCAGCGTCTCCCGCAGCGGGCCGGGGTTCGCGTGGGCCTCCCGCACGACCGCCGCCAGCCACGCCTCGACGGCGATCCAGCCGGTCTCCGCCGGCGGCCCGGCCTCCGGGCCGCGGACGGGGAACGGGCCGGGGACGGTGACATCGGGCAGTCGGCCAGGGGTGAAGTCGCCGGTCCGGCCCGCGCCGAAGCGTTCGTGGAGCCTCCGGGCCGCGGACGGGGGCAGCAGCTCGGCCCCCTCCAGGAGCGCGGCGGTGTCGGTGAGGTGGCCGGCGTACTTGAGGGTGAGGGCGACCGCGCGGTCGCGCACCTCGTGGGAGGCGTGCGCGTACGCGTTGGTCAGCGCCGTGACGTGGTCGTTCACCCGTTCCGGGTGGGGGCCGAGGTCGCGGTCGAGCCAGGTCAGGCCCTTCACCGCGAGCTTGGCCTCCGGGCGGAAGGTCATCGACTCGACGGCCTCGGCGACGTCCGCCGGGTCGAGCCGGGCCCCGCGCACCTGCCGCCAGGCCAGCTCGGCCACCGGGCCCGGCGCGGTGGCCAGCAGCCGCAGGTAGTCGCGCACCCGCCCGGCCGTCTCCGCCGGCGTGGGCGCCACGAGCGTGTGCAGCCGGACGAAGAAGCGCAGGTCACGCGTGTCGCCGCCGAGCAGGAAACGGCGCACGCAGCCCGCGATGGCCTGCTCGCGCGGCAGCGCGCGGCCGGTCAGGGCCAGCCAGTGGGACGGCTCTGGGGTGAGCCTCTCGTCGGCCAGCGCCCGGCCCGCGCCGGCCGCCTCGAAGATCCGCGGAAGCAGGTGGGGCGTCAGCGGGTCGTCGGCCACGGCCGCCGCCGACAACCAGGCCGCCACCAGCGGCTCGTGGTCGGGCGGGGTGACCGCGCCGTCGCGCAGCAGCGCCAGGGCCAACGGCGCGGCCCGGTCGTCGGGACGGCGGACGCGGCGCGCGAGCCGGACCGCCAGATCGGCCCGCCAGGCCGCCGGGCGGCCGGAGACCGCTCTGACCAGCCGGTGCGGGCTCGGCGCGCCGGACGTTCCCGGATCGAGGTCGCGCTTCATCAGCCACGTGGCCGCGCCGGCCGGGCCGGGAACGGTCGCCGCGCCCACCATCATCAGCGCCTCGGCGGGACCGGTGAGCTGGTCGAAGGCGCCCCAGCGGGCGGTGAGCAGCCGCGGGCGCAGCTCGGCGAGCAGGCCCGGCAGCTCGGCGGCGACGGCGGCCCGCTCGTCGCCGGTGAGGTTCGGCAACCGCGAGGCCAGCCGCTCGGTGTCATGGGCGAGCACGAGGCGCCTGACCTCGGCGCGGACGTCGTCGGCGGTCATGAGGTGGCTCCGGTGAGCTGGGCGTGGAGGCGCCGGCACGCGTGGGCGAAGCGGGTCGTCCGGCGGCTGCGCGCGAACTCGGCGACGACCGGGATCTCCCCGCGCGCGCCGGTCCAGAGCGCCACGTCGGTGGCGAAGGCGACGAGCCGGGTGTGGCTCACGGTGACGCGCCGCCCCTCGCCGGGCAACATCACGGGCAGCAGGGCCCGCATGACGCGCCACACCTCGTGGTGGCCACCGGCCTCGGCCAGCCGGGTCAGGGCCGCGATGGCAGGGGTGGTCTCCTGCCAGGTGCGGCGCAGCACCAGCGAGAGCTGGCGGCCGATCGCCTCGGCGGGCAGCTCGCCCCTGGCGGCCATGCGCAGGACCAGCGGGATCATCTCGGGCACCTCGCCGGCCAGGAGGAAGGCGAGGATCACCGCGGTGGACTCGCCCATCGGCCCCTGGGCGATCTCCAGGCCGGTGATCTCCGCCGGGGCGCGCCAGGTGCCCCAGTGGCCGCGCAGCAGGTAGGGCAGGAAGTTGACGGCCACGACCTCGCGGTGGGAGGGCAGGACGGCGGGCCACGCCCACAGCGTGTGGCCGGACTCGCTGCCCATCCAGTCGGGCGGTTCGCGCAGCAGCACCTCGTCGATCAGCCGATGACCGGTCGGGGCCGTCACCCGCAGCACGGGCCGCAGCCTGACCTCGGTGAAGTGTTCCGGCTCACCGTCGCCGAACTCGACCATGGACGCGTTGACCATGTGACGCCACACGTGGCCGCACTCGGGGTCGGCCATGCCGTCACCGGCGAGCCAGCGGGCGGCCGACCGCGCCGCCTCCGACTCGACCTTGGCGGCCCGCTCGGCCGCCGCCGGATGGCGGCCCCGCGGCAGCCGCAGCAACGCCTGCGCCAGGTCGGCCGGGAGCGGCTCCACCCCGGCGGCGGCGCACGTCTCCAGCCGGCCGACCAGCACGTCGGGGTCGAGGTGGCCGCTCGTCCAGGTCGGCGTGGCCAGCAGCACCGGCGGGAGGGCGCCCTCGCGCAGGGCCGCGGCGAGCTCCGCGTAACGGTGCAGCAGGAAGTCGTGGGGCGGGGCGACTCGGCCGAGGAGGGGCAGCCGGTTGCGCCGCCGCCACTCGTCCTGCTCGGACAGCGCCCCGGGCAGGTACGAACGCCGCCGCGGCGGGACGAACACGACGGTCACCTGCGCGAGCGGCTCGTCCGGGCCCGGCGGGGGCACCGGTTCCCCCAGTCGCATCGCCGCGATCCGGACGGGGTCGACGCCCAGCTCGAGCATCTGGTCGTAGGCGTGGTCGAGGACGTGGTACGGCATGGCCTCCACGGAGTCGTCGTACCGGACGCCGGGCCTCTTCCGCACCGGGTGGAGATCATCGGGCTCGTTCAGCCGGATCCGGCCTCCGGCGAAGGGGATCTCCTGGTCGCCCTCGCGGGCCACCGCCTTGGCCGGGCCCTCGTCGCTGGTCCAGGTGATGACGAAGGCGCGCAGCGGGGCGTCGTCGTCGAGGAAGCGACCGGGCCGGTAGGCGCCGCCCATCACGATCCGCCTGGTCGACGGCTCCGGTTCGGGCTCCTGCCCGCGGGTGACGGCGTGCACTCCCATGGAGTGGCCGGCGCGGTCCCAGAACCTCTCCGGCTGGATCGGCGGGAGCTCCGGCACGCTGCCGGGGGTGACGAGCTCGGCGGCCAGCGCCGACTGCCAGTCGCCGGGATGGAGGCACACGTCGCTGGGCCGCCAGTGGCCGTGGGCCTGTTCGACGTGGAACGCGAGCGTGCTGCGCAGCTCCGCGCGGTCGTCGGCGACGCCGGTGACGAAGGCCGCCAGCCAGCGCTCCTGCTCGATCCAGGGCTCGTGCGTGCCAGGGGAGATCGACGGCTCGGGGAAGGGCCGCGCCTGCGCAGGTTCGGGCAGCGGCGGGAACTCCTTGGGCTCCAGCAGCTCCTCGACCGGGATCTCCCCGCCGAACCGCGCGGCCAGCTTCGCACCCAGGTCCGCGGGGAGGCCGCGGACGGCGTCGAGGATCGCCTCGGCGTGCTCGGTGAGCAGGCCGGCGTGTTTGAGGGTCAGCTCGACCGCGCGGTTGCGCACGTCGAAGGACGTGTGCGCGTACGCCGTGGCCAGCGCGGTGACGAAGTCGGCGGCGGTCTCCGGCGTGGCCCGGATCGCCTGGTCGAGCCAGCGCAGGCCGGTGGCGGCGAGCTTGGCCTCGGCCCGGAAGGTGAGCGCGTCGACCGCCTCGACCAGGTCGGCGTGGTCGAGCGGCATCGCGGCGCGAACCTGCGCGGCGGCCAGCTCGGCGACCGTGCCCGGCGCCGACGGCAACAACCGCAGGTAGTCGCGCAGGCGGGGAGCCGACTCCGCGGGCGTGGGATCGAGCAGCGTGTGCAGCCGGACGAAGAACCGCAGGTCCTGCTGCTCGCCGCCGCGCAGGAACCGGCTCACGCAGCCGTCGAGCGCCTGCTCCCTGGGCAGCGTGCGGACGACGGCGGCCAGCCAGCGGGAGGGCCGGGGCTGCAGCGACTCCTCCCGCAGGACGCGGCCGGCGCCGTCGGCGTCGAAGACCCGGGGCAGCAGCACGGGGGCCAGCGGGTCACCGGGCACGGTCGGCAGGGACAGCCAGGCGGCCACCAGCGGGTCGTGGTCGGGCGGCACCGCGCCGGACTGGCGCAGCAGCTCCACGGCCAGCGGCGCGATGCGGTCGGCGGGACGGCGCACCCGCCGGGCCAGCCGGACCGCGACGTCCCGGCGCCATTCCGGCGGACGGGCGGCCGCCACCCGGCACACCTGACCGGCGTTGACGGCCGGCGCCCAGCGGCGGTTGACGTCGCGGCCGGTCATCCACGTCACCGCCGCGGCCGGGCCGGTGATGAGGCCGACGCCGGCCAGCAGCAGCGCCCCGGCCATGCCGTCGAGCAGCTCGCCGACCTCCCAGGAGACCAGCTCCTCGAAGTCGCCGGGGTGCTCGGCGCGCACCTGCTCGGTGCGGACCCGACGCACCTCCTTGAGCAGGCCGGGCAGCTGCCCGGCCTGCTCGGCGCGCTCCTGCTCGGTGAGCGTGACCAGGAGGTCGGCCAGGCGGCCGACCTCCTTGCGGACGACGAGGTCGCGGATCTCCGTCCAGACGGTCATCGGGAGACCTCCACGGCGGCGCGGGCGACGATCCGGGCGGCCAGCACGTGTTTGCACGGGCCACGGGAGCCGCGGTGGTCCCACCACCACTCGCAGGTGCAGGAGCCGTCGGCCAGCGTGACCTGACGCGTGCCGCCCGAGGTGCGGACGGTGGCCGACTCGCCGTCGAGCCGCACGGCGCCCGCCTCGACGAGCCTGCGCGCCTTGGCCAGCCGCGGGTTGAGCACGATCACGTTGTCCTTGTCGTAGGGCAGCTCACGGTGGAAGTGGGCGGCCTCCGCCAGGTCGTAGCCGACCCGGCCGGCGACGCCGAGCTGTGTCAGCGCGGCCCGGACCCGGTCGGCGGGGATGCCAGCGCGGTCGGCCAGCAGGCCGATCTCGACCTCGGGCTCGAAGTTGAGCAGCATGCCGACCAGGTCGGCGTCGTTCTCGGCCTCGTCGGTGGCCAGGTCGTCGAGCACCGCGCCCTCGCCGGAGAAGCCGCGCCAGCGCTCGGGCGACAGGGTGAGCGTGTAGCGCATGCCCGGCAGCTCCAGCTCCCAGGCGCTGGAGGCGGCGTCGGACGGGCCGTACACCCGCAGGGCCTTGGCGAAGCGGAGCAGCGGCAGCAGGGTGGCGAGCCGGTTGGGGCCGGCGAGCTGGACGGATCCGGGAACCCGGCGGTCGGAGACCTTCAGGTCGCGCCCCGCCTGCGCCACCCACACCGTGCCCTTCCTGGGCAGCCCGCGCAGGAAGCGCACCGCCGCCATGCCGGCCAGCTCGCCGCGCTGGTCCATGCCCGAGGCGATGACCTGCACCTCGGCGAACCCGCGCAGCCAGCGCTCGGGCAGCGGCACCTTCTTCTCCACCACCGCGCCGTCCGTCGTGGTCACGACCAGCTCGTCGAGGCCCACTCCCAGGTGCAGCGGGTCGCGCGCGCCGATGCGCGCCAGCGCCTCCCGCAGCGGGGCGTTCACGTCGACGTTGGTGGTGCCCCGGTCGAACACCTCGCCGTCGAGGGCGCCGTTCAGCAGGTCGAGCCGGGCGTACACGCCGCCGCAGGCCGAGAAGGACTCGAACCGCAGGCGGTCGCCGTTGCACGTCACCACCGGGTCGCGCACCCAGCCGGGCCGCTCCTGCGCCTGGTGGTAGCGGGCCAGCGCCACGTCGGCGACGCCGAGCAGGGCCGCCGCGGCGGGGGCGGCCTGGGTCACCACGCCGCTGAAGAAGCGGGGGGCCACGGCGGGGCCGGACAGGGCACGGCCGCCGGAGGTCGCGAGCCCGAGGCGACCGTCGATGAGGGAGGAGGGCGCGGCGTACGTGTACGCCTGCGTCGCTGAAGTCATGGCCGGGACGATAGATCGCGCCACCGACAAGATCTTCGTGTCGCCGTCCGCCAATCTTGAGGCCAGATCATCTTTAATTCCGGATGGTCTACTCATTTCGGACACACCGGTTTATGCTCTGGGCATCTTGAAGTGGATCACTCCCCGGGAGGCGCCCATGAAGAAGATGACCATCCGCCGCAAGAGCACGCAGCGCCTGATGTCCGGTGCCCGCCGGCTCTGGATCGAGTGGTGCTGGTAGGTGCCGAGACGGCGGGCGCTCTCGGGTGCCCGCCCCTGCGGTCGCCGGTGCGGCCGTGAACCGCTTCGACTGCCATCGCGGCCACGGGCCCTACGCCGGGGTCGCCGGATTCCTCGCCACGATCGCCGCCGACCGTCCCCGCCTGGCCGCCCGCCATCGGGTCGAGCTGTACGCGATCGCCCCCTGGCTCGACCGCACGGCGCGGCCGGCCGCCGAGGAGGAGCCGATCAGGTTCCACCCCGCCCGCCGCACCGCCTGCCTGGCGTACGGCGCCGCCGAGTTCGCCGCCGCCTGGGCCGGCACCCTCCGCCGCCCGGTCACCGTCACCTTCGACCACGTCGCGAACGCCGACGAGACCACCGCCGAACTGCTGGACACCCTGGTCCCGCGGACCGCCGCCACCCCGCTGGTCCTGGACCTGCGTGACGACGGCCCCGCCGAGCCGCCGCCGCTCCCCACGGCCCCGGACGCCGTCCGCGCCGCCCTCGGCGACAGCCTGGCCCGCGGCTTCTACCACCACGCGGCCCGCGTCGCCGCCCACGGACGCGCCCTCGTCACCCCGGACGGCGACCTGCGGCAATGGTGGGCCTGCACCACCGGCCTGGCCACCGCACTGGCGGCGCTGGAGCGCGCCGAGGAGGCGCTCGATCTCTACGACGAGGCCCGCGCCGCCACCGGCGACCCGAAGATCAACATGTCCGCCGCGTACGCCACCGCCATGTTGCACGCCCGCCACCTCCCGGCCGCCCGCCAGGACCCCGCTCGGGCCCGGCACTGGCTGGAACAGGCGCTCGAACTGGCACAGGACGTGGACGACCCGCGCCACCAGGTGATCTCCACCGTCTTCTACGAGCAGGGCCTGGCATTGCTGGACGCCAAGGCAGGCGCGCCCGACCAGGCGCTGCGGCTGGTCGACGACGGGCTGGCCAGGCTGACCGCGGTGCTCGCGCCGGGCGAGCACCCGCAGCACCTGGCCCGCCTGCGGCACAACCGCGCCCAGGTGCACCTGGCACTCGGCGACCCGGAGCGGGCCCTGGCCGACCTGGACAGCGTGATCGCCCACGATCCGGACAACAGCGAGTACTACGTGGACCGGGCCGCCCTGCACCGCGCAGCCGGTCGCGTCCAGCCCGCGATCAAGGACTACGGCACCGCCATCAGCCTGGGGCCGCACCTGCCCGAGGCCTACTACAACCGCGCCGTGCTCCACCTGGAACGCGGCCGTGACGACCGGGCCCGCGAGGACCTGGAGCACGCGCTCGCCATCGACCCGGGCCACCTGGACGCCCGGATCGCCCTGGTCAACGCCCACCTGGAGCGCGGCGCGCTGGACGCCGCCGAACGGGACGCGCTGGCCGGCCTCGCGCTGGCCCCCAAGGACCCCGCGCTGCTGTGCACGCTCGGCCTGATCCGCTCCGAGCGCGGCGAACCGGCCGAAGACCTGTTCACCCAGGCGCTGGAGGGCGACGAGACGCTGGTCGAGGCGTGGACCAATCGCGCCGCGGTGCGCTTCGAACGCGGTGAGGTGAGCGCCGCCGTGGCCGACCTGGACCGGGCGGTGGCCCTGTCGCCCGCGCCCGAGCCGCGCTACAACCGGGGCACCGCGCTGGCCCGGCTCGGCCGCTGGGAGGAGGCGGCCCGCGACTTCGCCGACGCGCTCGCCCAGCCCGGCCTGGACCGGGCGCTCCGCCGCGACCTGCGCGCCGAGCTGGCCCGCTGCCGACGCGCCCGATCCGGCTGACCAGCGGCGGGGCTCACCCCGCCGCTCGATCCCCGGCCGGGATCACCCCCGGCCGGCCTTGTCGCAGGTGGTGTCCCCGCCAGGCAGGACGCCGTCCACCAGGTACCGGTTGACGGTGGCGTCCACGCAGGTGTCGCCCGCGGCGAGGTAGGCGCCGTGGCGGAAGGCGCCGCGCAGGGTGATCATGCGCGAGCCGGTCAGCGCCCGGTGCATGGACCGCTGGCCGGCGAAGGGCGTGACGGGGTCGCCGTCGGCCCCGACGACCAGCAGCGGGACGTCGTTGCCGAGCTCGGTGGGCGCCTCCACCGGTGCGGCCGGCCAGAAGGAGCAGGGGCCGAGGTTGCGGGTCATCGGCCCGAACAGCGGCTCGTCCGCGCGGTGGGCCTGGATGTCGCGGTAGTAGGACTCCAGGTCGTGGGAGGCGGCCCGGTCCGCGCAGAGGATCGGGGTGCCCGACCGGTCCTCGGCCGACCCCGACCCGGTGAACAGGCCGTCGAGCGTCTCCTTCAGCGACGCCGGGACGGTGACCGCGTCGCCGCGGGCGGCGCCGGCCAGCGTCCGCACCTCCGCGGCAAGTCCGGCGTACGCCTTGGCACTGTCGTCGTAGAGGCGGATGAACAGCAGGTAGGGGACGTGGTGGGCGTCGATCCGGTACGCGCCGACGCGCAGCGGACGACGGGACGCGGCCCGGTTCACCCGCTCCACGGTGGCCAGGACGTCGGCCTCGGTGGCGCCCAGGCCGTACTCGGAGTCGCGCGCGGCGGCCCAGGAGGCCCAGTGCCCCAGCGCGGCGTCGATCGCCGGGCCGTTCGCGGACAGCAGGTCGGGGCCGTAGACGTCCGGGTCCACCGCGCTGTCCAGCACGAACCGGTCGGCGCGGCCACCGAACAGCTGCGTGTAGACGGCGCCCAGGTAGGTGCCGTAGGAGTAGCCGAGGTAGGACAGTCTGGGCTCGCCGAGCGCGGCGCGGATGACGTCCATGTCGCGGGCGGTGTTGCGGGTGGAGGCGTGCGGCAGCAGGTCACGGTTGCCCGGGACGCATCCGGCGGCCAGCTCCTTCATGAGGGTCGCGCTCTCGTCGAACGTGCGGCGGGTCGGGCCGGCCGACCGGGTGGGGGTGTCGGTCGTCCACCGGCAGCGGATCGGCGTGCTGCGGCCGACGAAGCGCGGATCCATCCCGATCAGGTCGTAGCGGGCCGCGACGGCGGGCATGAGCCCGCCGAGCAGCGGCTGCCGCAGCCCGCTCCCGCCCGGACCGCCGGGATTGATCAGCAGGACGCCCCGGCGCGCGCCGGGATCGGCCGCCTTGATCCGTGAGATCGCCACCGACACGGTCCGCCCCCGGGGCCTGCGGTAGTCCAGCGGGACGGTGACCTCGGCGCACTGGGCGCCCGCCGCGTCCAGAGCCGCGCCGGCGTCGTCGCCCGGACCGGTCGCGCAGCGGTGCCAGGCGAGCGCCTGGCGGTGGAACCTCGTCACGCCGTCGGTCCCGTTGGCACGCATGACGTCCGCCGACGCCTGGCCGGTGACCGCCATCCCCGCCATCAGGGTCGCGCTCGCGGCGACGGCTGTGACGATCTTTCGTGCACGCACAGAAAGCCCCCTCTTCTGATGATGTCGGCACCGACGCTAGGGGGCCGTGCGGTTGATCTTGATCGGCCGAACGGCCGACCGGGGTCGGCCGTACGGACATTCCGCCGTCTTGGTCCGGGCGGCCTTCACCTGGCGAAACGGCCGCCCCTCGCCGCCGGACGCGCCGGCCGAGGACGCCGTGCGCGACTACGCCGCCCCGGCACAGCGCGGGCGGGACTCGTTCAGTGGCCGTCGCAGCAGGCGGTGCGGGCCTTGTCGAGGTGGGCGGGGTCGTTCCACCAGTGGCCCGCCGTGCTCGGATGGACGGGGACGCGGGCCTTGACTCCGCCGGCAGGCGCGGAGGCCGCGGACGCCGCCTGGTCGGTGGCGGTGGCGGACGGGTAGGGCGCGAGAAGCCGCTCGACGGTGTGATGCCTGCCGCCGACGACGACGGCGGTGACGTTGGCCGCGTCCTCGATGCGGGACAGCGGGTCGCCGTCGACGATGGCCAGGTCGGCGTACATGCCCTTGGCGATCCGGCCCAGCGGGAGACCCAAGTACGCACCGGACGTGCTGGTCGCGGCGGTGAGCGTCTCGCGCGGGGTCAGGCCGTAGCGGACCATGGCCCGCAGGTTCATGTGCAGGCTGAGCCCGAGGTGGTCGATCGGCGCGTCGGTGCCGGCGGTGACCACGCCACCGCCCCGGATCATCGCCGTGAGCTGCGCGACCTGGTTGGCGAGGTTCGTCCGGACCACCTGGACCGTCGCCGGGTCGGCGGTCTGCGCCGCGGTGACCGTCGCCCGGAGCGCGGCCATCCGCCAGTTCGGGTAGAGCCGGCGCACCCGTTCGTCGGTGACCAGCGAGGTGTCCTCCCGGTACAGGGTCGAGGAGTTGAACAGGGTGGGGGTCCTGGCCATCTTCGAGGCGTTGAACATGGAGATGACGTCGGAGTAGGCCGAGCCGACGTTCGTGACGGTGCGCGAGTAGCCGAACCGGTTGGTGGCGCCGACGTGCTCGGTCTGGTCGCCGCCCATGGCGATCGCCGGATAGTGGTAATGCGAGCTGACCGGCTTGCCCTGGCGGTGGGCCCAGTCGATGACCTCCCGGTGCCAGCCGACCGGCAGCCGCACGTAGCACTTCAGCAGGTCGTAGTCGAGGGCGGCGGCCCGCCGCAGTTCGAGCCGCAGCTGCTCGTGCGAGTACGTCGGGCGCATGAAGTTGTAGTAGATGCGCGCCCCGTCGATGGCCTCGCCGGTGCCCAGGTAGCGCGGCGCGAGCCGGGCGCCGGACTGCACCGACTCCCGTTCCTCGACCATGTGGTACGCGGGCGAGCCCGGCGAGCGCGTGGTGGTGACGCCCAGGGCCAGCCACAGCGGCCCCTGCCGCGACCCGTAGGCGTAGCCCTGCATCTCGCGGTGGTGGTGGATGTCGATCAGGCCGGGCATGACGAACCCGTCGCGGGCGTCGATCAGGTCACCGGGCCGTCCCTCCCGGTGCGGCTCGATCGCGGCGATGCGCTGGCCCCGTACGACGATGTCGACGTCACGGACGACGCGGCCCGAGACGCCGTCCCACATGCGGCCCGCGTGAATGACGACCTGGTCGGGGCCGGGGTCGTTGCGCCAGGTCAGCCGCACCGGGACCGGCCGGGCGGGTCTCCCGTCGAGGCTCGCCCTCTTGAGACGGCCCTCGTTCAGGTAGAGGAGGGTGGCCGAGTCGCCGGCCCAGACGGGGGCGTCGGAGACCTCGCGGGTGACCTGACGGGCCGCGCCGGTGGGCCGGCCGGTCCGGTCGACGGGCAGCACCCACAGCAGCGACTCCATGGCGAAGGCGAGCATCGTGCCGTCGGGCGACCAGACGGGGCCGTCGTCGCCGCGGGTCTGCAGGGACCGGTGGGGCGCGGGGTCGACGTACGTGCCGGCGCCCGTGGCCCGGTCCACGAGCAGGATCTTGGACAGCCCCTCCCGGTAACGCCGCGAGTACGGCACCACCGCGGCCATCGCCAGGGTCCTGCCGTCGGGTGACCAGGTCGGGCGGCCCGGTTCGAAGGTCGCGTCGTAGATCTTCTGGCGGTCGCCGGTGGAGACCTCCACGACCCACAGGGCGCCGTCCTGGTCCAGGTAGGCGATCTCGTTCCCGTCCGGTGACCAGCGGACCGACAGGGCGGCGGAGTCGGTCAGCCGGGTCACCTGCCGGTCGGCGCCGGTGTCCAGGTCGTGGACCCAGACGTTGAGCGTGCCGGTGCGGTCGGTGACGAATGCCAGCCGCCGCCCGTCCGGGGAGAAATCCGGGTCGGCTTTCCACCAGCGGTCCCGGAAAAGCGGTTCGGGCGTTCCGTCGCCGCGCACGAGATAGATGTCGTTGAGCGCGCGGAAGGCGATGGCCGAGCCGTCCGGTGAAACGGCCGGACTGCCGATTCCGACGACCGGGAACGAGCCCGGCTCGTCGAATACCCGGACTTTTTTCCGGTACTTCGGAGTGGTCGTCGTCAGCGCGGCGGTGAAGCCGACCGTGCCGGCGGTGGGAGAGCCGAGGCGGCGGACCTTGATGGTGCCCGCGGAGGTGTAGTAATAGCGTCCGTCCGCGGCGAACCGGGCGCGGAACGGGAACACCTCCTCGCCGGTGACCAGGGCGCCCGCGGTGCCGGCCAGGTCGTTGGCGCCCGCGTGGAAGTGGTGGTAGGCGAGGTCGGTGCCGTTCGGCAGCCAGGACGGCTGGTGGACGACCTGCCCGGCGGGCACCGTGACCGCGGTGGCGCGCGTGCCGGTGGCGACCTCGACGACGTCGATCCTGGTGTCGGCGACGACGAAGGCGATCCTGCTCCCGTCCGGCGACCAGGCCGGCTCGTACTCCTCGGCCGAGCCGTCGGTCAGCACGCGGCTCGCTCCGGTGGCGACGTCGAGCAGGTGGATGCCGTAGCTGCCGCCCGCGTCGGAGGAGTAGGCGATGGTGCGGCCGTCCGGGCTGTGGCGGGGCTCGCGGTGGTCGAACGGGCCGGTGGTCAGCTTCCTGATCGCGGATCCGTCGGGCCGGATCGTCCACAGGTCGAAGACGCCGTCGCGGTACGACTGGAACACGATCGTCTCGCCGTCGGGGGACCAGTCGGGCTGGGCGATGTCGTACAGGTCGCTGGTGAGCCTGCGGGCGGCGCCGCCGGAGGACGAGCAGACCCACAGGACGCCGAGCAGGTCGAGGGCGAGCAGGCGGCCGTCGGGCGAGGGCGCGACGGCGAAGTCGGTGCCGGAGGTGACGGCCGTCCGGCCGGCGTCCCGCGCCGCACGGGCCCGCGCCGGTGCGGCCGGGGCCAGCACGGCGGCGAGCGCGGCGCCGCCACCCGCCAGGACGGCCCGCCGGGACGGCCCTGACATCGATCCGGACAGGGAGGCGGAGGCGTCGGAGGGAACCGGTGCGTGGGACATCACGAATTTCCATTCCACTGTTCAGATGGTCGGCGAAAGGCTGAACGTGACGACGCGCGATTCATGGTCCCAGACGAATTGCCTGATCGCCTCGGAGTTCATCTGCTCGGCCAACATTGCGTGGCTGGAATATGCCTTCAGGAAAGTAGATATGTCGGTCAAAAGAATAAGTCAAGAGGGACGGGCGGGACGGGATCGCCGGCAGAAGTGGGGCCAGCCCCACCCACCCGTACGGCCAACCCCATGTTCCGGCCCGGTGGGTGCTTCCTAAGCTCGCTGCCACAACGACACGGAGGAGACAGATCATGACGAACACCGGCGACACCACGACCGCGACGTCGGCCCTCGGCGACCCCCGTGCCCAGCAGGCCCTCGCCACGGTGAAGAAGTGCGTCGCGCTCTTCGGGGCCATCGGTGTCATCGTTCTCGGCGTGGTCGCGGTGATGGCGTTCACCGGCGGCGAGGCGTCCGGTTTCATGTGGGTCCGGGGGGTCGTGCTGGTCGCGATGGCTCCGCTGATCCACCGGATGACCGTCCGCGCCGCGGAGGGGTCGTACAAGGCGTTCGACCGGGTGCGCACCCTGTCCACCGTTGTGCCGATCGCGATCATCGGCGTGGACCTGATCCCCGGACTCTGCCCGGCCTGGTACGCCGTGCTCCAGGGCCTGTCGGCGCTGGCCCTGGCCGGCGTCGCCGTCATCACCCGCGGCGCCGCGCTGCGCGCCGCCTTCCCCGGCGGGAGGTGAGGCCCCGGGCCCCGCGGGTCAGGCGGGCGGCTGGAGCATGGGCACGAGGAAGCGCCTGGCCACCTCGGCGAGCTGCCTGTCGTCGTCGAGGTCGATGACGGCGCTGGGGATCGCCAGGAAGGAGGTGGAGATGCGCACCATCATCTCCGCCACCAGGTCGGCGTCGAGGCCGTCGGACACGTTGCCCGCGCGTTGCTCCCGGCGGAGCTGGCCGGCGACGAACTGCCGCACCGTGGCGAGGGTCTGGCCGCCGTCGGTCATCATGGACGGCACGAGCAGGTCGGGCTCGGTGGCGATGAGACCGCCGATCAGCGGGTTGCCGCGGATGGCCCGCAACGAGCTGACGAAGCCGAGGACCACCCGGTCGGCCGGGGTGTGGGCCTGCTCTATGTCGATGAGGAACTGGTCGAAGTAACGGCGGAACTCCCGGCGCACCACATGCTCGACCAGCGTGTCCTTGGTGTCGAAGCGCCGGTAGACGGTGATCCGCGACACCTTGGCCAGGCGTGCGACGTCCTCCATGGTGGAGCGCCTGATGCCCATCCGGCAGAACTGCTCGTAGGCCGCGTCGAGGATGCGTGCCCTCAACTCGTCGGGGTCGCCGACGCGTTCGACGGCGTCGACGAAGGCGCGCTCCAGCAACGACTCCGAGCCCGACGGCGCCATGAAGCCGGACAGCACGGATTCCACGATCACCTCCTGGATCGATTCTGCCTCAGGGGCGGGTCTTGTGATGTCCATCACAACGTGCTCTCATGATGATACACAGACTCATGGTTTGTTTCTCAGTATCACCCACTTCTCGGCCCCGGACGAGAAGGAGGAAGCGGCGTGGGAGAACTCAGCAGGCGTGATTCCGGCGACGGCGCCGACACGCGCTCCCTGTTCGGTGGATCTCCGGCGAGCCGATCGAGACTGCCCTGAGCGGGACCCCCCATCTCGAAGGAGTGCAGAGCATGGCAGAGCTGAGCAGGCGCGAGATACTGATCTCGGGCGGCGCCCTCGGAGCCCTCGGCGCGCTGGGGATCACCTCCCCGGCCCAGGCCAAGACCCTCGCCGACGGCTGGGAGTGGCCCTCATCCGGCTCGGTCGCGGGCTCCGGCACCGGCGCCGACCCTCGCTGGGTGTGGGACGACGTCGCCGACCCCCTCCTCGCCTCGCTGTTCGACCGCGGGCTCATCCCCGAGGTCAACCGGCTGCTCTACGACTGGAACCGCAACGACCAGCCCCTGCCCACCGGGCTGCCGGCCGACCTGCGGGCCTTCATCGAGCAGGCGCGCCGGCTCCCGTCGTGGGCCGACCAGGCCAAGCTGGACGCCGCGTCGCGGTTCCACGCGCTCAAGGGCAACTACATCGTCGTCCTCACCATCGTCGGGGCCGGCATGCTGGCCACCGCCATCCCCAAGGAGGCCCGCGCGGTCTACTACTCCGCGGGCGGCGCCGACCTGAAGGACCGGGTCGCCAAGACGAACGTCCTGGCGTACGCGGTCAGGCCCCAGAACGCCTGGGGGCCCGGCGGGACGGCCGTGGTCGAGGCCGTCAAGACCCGGCTGGTGCACGCGGCGGTGCGGCACCTGCTCAAGTCGTCCCCCCACTGGCCGGGGCCCATCCCGATCAGCCAGGAGGACATGCTGGTCACCTGGCACACCCTGGCGACCTACTCCATGCGCGGGATGCGCGAGTGGAAGGTGCGCATCTCCGCCGCAGAGTCCGCGGCCTACCTGCACTCGTTGCAGCTGCTGGCGCACATGCTGGGCATCAGGGACGAGTTCATCCCCGCCACCTGGGACACCTCCTACGCCCAGTCGGACATCGTCCTGCCCAGGAACATGGGGCCGACGCCGGAGGGCGTGGAGCTGAACGACATCCTGCGCGACATGCTCGCGGAGCTGACCAGCCCCGGCAGCATCGACAAGCCGCTCGTCAACGCGTTCTCCAGGTACCTCACCGGCAACCAGGCCGCCGACTGGAACGGCATCCCGCGCGAGCCGCTGTGGGACCCGGTCGTCAAAACCGCCTGGCCGCTGCTGGTGGCGTTCAGGGAAGGCGTGATCGGGTTGCCGCTGGTGCCCGCCGCGGCCTGGCTCCTCGACGAGATGATCAAGAAGTGGACCACGTTCTACCTGACCAAGGGCGCGCAGACCAAGATCGTGATCCCGACCGGCAACCGCCCCGGCTGACCCCGGCGGGTCCGCCCGGGGAACGCGTACAGGACAGCTCCGGAGGTCGCGGCGGGCCGGACCACCGGCCCGCCGTCCCCGGCGGCCCTCCATTAATCGGGTCGACAGGCGGGCTCGCGGTGCACTGTGATGGTCCGGCCGCCCGCCGCACGGAGCGGGCCCGTCGCTGGAGTCGTCCTTGGCAGTCCCGGGAACCGCGCACGCCCGCCCCACGATCGACGCCGCCCTGGTCAGGAGACTGGTCGACACGCAGTTCCCGCAGTGGGCCGCGTTGCCGCTGCGGCTGCTCGACCCGGCGGGCTCCGACCACGTGATCTACCGGCTGGGGGAGGAGCTGTCCGTCCGGCTGCCCCGCCACGCCGACGCCGTCGGGCAGGCCGACAAGGAACTCGAGTGGCTGCCCAGGCTCGCGCCGAGGCTGCCCCTGGCCGTCCCGGTGCCGGTGGAAGTGGGCGAGCCCGGCTTCGGCTACCCGTGGCGGTGGGCGGTGTCCCGCTGGCTGGAGGGCGAGGTGGCCACCGTCGAGGCGCTGGCCGACTCGTCCGTGGCCGCCGAGCGGCTGGCGGAGTTCCTGGTCGCCCTGCAGCGGTTCGCGCCCGGGTCCGTCCCGTCGCTGCAGACCCGCCCGGACCTCGCCGGGCAGCTGCTGGCGGGCCGTGACCGCGCGACGCGGGCCGCCATCGCGGCGCTCGGCGGCGTGTTCGACCGCGCCGCCATGACCGGGCTGTGGGACGCGGCCATGAGCGCCCCCGGCTGGGACCGCGCGCCGGTCTGGTTCCACGGCGACTTCCACACCGGCAACGTGCTGACCGTCGACGGCCGCGTCAGCGCGGTCATCGACTTCGGCGGGCTCGGCATCGGCGACCCGGCCGCCGACCTGATGATCGCCTTCACCCTGATGTCGGCCGGCAGCCGGGCCGCCTTCCGTGCCGCGCTCGGCGTGGACGAGGCCACCTGGACCAGGGGCCGCGGCTGGGCCCTTGCCACCGGCCTGAACGCGTACACCGCCTACGCCGCCGTCAGCCCGAGGGTCGCCGCGCAGACCACCCGTCAGATCACCGAGGCCCTCGCCGGCTAGACCGGTTCGCGAGAGATCCGGAACCGGGATGTAAGAAAGCCGTCCTTCAGACCACATGTTCTACGAACGACTCATCCGCGATCGAAGGACACGGTTTGCCCGACCCACCCGAGCGCTTCACCGTGCTCTACGACACCTACCGGCCGCGGGTGTACGCCTACGCGGCCGGCCGCGCCGGGCATCAGCTCGCGGAGGAAGTGGTCAGCGAGACCTTCCTGGTGGCCTGGCGGCGGCTGGACGACATCCCGGCCCACGCCGAGTTGCCATGGCTCTTCCGCGTCGCCCGCAACGTCCTGCGCGACGACTTCCGGCAGACCGTACGGCGTCAGGCCCTGGAAGCCGAGCTGCGGACCTGGGTCGAGGAGGCCGCCCTCGACGCGGGCGAACAGGCCACCGAGCGGATCGCCGTACTGCGGGCGCTCTCCTCCTTGTCCGAGGCCGACAAGGAGCTGCTGACCCTGACCACCTGGCACGGCCTGTCCACCGCTGAGGCGGCCGAGGTGCTCGGCTGCACCAAGGCCGTCTTCTTCGTCCGGCTGCACCGGGCGCGTCGCCGGCTGCGGTCGGCGATGGAGGCCGGCGGCACCGCCACGTCCCCCCAGCCCGTCACCGTTCCAGGAAGGAAGCTCCGATGAGCCGCAAGCCCGACCCGATGGACCTGCTCGCCAAGGCCCGCCCGGCCTCGCTGGACCGCGGGTCGCGGCTCTCCGCCGCCGATGTGCTCGTCCTGGCCGCCCTCGACTCGCCCGGAGAGCCTGGTCGCCGACGCTCGCGCCCGAGAAGGAGGCTGCCGGCCACCCTGCGGTTCACCGCCGTCGCGGCGGTCGCGGTGGCGGCGGTCGTCCTCGTGCGGAGCACGGACCAGCGGCCCGCGGCGCCTGTCCCCATGTCCGCCCGCACCGTGCTGCTGGCCGCCGCGCAGCGCATCGAGACCGCGACCCCGGTGACCGGCCGCTACTGGCACACCGTCGGGCAGAGCATGGCGCTGCAGGAGGCGGGCCAGGGGCCCCCCGACGGCGGGACACCCAAGAGCGTCAGGTACCGGGTGACGTGCGCCCACGAGCTCTGGATGGCGAAGGCGGCGCGCGAGCCGAGCTGGCTGGTCGTCACCGCCCAGTCGGGCAAGCCGCTCACCCCGGCCGATGAGGAGACCTGGCGCGGGCAGGGCGCGTGGCGGCTCGGCGACTGCGCGGGAGCCGCCGTCCCCGGGGTGGGCGGGGTGCTGCCCGCGCCGCCGTTCGCGAACCGACTCGACGACAGGCGCAACCCGGAGGTGTCCTACCCCCATGTCGGTGCCGCGCACGTCACCACGGAACAGGTGATGGGCCTGCCGGACGATCCGGCGGCGCTCAAGAAGGTCCTCCAGCGGTGGACCGGGCCGATCGGCCAGCCGTCCGACGAGTCGTTGTTCGCGCAGGCCACCAGCCTGCTGTCCCAGCTGCCGACCACGCTCAAGGTGCGGGCCGGGCTGTACCGGATGCTCGCGGGCCTGCCGAGCGTGCGGAACATCGGCGCGACCAGCGACCCTCTGGGGCGCATGGGGACGGGGATCGAGCTGCTGGGCGGATCGCGACGGATCGTCATCGACGACGCGTCCGGCCGGCTGCTGGCCGTGGAGGAGCGGCTCTCCGACGGCGACCGGGCGGAGGTCACCGCGTGGACCGCACTGACGGCGTCGGGCTGGACCGACGCGACCCCGGTGCTGCCCAGGAAACTCTGACCCCCGCCGAGACGCCGGCCGACTCGGTCGCGCACGGGAAGGGACGTCAGCGGTGGGGGCGGAAGGTGCGGCGGAGGTCTGTCACCCATTCGTCGGGGATCTCCCACGGGATGAAGTGCCCGCCGCGATCGTGGGAGGTGACGTCGGCGTGGTTGTACCAGGCGGCCCGGTCGCCGTCGAGGAAGCTCCGGATCCGCTGTTCGCCGGTCGTCACGCCGGGCGGGTTCTCGAAGTCGACGAACGTGATGCCCGTGGGCGCCTCGACGACCGGCCACCGGTCGTGCGACGGCGTCCAGGGGTAGCGGTTGTTGTTGGCGTAGGTGCGGATCGAGCTGTCGATCGTGTTGCCCGCCCAGAAGATCGTCGCGTGGGTGAGCAGGTCGTCCTTGGTGAACACGTTCTCGACGTCGCCGTGGTTGTCGGACCACTTCGTCCAGCGTTCCAGGATCCAGGCCAGCATGCCAGTGGGGGAGTCGGCCAGGCCGTGGCCGAGCGTGGACGGCGCCAGCATGTGCGCCGCCAGATGCACCGCGAACCGCCGGTCCAGCTCGACGAACCGGGCGTGCACGTCGGCGGGCAGGCCGTCCGGGATGGGCATGCCGCCGCTCAGGTCCCAGGCGCGGTCGCCGTTGAAGAACGTGAGCTTCTGCGCCGAGCCGATGTGGATCGCGTACAGCTCGTCGGCGTACTTGTGGCCGAGCTGCCCGGTGACCAGCGCCCCGACGTCGCATCCGGCGGCGGCGTACCGGTCATGGCCGAGGACGCCGGTCATCAGCTCGTGCCACACGTCGGCGATCTTCCAGAAGTTCATGTCCGGCCGGCCGTCCAGCGGGGCCGAGAAGCCGAAACCCGGCAGCGACGGCACGATCACGTCGAACGCCTCCGCCGGATCCCCTCCGTGGGCGCCGGGGTCGGCGAGCGGGTCGATCACCTTCGACCAGTGCCAGAACGTCCAGGGCCAGCCGTGGCTGAGGATCAGCGGCACGGGGTCGGGGCCGACGCCGGGCTTGCGCATGAAGTGCACCGGCACGCCGCCGACGTCCACCCGGTAGTGCTCGTAGGCGTTGATCGCCCGCTCCGCCGCCCGCCAGTCGAAGCCGTCGGCCCAGTAGGCGACCAGCTCGCGCAGGTACTCGCCGCGCACGCCGTAGAAGCCGTCATCGTTCCCGGCGGACGGCGACCATCGGGTCATGGTGAGCCTGCGGCGCAGGTCGTCCAGCACCTCGTCCGGTACGTGCAGCGGCTCCGGGCGCAACGGGAAGGGGCGATTCGTCAAGGGAACTGTCCTCCTAGTCTTCGACACGCGCGGCGATCTCGGTCAGGCGGCCGAGGACGCCCGCGTACCGGGCCAGCTCCGCCCGCTCGTCGTCGCTCAGGTGCGCCACCAGGCGGGCGACCCGCGCCACCCGGTCGGCGCGCCGGGAACGCACGATGTCCCTGCCCTCCTCGGTGAGGGTCAGCAGGACGGCGCGGCCGTCGCGCGGGTCGGGGCGGCGCGAGACCAGCCCGTCCCGTTCGAGCTTGGCGACCAGGCTGGTGAGCGCGGGCTGCTTGAGCTGTTCCGTCGCCGTCAGGTCGGTGAGCCGCATCGGACCCTTGCCCGCCAGCGTGTGCAGCACGGACAGGGTCGAGAAGCTGAGCCGCCTGACCGAGGGCAGCCGGATGAAGTACGCGTTGAAGTCCTCGATCGCGCCGACCAGCTCGTCGAGGTCGAGGGCGGGGCCGGGGTCCGCCTGAGAGGATGCCACGCCCTATTTATATCGAACTTCGATGTAACTCGACGAAGAGGCCCGGAAACGAAAAGGCGCGAGGGCCGGCAGGTTTCCATGGGCCTTCGCGCCTTGGCTCGATATATTTGGTGGACTACACCATTAATGAGGAAGGAGGTTCCGCGACCGACAGGTCGATCTCCGGGTCGAAGAGCACCTTGGCCAGATGCTCGACGCCGTGGCACACGGCCCCGATGGCCACGCACTCGTCGCCGAGCACCGAGGCCCGCAGCTCGGGCGTGCGCAGGCACATCGTCTCCAGCTCGACCCTCAGCGGCTCCATGAGCACGTCGGCCGACCGCGAGAACCCCCCGCCGAGCACCACCAGGTCGGGGTCGACGGTGAGGGCCATCGCGGTGGTGGCCAGCGCGAGCACCTTGACGTAGCGCAGGACGGCCCGGCGCGCCTCGACGTCACCCTGCCTGGCGGCCTCGAACACCGCTCCCGCGACCGCCTCCGGCGGCGTGCCGGGCTCGACCGACGGGACGGCCTGCAGCAGCTCGCCCACGTGACCGAGGTTGAACAGCGGATGCACGCCGATCTCCCCGGCGGCGCCGCCGCTGCCGCGCAGGGGGACCCCGTCGAGCACGACGGCCGCGCCGGCCCGGCGGCCGACGTGCAGGAAGATCAGGTTCCGCGCGTCGCGGGCGATGCCCCTGCGGCACTCGGCGAGCGCGGCGAGCCTGCTGTCGTTCTCCACCAGGACGGGGCAGCGCAGCCGGTCGCCGAGATGGTCGGCCAGCGGCACGTCCGACCAGTCCTGGATGGCCCGCGAGAGCACGACGCGCCCCTGCAGGTCGACATAGCCCGTGCTGCCCGCGACCGCGAGCCAGACGTCGGGGGCGGCGGTGCCCGAGCCGGTCAGGCAGGCGTCGATGGCCCGGTCCACGGCGGCCAGCCGCTCGGCGCGCGGCTGCTCGGGGGTGACCGGCTCGCGGGTGGTGTGCAGGACGTTGCCGTCGAGGTCGGCCACGACCACGAGCACCTTGTGCGCTCCTATGTCGAGCCCGAGCACCCGGCCCGCCTCCGCGTGGAACCGGTAGCGGCGCGCGGGCCTGCCCTTCTCGCCGCCGCTCGGATCCATCTGGACCACCCAGCCCAGCTCCATGAGGTCCTTGACCACCACCTTGATGGTGGCCCTGGCCAGGTCGGCGCGCTCGGCGAGCTGGGTCAGCGTCGCCGGCCCGCCGGTGCGCAGGGCCGAGAGCGCGGCGAGCGCGTTGAGCCGCCGAAGCCGCTGAAGGTCGCCGCCGGTCACGGAGAGCGTCACTGATGACCCTTCTTGACGAATCTTAATGGTGAGCTCCATCATAAATCCTGATCGAGGCGCTCACCGAGAAAAGAGGCCAGATCACGGGCATGGCCGCGGGCGGCTCGCGGCGACCGGAAGCCGAGCGCCATGCTACGACCCGCCGCCCGCCCTGTCACCGACCGACGATCCCGCCCCCGAACCCCCCAGGGACCTGTCTTGCTGCTGCCACGACCCGTCCATGTGACCCCAGACGGCGGGGAACCCTTCGCCCTCACCGCGACCACAGTGATCGCCGCCCCTCCCGGCCTGTCGCGGGTGGAGGGCTGGCTGCGGGCGGCGTTGTCGCCCGCAACCGGCCTGCCGCTGCCCGCCGGAGCGCCGGGGCCGGGGGCGATCGAGTTCGTCCTGACCGCCGGGCTCGGCCCGGAGGGCTACCGCCTGACCGTACGCCCCGACGGGGTGCGCGTCGAGGCGGGTGACGCGGCCGGGGCGTTCTACGGCGCGCAGACCCTGCGCCAGCTCCTCCCGCCCGCGGCCTTCCGCAGGGGCGCGGTCGGCGAGCAGGACTGGCTCCTCGCCCCGGTCACCGTCGCCGACCGGCCGCGCTTCCGGTGGCGCGGTTGCCTGATCGACGTGGCCAGGCACTTCCTGCCGAAGCCCGACCTGCTGCGCTACATCGACCTGCTGGCCGCCCACAAGCTCAACGTGCTGCATCTGCACCTCACCGACGACCAGGGCTGGCGGCTGGAGGTCAAGGGCTATCCGAAGCTCACCGAGGTCGGCGCCTGGCGCAGGGAGAGCCCGCTCGGGGACCGCCGGCACGGCGTGTTCGACGGCCGCCCGCACGGCGGCTTCTACACCCAGGACGACCTGCGCGAGATCGTGTCGTACGCGGCCGACCGGTTCGTCACCGTGGTGCCGGAGATCGAGCTGCCCGGTCACTCGCAGGCGGCCATCGCGGCCTATCCGGAGCTGGGCAACCTCGACGAACAACTCGAGGTCGCCACCGGGTGGGGCGTCTCTCCCAACGTGCTCAACGTCGAGGACGCCACCCTCGCCTTCTACCGGGACGTGCTCGACCAGGTAATGGAGATCTTCCCCGGCGAGTACGTCTGCGTGGGCGGCGACGAGTGCCCCAAGGAGCAGTGGCGGCAGAGCCCCTCGGCCCAGCGCCGCATCGCCGAGCTCGGCCTGCGCGACGAGGAGGAGCTGCAGAGCTGGTTCATCCGCCAGTTCTCCGACCACCTGGCGGCGCGCGGGCGGCGGCTGCTCGGCTGGGACGAGATCATCGAGGGCGGCCTGCCGCCGGGGGCGACCGTGGCGTCCTGGCGCGGGACGTACGGCGCGGTCGCGGCGGCGCGCGCCGGGCACGACGTGGTCACCTGCCCCTTCACCGAGCTCTACCTGGACTTCCGGCAGTCCGACCGGCCCGACGAGCCGGTCCCGATCGGCAACGTGATCTCGCTGCGTGACGTCCACGCCTACGAGCCGGTGCCGCCGGAGCTGACCGAGGCCGAGGCCGCCCGGGTCCTCGGCGCGCAGGCCAACCTCTGGACCGAGCACATCGACTCGCCCCGCGGGCTCGACTACATGGCCTTCCCGCGGCTGTCGGCCTTCGCCGAGGTCGTGTGGAGCCCCGCCGGAGGCGACTTCGACGACTTCCGGGCGCGGCTGCACCACCACGAGCGCCGGCTCGCCGCGCTGGGCGTGGAGTACCGCAAGGAGACCGGTCCCGAGCCGTGGCAGACCCGGCCGGACGTCCGCGGCCGGCCCCGGGAGCGGGCGGAGACCGAGGCCGAGGTGGCGGCCTGGACCCGCGACCTGCGGCGGAACCTCAGCGAAGGGAAGCGAGCATGATCAAGCGTCTGTCCGTCGTCCTCGTCGGCCTGTCCTGCCTGCTCGGCCTGGTCACCCCGGCCCAGGCGGCGGCTCCGGAGCTGTCGGCGTACTTCAGCAGGCCGAGCGTCGACGGCACGCTCGCCGATCCCCTGCCCGCGAAGGTGCTGGAGCTGATCGGGCTGGCCGCCCCGGACTCCACGCTGCGCGTGGCGACCTTCGTGCTGGAGATCAAGGCCGTCAAGGACGCGCTGGTGGCGGCGCACGCCCGGCGGGTCGACGTACGGGTGGTGTCCGAGGGATCGGGGCACAACGCGCTCCTGGACGAGCTGGCCGCGGCCGGCGTGCCCGTCACGCTCTGCGACAAGGGCTGCAACGGGCCGGACACCGACATCAGCCACCACAAGTTCCTCGTGTTCAGCCGGCTCACGGACGGCAGGACCGACGTGGTCGTGCAGAGCTCGCAGAACCTCGCCCCCGACAACGGCCTGCACCAGAACATGCTGATCAGCTCGGGCGACGCCGCGCTGGCCGACGGCTACCGGCAGGTGTTCGACACGCTCGTCTCCCAGGTGCGCACCTCCTGGCGGGCGCCGTTCACCGCCACCAGCGGCAGGGTCACGGTCTGGATGGAGCCCCGCGACACCGCCTACGACCAGAGCACCTACGGCAGCGCCGACCTGGTCGCGGCCATGATCCGGGACGTGGGCTGCCCCGGCGCGATCCGCGTGGTGCAGTCGCAGTTCGCCACGGACCGGCCGCTGGTCATCGCCGAGCTCAAGGCCAAGAAGCAGCAGGGCTGCGACGTCGAGGTGCTCGTGGCCGAGGGCAACCAGACCGTCGCGACCGCCGCGGAGCTCGCCAAGGGCGGGATCGTGGTGCACACCTTCCGGCCCGGCGGCTGCCACTACCCGGCCGGCGACACCTGCGCGCCGGACAGCATCCACTCCAAGATCATCCTGGTGGACGGGCCGTCGGCGGCGGCGGGCGGCGCGCGGCGCAGCTACGTCTACACCGGCTCCCACAACCTCAACGGCGGCTCCCTGACCGCCTCGGACGACTCCTTCGTCCGCGTCGACGACCCGGCCGTCTACGCGGCCTACGACGCCGACTTCACCGCCATGAAGGACGAGGTCGTCAAGATCGTCCCCAGGGCCTTCCCGGGGGCAGAACTCCAGATGACCGCCAACGGCCCCGACGACCAGCGCGCGCCCAGGGCCGCCGCCGTGCGGTCCGGCTACACGGCCGTGGCCTGGGAGGACGACCGCGACCGCGCCTCGGTGGAGGGCACCGAGGTCTACGCGCGCATCTACCGCGACGGGCAGCCGGTGACCGGCCCCGTCAAGGTCTCGATGGGCGGCGTCGGCTGCGTCACCGGCTGGAACCACGTGCAGCCGTCGGCCGGCGTGGACGACGCGGGCAACGCCTACGTCGCCTGGGCCGAGGACGGCGACTGCCGCGGCGAGCACAACATCGCGGTGCGCAGGCTCTCGCCGTCGGGCACGCTGAGCGCGACGATCTGGGCCAACGACCCGCAGTGGAGCGGCGACCAGACCCGGCCGAGGATCGCGGTCCGCGGCGCCGGCGGGTTCACGGTGGCCTGGGAGGACGGGCCGACCAGTACCGTCCGCGCGGCCGGCTACGCCTCGCTGACCGCCCGTTCCTTCGCGCCGCTCCAGGTGGGCACGGGGGACCGGCCCGACGTGGCCGTCGACGGCGCGGGCACCGCGACCGTGGTCTGGCAGCAGGCGCCCGACGTGTACGGCAGGCGGATCTCGGCGACCGGCGCGACCGTCGCCCCCGCCACCCGGATCAACACCAACTCCGCGACCCAGCACCTGGCCCCCGCCGTGGCGACGACCCCCGGCGGCGACAGCGTCGTGGTCTGGAGCGACAACGTGGCGGTCACCGGCGGCGACGTGACGACCGTCTGGCGGGTGCGGACGCGCGGCCTGACGCCCTCCCTGGGGCAGAGGTTCGCGGAGACCCCCGTCGCGTTCGGCAAGTTCGCGCCGAACACGCCCTCCGACGGCGGCAAGGAGTACCCGCCGCTCTGCGGGAAGATGGACCAGACCTATCGCTGCGCCGTCCAGGGGTCACCGTCCGTGGCCGTCGACGACACCGGGCGGTTCGTGGTCGGCTGGACCGAGTCCGACCTGTGGAACGCCGGCCGTTCCCACGAGGTGTACGCCCGCGGGTTCAACGCCGACGGCACGACGACCGGCCGCTTCCCCTGCGAGCGCATGAACCCGAACACCGCCGGCGACCAGTCGGGCACCGCCGTCGCCGCCGACGGCCGCGGGTTCCACCTCTTCTACGTCGAGGACTTCGACGCCAACGGATACGGCGACGTCGTGGCCAGGACCGGCTTCACCAACACCGGACTGTGAGCCCGCCGAGATCGAGACCCTGATCATCATCCCCCGACGCCGTGCTCCGGCTTGCCCGCCGACGGCTTCTAGAGAAAAGGAAATGCCCGTGCGCCTGCGTATGGCACTCGCCGCCGCCCTGGCGATGACACTGGCCGGTTGTGGCTCCGGCTCCGACACCACCGCCACCAAGCCAGGAAAAGTCACGATCAGCTACGCGATCTGGGAGAAGAACGACCAGCCCAGCACCCAGAAGATCATCGACGCCTTCCAGAAGCAGCACCCCGACGTCACGGTCAAGCTTGAGATCACGCCGTGGGACCAGTACTGGACCAAGCTCCAGACCGCGGCCACCGGCGGCGCGGCCCCGGACGTCTTCTGGATGAACAGCCTCAACGTGCGCATGTACGCCAAGGGCGGCGTCATCGCCCCCTTCGAGAACGCCGACGTCAGCGCCTTCCCGCAGGCCATCGTGGACGGCTACCGCTACGACGGCAAGCTGTACGGCATGCCGCGCGACGTCGGCGTCCCCGTGCTCTGGTACGACAAGGAGCTCTTCGACAAGGGCGGCGTCGCGTACCCGACCGCCGACTGGACCTGGGACGACCTCAAGGCCGCCGCCAAGAAGCTGACCGACCCGGCCAAGAAGCAGTACGGCCTGCTGGCCCCCCTGTGGGACCAGGGCGGCTTCTACCCGACGATGATCCAGGCCGGCGGCCACGTCATCTCCGCCGACGGCAAGAAGTCGGGCTTCGACGAGCCCGGCTCCATCCAGGGCCTGGAGTTCTGGACCGACATGATCAACAAGGACAAGGTGGCCCCGCCCGCCCAGGCGACCACCGACACCAGCCCCGTGCAGCTGTTCATGACCGGCAAGTACGCCATGTACTACGGCGGCTCGTGGCTGGCCACCACGTTCAAGGCCAACACCGAGCGCGGCGGCAAGGTCGACGTGGCGCCCCTGCCCAAGGGGCCGGCGCAGGAGGCCGTCATCCTGCTCGGCCTGGCCAACTCCGTCTCGGCCAAGAGCGAGCACCCGGCCGAGGCCGCGCAGTTCGCCGCGTTCCTCTCCTCCGACGAGGCCGAGAAGATCCTCAGCGACTCCGGCGGCGCCTCGGTCTCCTCGCGGGCCGGCACCCAGGACGGCTGGTTCGCCGCCTTCCCCGACTACCACCTGAAGGAGGCCTTCGACGCCTCGATCCCGAACGGCGTGCCGTACCCCGTCTCGCTCAACACCGCCAAGTGGCAGGACGTGCAGAACAAGCTCCTGGCCGAGGCGTGGGCGGGCAAGCGGCCGACCGCGGAGGCGGCCAAGGAGATCGCCGCGCAGATGAACGAGATCCTGGCCAAGGAGTAGCCGATGGTGCTGACCGAGGAACGGGCCGCCGTCAAGGCGGCGGCCCCGCCGGGGCGGCGGTCGCGACGCGACTGGCTGTGGGGTTACGGGCTGATCGCGCCCATGGCCCTCGGGCTGGCCGTGTTCTACCTGTGGCCCATCGTCCAGACGCTCTACCTCAGCTTCACCGAGTCGGGTGTGTTCGGCGGGCAGACGTGGGTGGGCCTGGACAACTTCGCCGCCCTCTTCAGCGACGAGGAGATGGCCGGCGCGCTGCGCAACACGCTGCTCTACTCCGTGCTCGTGCTGATCGGGGTGCCGCTGTCGATCGTGATCGCGGCGCTGCTGAACGTGCCGGGGCTGCGCGGGCTCGGCTTCTACCGCACGCTGTACTTCCTGCCGGTGGTCACCATGCCCGCGGCCGTCGGCCTGACCTGGCGTTACCTGTACAACGGCGACTTCGGGCCGATCAACTACGTGCTCGGCCTGGTCGGGATCGACGGGCCGTACTGGGTGTCCGACCCCGAGTTCGCGATCTACGCGGTCGCGGTGGTCGGGATCTGGACCTCGCTCGGGTACAACGCGGTGTTGTTCCTGGCCGGGTTGCAGGGCATCCCCAAGCACTACTACGAGGCCGCCTCGATCGACGGCGCGGGCCGGCTGCGGCAGTTCTTCCGCATCACCCTGCCGCTGCTCACGCCCACCACGTTCTTCGTCGTGGTGATCACGCTGATCAACGCGCTGCAGGTCTTCGACCTGGTCTACCTCATGATCGACACCAAGAGCCCGGCGCTGGCGGGGAGCCGCACGATCGTCTACCTCTTCTACGAGCAGGGTTTCGTGCAGAACAGCCGCGGCTACGCCGCCGCGATCGCGGTCGTGCTGCTGGCCCTGATCCTCATGCTGACCGCTGTCCAGTTCCGACTGCAGAGGCGGTGGGTCCACTATGAGTAGGCGCTGGATCGTGCACACGGTCCTGCTCACCGGCGGCCTGATCATGGTCATGCCGTTCGTCTGGCAGCTCGTGGTCTCGCTGCAGACCATGACCGAGTCGATGCGGGTGCCGCCCACGGCGGTCCCCTCCTGGCAGTGGCACAACTTCGCCGACGTGTTCCGGACCGTGCCGCTCGGGCGGCAGTTCCTCAACACGGTGGTCGTGACGGTCGCGGTGACGGCCGGGCAGCTGCTGCTGTGCTCGCTGGCGGCCTTCGCCTTCGCGCGGCTGGACTTCCCCGGGCGCGGACCGGTCTTCATGTTGTTCCTGGCCGTGCTGATGGTGCCGGGAGAGCTGTTCCTGCTGCCGCGGTACGAGATCATGCAGGGGCTCGGGTGGCTCAACAGCCTCCAGGCGCTCATCGCGCCCGGCGTCTTCGGCGCCTTCGGCACGTTCCTGCTGCGGCAGTTCTTCAAGACCCTGCCCAAGGAGCTGGACGAGGCGGCGCGGCTGGACGGCGCCAACCCGCTGCAGATCTACTGGTGGATCATGTTGCCGCTGGTCCGGCCCGGCCTGCTGGCGCTCGGGCTGCTGACCGTCATGTGGTCCTGGAGCAGCCTGCTCTGGCCGCTGGTGGTCAACACCGATCCGGAGATGATGACGCTCTCCGCCGGGCTGGCCTCGCTGCGCGGCCAGTACCTGACCAACTACCCCATCCTCTTCGCCGGGTCCGTCGTGGCCTCGCTGCCGGTGGTCGTTCTCTTCGTGGTCATGCAACGGCAGCTGATCGCCGGGATCGCGTTCACCGGCTCGAAGGGCTGATCCGCAAGTCTTTTCTCCCGCTATATCCCCCTATTTAGGAGTATGCGTGTCTTCGTTCCGTAAGTGGATCATTGTCGCCTTAGGCGTCACTCTGGCCTCGTCCGCCTCACCGGCGCTGGCCGCGCCCAAGCCCGTGGACGTACAGTTGCTGTCGATCACCGACTTCCACGGCTACATCACCCCGCAGAGCAACGCCACGGACGGCACGATCAAGGATCCGCAGGGGAAGACCCTGGTGGTGGGTGGCGCGCCGTACCTGGCGGCCCATCTCGACCGGCTCCGGCAGGGGCACGAGAACACGGTCACCTTCTCCAGCGGCGACAATTTCAGCGGCTGGCCCACCGAGGTGTCGTACCACGCCGACGAGCCCACGATCGAGTTCCTGAACAAGATCAAGGTGGAGTTCACCACGGTCGGGAACCACGAGCTGGACCGCTCCCTGGAGTTCCTGCGCGACCACATGGGCAAGGGGGAGTGCTTCGGCGAGGTCGGGCTCGACAGCTGCTTCACCGACTCCGACGGGCAGCCCTTCCAGGGCGCCGACTTCGACATCTCCACGGCCAACATCACCATGAAGGGCGACACCCGCCCGGTGCTCCCGCCGTACGTGATCAAGCGGTTCCAGGGCATCCCCGTCGGTTTCATCAACCTGACCACGCCCACCACCGTGGACGGCTCCACCTCCTACCAGCCGTCGCTGGACAACCTGCCGCTGGTGGAGACGGCCAACAAGTACGCCGAGATCCTCAAGCGCCGCGGCGTCAAGGCCATCGTCGCCAACGTGCACGAGGGCGGCAAGGCCGGCGAGGACTACAGCGGCTGCGGGGACCAGAAGGCCGGGCCCATCTGGGACTTCGCCAAGAACGCCTCGCCCGACATCGACGCCATCGTCACGGGCCACTGGCACTGGTACTTCAACTGCTCGATCCCCGACCCCGAGGGCAACCCCCGCCCGGTCGTCGAGGCCGCCAACCACGGCCGCCTCATCAGCGAGGTCAACCTCAAGCTCGACCGCCGTACCCGCGACGTCATCAGGACCGCGACCACCGCGGCCAACCACCCGGTGACCCGCGACATCGCCCCCGACCCCGCCATGGTGAAGCTGGTCGACCACTGGAACGCCATGCAGAAGGAGACCTACGCCAAGCCGTACGGCACCATCACCGGCGACCTCACCAGGACCCGCGACGTGACCGGGCAGAGCACGCTCGGCAACACCGTGGCCGACGTGGAGTACTTCGACTCCCAGCAGACCGAGGGCGGCAAGGCCGACCTGGCCATGGTGGCCGTGGCGCCGACCAAGGGCTCGAACTCGCTGCGCGGCGACCTCAAGTTCGCCAAGGGCACCAACGCCGCCGACGCCGACGGCAAGGTGCTCATGGGCGAGTCGTGGGCCGCGTGGGGTTACGCCAACCCGGTGGTCACGGTGTCGGTCAAGGGCTCGCAGCTTGAGCTGGCCCTGGAGCAGCAGTGGCAGACGCAGGCCGACGGCACCGTGAAGTTCGCGCCGCTGGCCGTGTCGAAGAACGTGCGCTTCTCCTACTCCCCGAACCGGCCCGTGGGCGACCGGATCAACCCCGCCGACGTGGTCATCAACGGGCAGCCGCTCGACACCGGCAGGACCTACCGGCTCGCGGCGCTGGCGTACACGCTGCTCGGCGCCGACGGCTACACCGCCTTCGCCGGGTACACCGACGCGGTGCGCGGCAGCCGCGACTACGAGGCCATGCGGGCCTACCTGCGACAGGGGCCGGTGACCCCGCCCGCCCTGGACCGGGCGGTGGCGCTGCCGTAGGGCTCCGGGCGCGGGGCGCCTCGCGGCCTCCCGCGCCCCGGAGTTGCGGCATGCTCAGATCATCGGTATATATCGTCGGCATGACTTCCAGAGCAATGCAGGAGCCGACGTTCCTCATCCTGACCGCGCTCGCGGCCGGGCCGCAGCACGGCTACGGCATCATCACCGACGTCGTGCGGATCTCCGGCGAGCGGGTGCGGCTGCGGGCCGGCACCCTCTACGCCGCCCTCGACCGGCTCCAGGCCGAAGGGCTGGTGGCGGCCGACCGGGAGGAGGTCGTCGACGGGCGGGCGCGGCGCTACTACCGGCTGACGTCCGACGGCGAGCTCCGCCTGGCGGCCGAGGCCGAGCAGTTGCGGCACAACGCCGAAACGGCCACGGCCCGGCTGCGCGGCCGGGCAGCATGGCGGTCCCGCGGGGAGCTGGGATCGGCGTTCGCCGGCCCACCGCGGGCGCTCGGCAAGCTGTCCGCGGCGTTCGGCGGCCTGCCGGTGGCGCTCGGCGGGCCGTCCGCGGCGTTCGGCGGGCCGGGGAGGTCGTTGTGACGTCCCTGGAACGGCGTTGCCGGCGGCTGCTCGCCCGGTGGTACCCGGCCGACCACCGTGCCCTGCACGAGGAGGAGATGGTCGCGGTGCTGCTGGCGGGCGCGCGGCCCGGCCGGCGACGGCCCGGCGTGCGGGACACCTTCGACCTGGTGCGGGGCGGCCTGGCGATCCGGGTGCGGCGCGGGGCGGGCGCTCAGTGGCGGGCCGCGGTCGACGTCGCCGCCCTCCTCGTGCCCGTCGCGCTGCTGCTCAGCGCGCTCGCTCGGGCCGTCATGTTCGCAGCGGCGGCCTGGCAGCCGCCCTTCGTGGACGACGAGCTCCGGCAGTTCCTGCGCATCCTCACCTTCGCCCTGCCGTACGCGGTCGTGGTGCTGCTGGCCTGGCGCGGGAGGGCCGGCGCGGCGGCCGCCTGCGCGTGGGCGTACGCGCTGGTGATCCTCGGGGAGCACGTGTGGGGCAGCGTGTCCGCTTCGGTCACGTACACCGTGGTCGGCGACGGGGTGCTCCTGATCGGGGGCGTGCCGCTCGACGTCGGCGGGATGGCGATGTCGGCGCTGCCGCTGGTCCTGTGCGGGGCGATGCTGCTCCTCGCGCCTTCTCCCGGGCCCGGCCCGCTGGGCGGCCGGCGGCTGCTGTGGTGGATGGCCGTGCTCTTCGCCGGCGCGGTCGCCGGGGCGGCGATCTCGTCCCGGTGGGCCTCTCCGCCCGTGTGGGCGCTGGCCGCGGTGGCCGCTGGGCTGGCGCTGCGGTCGCCGGTCGGGCGCCGCGCGCTGGTGGTGCTGCTGCCGATGGTCGGCATCCACGTGGGAGGGCTGCCCGGGGTCGGCCACCTGCTGAACTCGGTGCTGCTGGGAGTGCTGGCGGCCGTGGTGCTGGGCGTGACGGCCTGGATGGCCAGGGTCGCCGGAAAAGCCCCGGCGCCGTCTCGTGTGGGACAAACCGGTCAGTGAATGACTGGTAACGTCTGCGCGATGACGATTTCTTATGACGTGGCAGGCGACGGACCGGCGCTGCTCCTCCTGCACGCGGGGGTCTGCGACCGGCGCATGTGGGACCCCCAGTGGGAGCCGCTGATCGCCGCCGGGTTCCGGGTGGTCCGGTGCGACCTGCGTGGCTTCGGGCAGAGCCCGCTGCCCACCGAGCCGTACAGCAACTCCGGCGACGTCCTGGGCCTGCTCGACAGCCTGGGCATCGACCGGTTCTTCCTGGTCGGCTGCTCCTACGGCGGGAAGGTGGCGCTGGAGGTCGCCGCGAGCAGCCCCGAGCGGGTGGAGGCGCTGATCCTGCTCTCCGCCGCGCTGCCCTGGCGGGAGCCGAGCGCCGAGCTGCGCGCGGTCGGTGAGCGCGAGGACGCGCTGGTCGAGGCGGGCGACCTGGCGGGCGCCGCGCAGCTGATGGTCGACCGCTGGCTGGGCCCCGAGGGCGGCGAGGAGGCCGGGCGGGCCGTGCACGAGATGCAGCTTCGCGCCTACGAGCTTCAGCTCGCCGAGGGGGTCGTCGGCCCGGTCAAGGTCCAGGTGGACCCGGCGGCCGTGACGATGCCGTGCCTGGCCGTGTCGGGCGCGCACGACGTCGCCGACTTCCGGCACACCGAGGCCGACCTGCCCGCCGCCCGTAACGTCGAGCTGCCCTGGGCGGCCCATCTGGCGAGCATGGAACGGCCGGCCGAGGTCACCGAGCTGATCGTCGAGTTCCTGCGCGAGCAGACCCGCGCCTGACGCGCCAAGTCACGAGGAGGGGCAGTGAGCCGGCACGTCGACCGCGAACTCGTCCAGGCCGCCGCGGAGGTCGCCCGCACTCGCTGCAGGGGTGACAACCACACCATGGCGGCCGCCGCGCGCGTCCGCGACGGCCGGATCGTCACGGCGGTGAACGCCTACCACTTCACCGGCGGGCCCTGCGCCGAGCTGGTCCTCATCGGCGCGGCGGCCGCACAGGGCGCGTACGAGCTGGACACGGTCGTCGCCGTGGGGGACCGGGAGCGTGGGGTCGTCCCGCCGTGCGGCCGCTGCCGTCAGGTCCTGCTGGACTACTTCCCGGCCCTCCAGGTCATCGTGGGCGAGGGCGACCGTCTCCGTACGGTCGCCGTCGCCGACCTGCTGCCCGAGACCTACGTCTGGGCCGACCACCAACTGCCTCCCGGCACTCCGGACTGACCTCTCGCGCGGCCCTCGCCGGCGAGGGCCGGCGAGGGCGGACGGGGTGCCGGCGCGGTCAGATGAGGCCCAGCGCGAGCATGGCGTCGGCGACCCGGCGGAAGCCGTCGATGTTGGCGCCCGCCACGTAGTTGCCCGGCATGCCGTACTCGTCGGCGGTCTGCAGGCAGCGGCCGTGGATGTCCTGCATGATCTCCTGGAGGCGGCGCTCGGAGAACTCGAACGTCCAGGAGTCGCGGCTGGCGTTCTGCTGCATCTCCAGCGCGCTGGTCGCCACCCCGCCCGCGTTGGCCGCCTTGCCCGGCCCGAATGCGACGCCCGCCTCCAGGAACACCTTGATGCCCTCCGGAGTGGTCGGCATGTTGGCCCCCTCGCCGACCGCGACCAAGCCGTTGTCGACCAGGAACGCGGCGTCCCGGCCGGTGATCTCGTTCTGCGTGGCGGACGGCATCGCCACCTCGCAGGGCACCTCCCACACGCTGCGGTCCGGGACGAAGACGGCCTGCTCGCCCCGGCGCTCCGCGTACGCCTCCAGGCGGCCCCGCTCGACCTGCTTGACCTGCTTGAGCAGGTCAAGGTCGATGCCCTTCTCGTCGAGCACGTAGCCGGAGGAGTCGGAGCAGGCCACCACGACGCCGCCGAGCTGCTCGATCTTCTCGATCGTGTAGACGGCCACGTTGCCGGAGCCCGACACGACGACCCGCTTGCCGTCGAACGACGTGCCGCGGGCCTTGAGCATCTCCTCCACGAAGAACGTGCAGCCGTAGCCGGTGGCCTCGGTGCGTACCTGGGCGCCGCCGTACACCAGGCCCTTGCCGGTGATCACGCCGGATTCGTAGCGGTTGGTGATGCGCTTGTACTGGCCGAACAGGTAGCCGATCTCGCGTCCGCCGACGCCGATGTCACCGGCCGGGACGTCGGTGTACTCGCCGATGTGCCGGTAGAGCTCGGTCATGAAGCTCTGGCAGAAGCTCATCACCTCGCGGTCGGAGCGGCCCTTGGGGTCGAAGTCGGAGCCGCCCTTGCCGCCGCCGATGGGCAGGCCGGTCAGGCCGTTCTTGAAGATCTGCTCGAACCCGAGGAACTTGACGATGCCCAGGTAGACCGACGGGTGGAAGCGCAGCCCGCCCTTGTACGGCCCGAGCGCGCTGTTGAACTCCACCCGGAAACCGCGGTTGATCTGCACCTCGCCCCGGTCGTCCAGCCACGGCACGCGGAAGATGATCTGCCGCTCGGGCTCGCAGATCCGCTCGATGATCTTCGATTCTGCGTACTCGGGATGCTTGCCGAGAACCGGGCCGATGCTTTCGAGCACCTCACGCACCGCCTGGTGGAACTCGACCTCGCCGGGGTTCCGGCGCAGGACGTTGTCGTAGGTCGACGACAGTTTCTCGTGCAAGAAGGGCTCCCTACATCACTGGTGCAATCGTGCTCACTTTACGATTCGGCCACGTGTGAGCAGCAGCCGCCCCGCCCCGAGGACACCGGCGGCGGCGCCAGGACGGCGCCGGTAAAGGAAGGTTTGCCCGCCTGACCGAGTGTGGGAGAAGGGCGGGGTAGCGCGGTTCGTATGACCGGCAAGCGCAAGGACGATCCGTCCGTGGGTGACGAGGTCTCCTGGAAGAGCCACGGGTCCACGGCCCGCGGCAAGGTGGAGAAGAAGATCACCAAGAGGACGAAGGAGGCCGGCCGTACCGTGGCGGCCTCGCCCGACGACCCGCAGTACGTCGTGCGCAGCGACAAGAGCGGGCGCGAGGCCGTGCACAAGCCGTCCGCCCTGCGCAAGGGCAAGGACAAGGGCGCGAAGTGAGCGGCGACCGGGACGTGGCGGCCGAGTTCGGCCAGGCCGTCAACATGACCGCGCACGAGCTGGAACGCTGGCTGGAGTCCGCGGAGTCGAAGGAGGTCGGCCAGAAGCAGGACGGCGGCGAGTCGACCGGCCACGCCTCCGGCCGCGAGATCGTCCGGCTCCTCCGCAAGGGCAGATCGTCCTGGACCGGCCACGACTACGAGCACATGACCAAGGTGATCGGCTACATCCGCCGGCACCTGGCGCAGCGCCCGTCCGGTGACGTCCGGGAGACCCGGTGGCGCTACTCACTGATGAACTGGGGGCACGACCCGCTCAAGTGAGGCGGACGAGCGGCGCCCGCTGCTCAGTCGTCGTGGGCGATGAGCATGAGCTGCCGCCACAGCAGCACCACGAACACCGCCGAACCGGCGAAGGCGAACCAGAAGGGCGCCGCGACGCCGAAACGGGTGGCCAGCACGCCGCCGATCAACGAGCCGACCACCAGGCCGGCGTAGACGCAGACGGTGTTGACGCTGCCCACCCGCCCCTGCAGCTCCTGCGGGACCGCGCGCTGGCGGACGGTGCCCGAGGTGGTGCCCCAGATGAAGGCGTGCGCGCCGAAGACCAGGAAGATGGCTCCGGCGACCCACGGCGAACGGGTCAGGGCCAGGCCCAGGTGGGTGAACGTCTCGATGATGAGCCCGATCCGCATCAAGGCGCCGAGGCTGACCCTGCGGGTGATGGTCCCGTACAGGCCGGTGCCGATCAGGCCGCCGATGCCGCCGATGGTGGTCATCAGCCCGAACCCCATCGCGCCGAGGCCGAGCTGCTCCTGGGTGTAGAGGACGAGGACCGACCAGGCCGCGCCGAAGGTGAAGTTGAAGATCAGGATGGTGAGCGCCAGCGTGCGCACCGCCGGGTGCCGCACGGTCCAGCTGAACCCGGCGACGAGCTCGCGCACGGTGTTCGGGCGCCGAGCGTCGTCCGGCCGGGCCCGCGGCGGCAGCGCGATCCGGGAGACCAGGACCATCCCCGCCAGCACCAGGAGCAGCTGGCTCGCGAACGGCCAGGTCAGACCCAGCCCGAACAGCGCCGCGCCGATCGGCGGCCCGGCGAGCTGGTTGAGCGTGATGAACCCGGTGCCGAGGCGGGCGTTGGCGACGATCAGGTCGTCCCTGGCGACCATCATGGGCGTCAGGGTGGAGGTCGCGTTGTCGGCGAACACCTCGGCGATGGACCGGAGCGTGAGCGCCGCCAGCGCCGTCGCCACGGTCACGGTGCCGGTCGCCATGAGCACGACGAGCGCCGCCAGCACCACGGCGCGTACGGCGTTCGCGGCCAGCACGATCCTGCGGCGGTCGTACCGGTCGGACAGGACGCCGGCGTACAGGCTGAACATCAGCGGCGGCGCCCAGCTCACCAGGGCGGACAGCGAGATCATCAGGGGGTCGCGGGTCAGCGTCGCGATCAGCAGCGGGCCGGCGGCGGCCGCGATCCCGTCACCGAGATTCGTCAGCCAGCTCGACGCCAGCAACCATCGGAACCCTGTCCCCAGCCGGGCCGGCAGGACCCGCTCCACCACTGTGACCACGAGCGCAAAACCATACGTTTCACCGAGCGTCCGGGGCAACGCGTTTTTCCGCCAGGGCCCGGAGCGCCCGCCCCCGCGGCCTTCCCAGGACGCCCCGGGGCCGTCACGGGGTGCGGAAACCCCGGAAGGTCACGGTCCTGCGGGTGCGGAAGCCGAGCCGCTCGTAGAGGGCGATCGCGCCGGTGTTCGCCTCGGCCACGTGCAGGAACGGACGCTCGCCGCGGGCCACGATCCGCGCGACGAGCGCGCCGACCAGGCGGGCCGCGTGGCCCCGGCCGCGTGCCTCGGGCGCGGTGCACACGGCGCTGATCTCGGTCCAGCCCGGTGGCCGCAGCCGCTCGCCCGCCATCGCGACCAGCTTTCCGCCGTCGAAGACGCCGAGGTAGGCGCCCATCTCGCGGGTACGCGCCCAGAACGGCCCAGGTCGCGTCCTGGCGACGAGGTCGAGCATGTCCGGGACGTCGTCCGCGCCCAGTTCGGTGACGTCGCCGGGGGCGGCGGGGATGCGGTCGTCGCCCCAGATCAGCTGGCGGCCGTCGAGGGCGAACACCGGCTCCCAGCCGGACGGCGGGGTCGCCGGGGAGCTGAACAGGTCGGCCAGCTCGCCCGGCCCGAGCAGCCGGGCCAGGTCGGCCCACGCCCGCTCGTCCGGCTCGGCCGGGACCGAGGAGAAGGTCGCCACCTCCGCCCGGTACGTGGCCGCCGCGCCGAGCCGCCGGGCGAGGTGCGCGTGCCGGCCGCGCAGTGACGCGGCGACCGGGTCGTCGAGCGGGGTGGCGTCGCGGTCCGCCATCGTGGTGTGCGCCTCTCGGGTGGTGCGGGGGAGCCGGCTGGAGGGACGGGAGGTCGTCCGGCGCCGGTCATCCTAGTGACCTCGCACCGGTGCTCCTGTGCCGGGCCCTGTGCCGGGCCCTGTGCCGGGGCAGCGGTAGGGCGGCGGTGGGTCAGTGGTGGGACGTGGCCTCGATCGCCTGCCTCATCTCCGCCGCGCCGTACCGCATCCGCAGGCCGACCTCGGCGGCGCGCGCGTCGGGCAGCACGTCGGTGATCCAGATCAGCCGGCCGGCCCCCTCGCCCTCCGGGCGGACCTCGAAGGAGGCGTGATGGTGGGCCAGCGGCGGCCTGGCGCCCTCCACGACCGCGTAGGCCAGGCGGCGGGCGTCGTCGTCGATCGCCACGATCAGCTCGCGGATCACGTGCCCGTCGGGGAACGTCAGGAACCGCTGGTCGCCGTCCAGCCGGGTGTCCGCGACGCGGCCCGGGAGCAGTCGTTCGTGCACGGCTCCGACGTCACGCAGGACGTCCCAGATGTGGTCGGGGGAGGCGTCGATGACGACTTCGTGCCGGATGGAGGCCATGGGGGATCCTTTTCTTTACGTACTTCATAAAGAAGTACTTCGCTATGTTAGCGAACGTCCCAGTCCTCCCTTCGCGGCGGGTAGGCGAAGGTCTGGTGGTGGGCCCAGTCGCCGCGCACGACGCGGTAGTCGTGCGCGGCCTCGCTCGCGGGATGGTCGGGGCCCACGTCGACCCGGTCGGCGACCGACCAGACGCCGTTGATCCGGTGCTCCACGGTGTAGAGGAACTCGTTGAACCCCGAGTCGGACACACACGTGTTGACGATGGTGAGCGCGCGCCGTCCCGCCGTCAGCCCCGGCGGAAGATCGACGATCTGGTTCCGCCACTTGTGGACGGCGTCCTCCAGCAGCGGCCGCCACCGTGCCGCCGGCGCGCCGTCGACGGTGACGGTCGCGTCCTGCAGGCCGACGCCGGCGTCGAGCCGGCGAGTCAGCCGTACGCCGGTGTTGGCCGGGCTGACGCTCACGGTGAACCGGCTCGACCCGCCTCGGGGGAACGCGCGGCCGTCGTCGGTGACGATGTGGCCGGGGTCCACGGCCTGGCCGGACGCGCCTTCGGGGGGCGGCTCGGGCCGTCCCGTCAGCCGCAGGGCGACGACGACGGCCAGGGCCAGCGCGGCGGCCACCGGCACGGCGATCCCGGCGAACAGCACGGCCCGCCGCGGCCCGCCGCCGCCCAGGACCGACGCTGCCCGGCCCGGCAGGACCGGTCCTGCCGGGCCGGGCACGGCGGGTGCCGGGCCGCCGGACGCCTGCGAGCCGCCGGACGCCTGCGAGCCGCCGGACGCCTGCGAGCCGTCGGACGTCTGGGGGCCGCGATCGTCCCAGGCCCCGGCGGGCAGCCGGCTGATCCGCACCCGGTCCCAGGCCCGCTCCCACGCGGGGAGCTGGTGGTCGGGCACGCGGCACCCCCGCAGGAACGCCACCATGACCGCCTTCTTGGGAAAGCGCCGACCGGCCAGCATGTCGGCGCACGTGCTGCGCGGCAACCGGGCGCCGCCCGACCTGTCGGCCCGCGCCTGCAACTCCCGCAGCGACACGTCGGCCCGGGCGAACTGCTCGGCCAGCAGCCGCACCAGGTCCTCGTGACAGGTCACCGACTCCGGGCCGGTGGCCTCCGCGGCGCCCGGCGGCGGCCCGCCGTCGTGGACCTCGCTCATCGCTCCCCACCCCGCCCTCTCTTGACCGGGCCGTAAGGCCACGCAGACCAGCGACAGAAAGTGTACGGACGGTCGCGCCGCGTGTCCGGATTCTCGTGGCCCCGCCGTTGCTACGCTCCTGTGCCGTGCGGGAGACGCGGCTCGACACTGCTCGGATCCGGGCGGCACGCCCGATGATCGACCCCATGTTCCTCGACACCCCGCTGTTCCCCTGCCCGGCGCTGGAGCCCCACCTCGGGTGCGCGGTGAGCGTCAAGCTGGAGACGGCGAACCCGGTGCGCAGCTTCAAGGCCCGCGGCACGGAGCTGGTCGCAAGCCTGCTCGCCGACGGCGGCGCGCGGGCCGTGGTGTGCGCCAGCGCGGGCAACCTCGGCCAGGCCCTCGCCTGGTCCGGCCGCCGGCGGGGGCTCGACGTCACCGTCGTGGCCCCCCGTTCCGCGCCCGCCGCCAAGCTCGACCGCATCCGCGCCCTCGACGCCGGGCTGGAGCTCGTGGACGGCGACTTCGACCTGGCCCGCGCGCGGGCGGCGGCCATGGCCGGGCACGACGGCATCCGGCTGGTCGAGGACAGCCTCGACGTCGAGACCTGCGAGGGCGCGGCGACCATCGGCCTGGAACTGGCCGGGGCCGTGCCGTCGTACGACGCCGTGCTGATCGCCCTGGGCGGCGGGGCGCTGGCCACCGGCGTGGGGCACGTGCTGAAGGAGCTCGCGCCCGGCGTCGAGGTGATCTGCGTCCAGCCGCTGGGCGCCCCCGCGATGACCCGCTCGTGGCGGCGGCGGCGCGTCGTCACCACCGGCCCGACCCGCACCATCGCCGACGGCGTCGCGGGCCGGCGTCCGATCCCGGTCGTCCTCGACGACCTCCTCCTGGTCGCCGACGACGCCGTCCTGGTGCGGGAGGAGTCGATCGTGGCCGGCCTGCGGATGCTCCTCGACCACGCCGGTCTGGTCGTGGAGCCGTCGGCCGCGCTGGGCGTCGCGGCGATCCTCGAGGACCGCGAGCGCTTCGCCGGGCGGCACGTGGTCACCATCGTCTGCGGCGCCAACGTCGACATGGACGCCTACCGCCGCTGGATCGGCGCGCCCATTCCGCCCCCGCCGTAGCCCACGACCGCTCAGCGTTTCTCCTGGGGTTCGCCGGCCAGCCAGTCCCAGCTGGTGATCGTGGTGCGCATCAGGCGGGCGGCGGTGGACAGGTGGCTGTCGGCGCCCCAGAACAGGGTGAGCGTACGGCGGCAGTCGGGGTCGTCGACGTCCACCCAGGTGAGCGGGGCGCGGGTGGTGGAGCGGCGGGCGAGCGACGGGACGAGCCCGATGCCCAGCCCCGTGCTGATCAGGTCGGCGATGGCGCTGGGCTCGTCACCCTCGCAGACGATCCGCGGCGTGCGGCCCCTGGCGGCGAAGAGCCGGTCGAGCAGCCGGCGTTGCCAGTGTCCCTTGCGGGCGGTGACGAAGGGCTGGTCGGCCAGCTCGTCGATGGTCACCGACGTACGGCCGGCCAGCGGGTGGTCGAGCGAGGTGGCCAGCCCGACCGGCTCGTCCAGCAGCTCGGCCGCCTCCAGCCCGTCGGTGTGGATCGGCTGGGAGGCGACGCACAGGTCGAACTCCTGGGCGCGCAGGCGGCGGGTCATGTCGTCGGCGGGGGCCCAGTGGAGCTCGATCTCGACGGAGGGATGGGCGCGCTTGTAGGCCGCGAGCGGCCCGGTGAGGGTCAGGAAGGTCTCCGAGGCCAGGCGTACGGTGCCGAAACCCTCGCCGGCGGCCTCGGCGACGGCTCGCCGTCCGGCGTCGAGCTCGCCGAGCGCCCGTTCGACGAAACCGCGGAACAGCATGCCCGCGCCGTTGAGCCGGAGCCGGCCGCCGCGGTCGAACAGTGGCGTGCCCAGCTCGCTCTCCAGCCGCGCGATCGTCCGACTCAGGGACGGCTGCGCGACGCGCAGCTCCTCGGCGGCGGCGCTGAGGTGTTCGAGCCGGGCCACCACCAGGAACTGGCGGAGCGCGTTCAGATCCATCATGCCTCCCAACGCATAACACCATAGCAATATAGATCTTGGACAAGATAACCCGGGAGCCATAGCGTCGGAGGCGTTTCACCAGGACGGACATGAGGAGGACCCCCGATGCTCAGCGTGCTCGACGGGCCGCGAGCCGATGCGGCGCGCCGCACGGCACCCGTGGGCTGGACGTTGCGGGCGATGGTCAGCGCCCACATGGTGGCGATCGCCGGGCAGCCGGTGTTCGCCGGCGTGTACCTGACCGGCGACTACGACAGCCTGCGCTGGCACTCCATCGGCGCCGACGTGGTCACCTCCGTCGGTTACCTGCAGCTGATCGTGGCGATCGTGGTGTGGGCGCGCCTGCGCCGCAGCGGGCCGTTCCTGGCCACGGCGGCGGTGGTCGCGGCCGAGACGGCGCAGTACTTCGCCGGGCTCGACGGCGCGTTGTGGCTGCACATCCCGCTGGGGGTGGCGACCGTCGCCGCGCTCACGGTGCAGTTCATCGACGTGTGGCGCCGGCCCTTCCCGCGCCGGGCGGCCCGCGATGCCTGAGCTCGACCGGCCGGCCCGCGGCGTGACCAGGCGGCAGGCGCTCGGCATCGGCGGCGCGCTCGGGCTGATGGCGGCCACCGGGCTCGGCGCCTCGGCCGCGATGGCCCGGCGGCCCTCGATCACCGGCGCCGAGCTGCGCAGCGACCTGCCGCTGCCGCCGCCGTTCCAGGTGCCGCTGCCGATCCCCGCCGTGCTGGCGCCGTCCGGCACCTCGGGCGGCGCCGACCGTTACGAGATCGTCCAGCGCGAGACGACCCTGGAGATCCTGCCCGGCGTGCGGACCCGGGCCTGGACGTACGGGGGCACCTTCCCCGGGCCGACGATCGAGGCGCGCCGGGGCCGGCCGATCACCGTGACCCACCGCAACGACCTGCCCGTGCCGACCGTCGTCCACCTGCACGGCGGGCGCACCCCGGCCGCCTCCGACGGCTACCCGACCGACCTCGTGCTGCCCGAGGGCTGGACGGAGCCCACCATGCACATGGCACACGGCTCCGGGATGGGGAACATGCGCGACCCGCGGGCAGTGCTGAGCAGGCGCACCAGGGACTACACCTTCCCGCTGGACCAGCGGCCGACGTTGCTGTGGTACCACGACCACCGGATGGACTTCACCGCCCCGGCGATCTGGCGCGGCCTGGCCGGGCTGCAGATCGTCCGCGACGACGCCGAGCAGGCACTCGGCCTGCCCGCGGGGCCGCGCGAGCTGCCGCTCATGATCGCGGACCGGGCGTTCACCGCCGAGGGCGAGCTCGCCTACCCCGCCCTCGACCCCACCCTGCGGGAGCGGCCGGGCGTGCTCGAACCGTACATAGCCGGGGTGCTCGGAGACGTGATCCTGGTCAACGGCGCCCCCTGGCCTGTCCACGAGGTGGACGCGGCCCGCTACCGGCTGCGCCTGCTGAACGCCTCCAACGCCCGCCACTACGAGCTCGAAGCCGTGCTCGACGACGGGCGGCGGCTCGACCTCGTGCAGATCGGCGCCGACCAGGGGCTGCTCGCGGCCCCCGTCACCCACCAGGTCCTGCCGATCGCGCCGGCCGAGCGCTACGACGTGGTCGTGGACTTCGCCCGCGTCCCGGTCGGCGGGCGCGTCCGGATCGTCAACCGGCTCGGCTCGGGCCGTACCAGGGACGTGATGGCCTTCCGGGTCGCGCGCGCCGCGGCCGACGACAGCCGGGTCCCGCGCGTGTTGTCCACCGACCTGCCGGAGTGGCGGCGGGCGGACGCCGTACGGGTGCGCGAGCTCTCCTTCCGCGCCGGCCGGATGCACGACGGCCGCGGCTGGCTGATCGGCGGGCTGCCGTTCGACCCCGCCCGGTCCGACGTCACCGTGGGCCTCGGGGACGTCGAGGTATGGCGGATGGTTGCCGACGTCCACCACCCCGTCCACCTGCACCTGGTCGGCTTCCGGGTGCTCTCGCGCAGCGGCCGTCCGCCGTTGCCCCATGACGCGGGGCTGAAGGACACCGTCTCCCTGCGTCCGGGCGAGTCGGTGGAGATCATCACCCGGTTCGACGGCTACCGCGGCCGTTACCTCTTCCACTGCCACAACGCCGAGCACGAGGACATGGCCATGATGGCCAACCTCCAGGTCGTCTGACCCCCTCGCGCCACCCCGTCCGTTCACAAGGAGCGTCCCCATGCCCGCCGATCCCGGCATCGTCATCATCGGCGCCAGCCTCGCCGGCGCGCAGGCCGCGCGGGCCCTGCGGCTCGACCACGGCTACGACGGGCCGGTCACGCTCGTCGGCGACGAGCACCCCCTGCCCTACCAGCGTCCCGCGCTGTCGAAGGGCTACCTGCTGGGCACCACCGAGGCCGCCGAGCTCGACGTCCTGGACCCGCGGTTCTACGCCGCCCAGGACGTCGCCCTGGCCCTCGGCGCCCCCGCCACCCTGCTCGACCTCGACGGCCGGCGGGTGAAGCTGGGGCGCAACGTGGAGCTGCCGTTCGGCCAGGTGCTGATCGCCACCGGCGCCCGCCCGCGCCGCCTCCGGGTGCCGGGCGCCGACCTCGACGGCGTCCACTACCTGCGCGACCGCGAGGACAGCGAACGCCTCGGCGCGGGCCTGCGCGCGGCCTCCGCCGTCGTCGTGGTCGGCGCCGGCTGGCTCGGCTGCGAGGTCGCCGCCGCCGCCCGCGCGCTCGGCGTGCGCACGACCGTCGTCGACCCGCTGCCCACGCCGCTCTACCACGTGCTGGGCGACCGGATCGGCGGCGCCGTCGCCCGCCGGCACCTCGACCACGGCGTCGAGCTGCTCACCGGCGACGGCGTCGAGGCGGTGCTCGGGACGGGCTCGGTCGAGGCGGTGCGCACCGTCGCCGGGCGGCGCGTCCCGGCCGACCTCGTCGTGGTCGCCGTGGGCGTCGTCCCCAACACCGAGCTGGCCGAGGCGGCGGGGCTGCGCGTCGACGGCGGCATCGTCACCGACGGCCACCTGCGCACCTCGCACCCGGCCGCGCTGGCCGCCGGCGACGTCGCCCGCCACCGGCACCCGCGCTACCTCAAACCGGTCCGGATCGAGCATTGGGACAACGCCGTCGTCCACGGGACCGCCGCCGCGGCCACGCTGGTGGGCGAGCCGGTCACCATCGACCACGTCCCGTACTTCTTCTCCACGCAGTACGGCTCCACCCTCGAATACGTCGGCCTCCCCGCCACCTCCGACCGCGTCGTCACCAGGGGCGAGCCGGGCGAGCCCGGGTTCACCGCCTTCTGGCTCGACCGCGGCGTCCCGGTGGCCGCCCTGACCATGGACGGCCAAGGCGCCGCCGGCCACCTCCGGGCCCTGGTGGCCGCCGGGCACACCGCCGATCCGCGCCGGCTGGCCGACCCCGGCGTCCCCGTGGCGGAGCTGCTGCCGCACGCGCCCACCGGCGCCTCCTGAACGGCGACGGCCCGGCTCAGACGCGGACGACCGCCGTACGGGTGTGCCCGCGGCTGCCGCCGACCTCGACCTTGACCGCCCGCTTGGACCGGCGCACCCCCCGGTCGCCCTCCTTGACCGACCTGACCGGCCACGGCAGCTTGATCCGCACCTCGTCGGCGGTCCTGGACGGGTCGGAGACGGCCAGCCGGACCCGGTGGCGGTCGTGGCGGAGCAGCACGGCGCACGGGCCGTCGGCGGCGAGCGGCCCGTGCGGGGTCTCGACGGCCCCCGCCCGCCAGAACACGGCGGCGATCAGGTCGTCCCGGCTGACGGCCTGCACCGTGCGGGAGTTGGCCAGGATCTCGACCCGCCCGCGGTAGGCCGCGGTCTGCTCGGCGGTGGCGTCGGGCAGCACGGCGTAGGCGTAGCGGGCCCGGCGCGGATCGACGCCGTGGTCGACCAGGATCGTCGTGTAGTGCCTGCTGACGGGGGTCCGGTCGCCGCCGGTGGTGGCGCCGGTGTCGATGTCGCGCCAGCGGCCGGTGCGCCGCTCGCGGATCACCTTCGCCTCGGCGCCGTCGAGCAGCGCGTATCCGGCCACGCCGGACAGGTGGACCCAGCCGTCGCCGCGGGTCAGCGGGGGATGGGCGCCGTGGGTGTTGCGGTTCTCCACGACGGTCTCGACGCGGCGGCCGTCGGAGGCGGTGATGCCGGCCCCGAGGGCGATCACCCCGTCGTCGAGCAGGAACCACGCCTTCCTGGCCCGCAGCGAGGAGCCGTCGGCGATCAGCCTCATCGCCGCCACGCCGTACTCGCCGTCGAGCGCCGCGCCGCCCGCCCACGGGGTGGGCGGCCGGCGGCGCGCGCCGTGCGGGAGGTCGGCGCGCCCGCGGGTGTCGACCGTGGTGCCCGGCAGCCGGTACGGGTCGATCGTCGGCCACAGGTCGTCGTTCCAGTGGGTCAGGTCGTCGGTGTAGAGGTACGTCATGCCGTCGCCGGTGTACCAGCCGTGCAGGTTCTCCTGGTTCATGCCCTCGGCCGCGCCGATGCGCTCCGAGCTCATCGCGATCGCGTACGCCCAGGTCGGACGCCGGTGCACGACCCGGTCCATGTCGGCGAAGACGTACGTGCCGGTCGTGCGGGGGCCGACCGGCACCGACGCGTCCGCCAGCAGGGCCTGCGCCCGTGCGACGCCGGCCAGCGGGGCGACCGCCGCGTACGGGACGGCCTGGTTGCGGGTGAGCCAGCCCTTCACCATCGGCCGCCAGCGCCGGGCGTGGCGCTCGGGCGCCGTCTCCAGCAGCGTCAGGATGGCCTCGACCGCCTTCTGCCCGGAGTGGTGGTCGCGGTGGCCCTGCACCGAGATCTGCCGGCCGCGCACGCAGTCCATCATCAGCCCGTCGAAGATGAACGGCGTGAACGAACGGTCGACGATGTCGTAGACGTTCCCGATGTCGCGGATCTCCCACGGTGATCTGGCGAGCATGGCGATCAGCTTGGCCACGCTCTCCAGATAGTCCACGCCGTAGCTGCCGTTGTAGGGGAACACGCCGTGCTGGATGAAGGACCCGTCGCGGTAGAAGCCGTCGCCCGGCCCGCCGGTGCGGCGCAGCAGGTCGGAGACGGCCTTCCTGGCCCGTTTGAGCAGGCGGGCGTCGTGGGTGAGCAGCCCGCGCATCGCCACCGCCATGGCCTTGCTCGCCCGGTTGGCGCCGGTCTCGACGACGCCGGGGTGGCTGACGCGGCGCTCGGGGTCGGGGCACCAGTGGCGCAGCGGACGCAGCCAGCGGCGCAGGTCGTCCTTGGGCAGCCCGTCGTAGAGCAGGGCGCAGGTGTCGGTCAGCGCGCGCGGGACGCCGATCTCCCACCAGTACCAGTTGCTGCCGCGGCGGTCGAGGCCCTCGCGGTAGGCGTGCTCGTACAGGAAGTCCAGGGCCCTGGCCGCGGTCTCGGCGACCCGCTGGTCCCGGTGCATGTCGGTGCCCGGCGTGGCCCAGCCGAGCGCCAGCGTGCGCATGCGGTTGTAGGCGCGGTTGAAGTTGCCCGTACGGGGGTCGTCGAGCGGCAGGTCGGGCCAGAGGCTGGGCCGGCCGGGAGCGGGGCTCATCTTGCGCAGCACCGCGTTGGCCGAACCCTCGACGGCCTGCGTCTTGTCCAGGTAGGCCGGGTCGTACGTGGCGCCGGCCAGCAGGCTCACCCATCGCTCCCGGGCCGCGTCGAACGCGGCGGCGCCGGCCGCCTCGGCCGGCTTCTCCCACAGAGCGATTCCGGCCACGGCCGCGGCCCCCAGCAGGGCGGACCGGCGGCTGAGGGGGTGGGTCATGGAAGCCTTTCGACAATCAGCCATCTACCAGATGAAAAGATCCTATGTCGGTGACAGGGGCGATCATTTCGCCCTCGCGACGGGGTACCCGGCATCAACCACATTGAACTGCCATGAACCGTATTGAACTGTTCGCTCCGGCGATCGATCATCGAGGGCAGTAGCGCTTCCTCGCGTCAGAGAGGATCTCCATGATTCGCCGCGCATCGCTCGCCGTCCTGCTCGCCCTCGGCGCCCTCACCGTCGTCGGCTCGCCCGCCCAGGCCCGCGCCTGCCAGATCGACTTCCACTGCGAGACGTACTACTACAGCGACTCCACCCGCACCACGGTGGTCGGCGTCAAGTACGAGAACTGCGTGGGCGACGTGACGTGGGTGGGCACCCGCGGCTCGTACCCGCAGTTCTACGAGACCCCCTGCTAGGCGCCGCCCGCGAACCCCTGACGCCGTAGCGGGCTAGTAACGGGTGTAAGCCCGCTACGGCGATAGGACATCGATGGGCCCACCTGACCTGCTCGGCGACGAGAGAGACGACGCGCTGCTGGTCGCGCGTTCCCTGGAGGATCCCGGCTGCTTCGGCGAGGTGTTCCGCAGGCACGCCCCGCCGTTGCACCGCTACGCCGCCCGGCGCCTCGGCGGCGACCTCGCCGACGACATCGTGGCGGAGACGTTCCACACGGCCTTCAGGATCCGCGCCCGTTACGACCCCGCCCGGGGCGAGGTGCGGCCGTGGCTGTGGCGGATCGCCACCAACCTGATCAGCCGGCACCACCGGTCCGAGCTGCGCATGTTGCGCGCGCTGACGCGCACCGGCGTGGACCCGGTGCTGGACGGTCACGCCGATCGCGTCGCCGAGCAGGTCAGCGCGCAGGCGGAGAGCCCTCGGCTGGCCGCCGCGCTGGCCGCCTTACGCAAGGGCGACCGCGACGTGCTGCTGCTCACCGCCTGGGGCGAGCTGAGCTACCAGCAGGTCGCCGACGTGCTGGACATCCCCGTGGGCACCGTGCGCTCGCGCCTGAACAGAGCCCGGACGAAGGTGCGCGAAGCGCTTGGAGGAACCGCCGATGCGTGAGATCGAGCAGATCGAGCGGATGAGGTCGCAGATCCCGCTGCCCGACCCCGGCGAGCTGGCCGCCCGGATCGGCTGGCGGCCCGGAGAAGCCGCGCGGTCACGGCGCGGGCGCGGGCGGCTGCTGGTGCTCGCGCCGGTGACGGCGATCCTCGCGGCCGTCCTGCTGGCGGTCCTGTCGGCGCTGCCGCCCGGAGTGGTGACGTCGTACGCCAACGCGGCCATCGCGGTCACCCGGGAGGGCGACGCATGGGTGGCCAGAATCAAGGACCCGCTCGCCGAGTCCGCCATGTACGCCGAGGCGTTCACCGCCGTGGGCCTGGACGTCGAGCTTCAGCTCGTACCGGCCTCGCCCGCGCGGGTGGGGGACCTCATCCTGGTCAGGGGCGTCCGGCCGGCCGGCGAGTTCCAGGGCGGCCTGGAACCCGAAGGCTGCCGGATCGGCCAGGCGGGGTGCCGGCTCACCTTCCGCGTCCCCGCCGGCTTCGAGGGGCCGGTGCGTGCCCAGCTCGGCAGGCCCGCCGTCCGCGACGAGCTCTACCGGGCGGCCGCCGGGGCGACGGAGCCGGGCGAGAGGCTCGAAGGCGTCACGGTGAAGGACCGCCGGGTGGGCGACGTGCGCGCCGAGCTCCGCGGACGCGGCCTGGAAGCCGTCTACGAGCGGGTGCGCGACGATCCCGGCAACACGGAGATCAACTTCATCGACGGCATGAAAGGGAAGTTCCAACTCACCTATGAGCCCGTCGGCGCCGCCGACGTCGGCGACGACTGGCTCGTCTGGGAGGCGCTGGCGTACCGCGAGGGCGTGGTGAAGCTCCAGGTCACGCCCCGCCCGCTGCGCCCGGTCGGTGCTCGGGGCTGACCGGCTCACACGGTGATCACGACCTTGCCGAACGGCCCGCCCGACAGGTAGTGGCGGTAGGCGTCGGGCGCCCGGTCGAAAGGGAAGACACGGTCGATGACCGGGCGCAGCCGGTTGGCCTCGATGAGCCGGTTCATGGCCAGGAACTGCGCGCGGCTGCCGACGGCGATGCCCCGGAGCGTGGCTCCCGACCGGAAGACCGCCCGCGCGTCGAGGGGCGGCGGGTCGCCGAGGACGAACCCGACGCTGGCGACCTGGCCGCCGATCGCGGTGGCCGCCAGCGACAGCCCGAGATCGCCGACGACGTCGATGACGTGTTCCGCGCCCTCGCCCGCGGTCAGCTCGCGCACCCTGGCCGCCCAGTCGGGGGTGGCCCGGTAGTCGACGACCTCGTCGGCGCCCAGCGCGTACAGGCGTTCGGCCTTGGCAGGGCTGCTGGTCGTGGCGATCACGCGGGCGCCCAGTGCCTTGGCGAACTGCAGCGCGAACAGCGACACCCCGCCGGTGCCCTGGGTGACGACGGTCCGGCCGGGCAGCGGACCGGAGCCGTCGCCGGTCAGGGCGTTCCAGGCGGTGACCGCGGCGCAGGGGAGCGTCGCGGCCTCCTCGTAGGTCAGGTGGGCCGGGATCGGCACGAGCGCGTGCTCGTCGAGCAGCGCGTACTCGGTGAGCATGCCGTCCAGCGAGCCGCCGAGCTGCGGCAGGTGCCGCAGGGCGAACGGGCCGTCCTGCCAGCTCGGGAAGAGGGTGGCGGTGACCCGGTCGCCGACGCCGACCGACTCGACGCCGGGGCCGGTCGCGACGACCTCGCCGGCGCCGTCGGAGACCGGCACCACGTCCGGTTTCACCGGGAGCACGTAGTCGCCGCGCAGGATCATCAGCTCGCGGTAGCTGAGGGAGGTGGCGCGTACCGCGACCACCACCTGCCCGGGGCCGGGAGTCGGGACGGGGTGTTCCTTGATCGACAGGCCGTCGACGCCGGCTCCGCTGTCGACGTGGTAGCTGCGCATGACGTCCATCAGGCGGTGGCCAGGGGAACTTCGCCGGCGGTCTTGCTGAAGCCGAGTGCCTCGACGATCCGCCCGTCGCGGACGCGCATGAGGTTCACGCCGCTGACCCAGTCGGAGGGGCCGGGGCCGTAGCGGTAGTGCCAGTGGATGGTGGCGCGGTCACCGGCGACGATGACCTCCTGCGGCTCGAACGCGCTGGTCAGGTCGTCCACGAGCGCGCCCCACCAGTCCAGGCACGCCTGGCGGCCGGTGACGCGTTCGCCGGTGGGGGCCGGCTGGACGGACTCCATCACGCAGTCCTCGGCGACCAGGTCGTCGAGCAGGCCGCGGTCACGCTCGACGAAGGCCCGGTTGAAGCGCTCCATGACGTCGGCGGTGGATGGGAAGGACACGGTTCCTCCAGAAGGAAGCGGGTAGATCGATCGGTCTATCTATGTATATCGACCGGTTGATCTACTCGTCAACCCGTGGCAACCTGAAGGCATGACAGTTCGTACGGGACCGGGCCCCCGGGAGCGCCTGCTGACGGCCGCCGACCAGCTGATCTACAGCCAGGGCGTCAATGTCGGCGTCGACGCCCTGCTCAAGGCGGCCAACGTGGCCCGGCGTTCGCTGTACGAGCACTTCGGCGGCAAGGACGGCCTGATCGTCGAGGTGCTCAGGTCGGCCGCCGACGCCGACGCCGCCGACTACCGCCGCACCATGGACGCCGCCGGCCACGACCCGCGCGAGCGCCTGCTGGCCGTCTTCGACCGGATCGGCGAGATCGTCGCCATGCCCGGCTTCCACGGCTGCCGTTACCTGGCCGCCGACCTCGGCCTGACCGACCCCGGTCACCCCGCGCACGAGATCACCCGCGACTACCGCCGGCACGTGCACGAGCTGCTGGCGCGCGAGCTGACCGCGCTCGGCCACCCGCGTCCCGACCACGCCGCCGACCAGCTCCTCATCCTCATCGACGGCACCCTCGCCGTCGGCGCGACCCGCCCCGGCACCGCTCCGGCCGCCGCCGCCCGCGAGCTCGCCGAACACGTCATCGCCCCCTGACGGGCGGCGCGCGGTCTTCGGAGGTCGTGGGCGGTGCCTACCCGGCCGTCACGGTCAGGGTGGTGTGCGGGCCGGTCGTCGCGCCCTCAGGGCCGACCAGGTCGAGCGCGAAGCCGTCCGACGTGCTGCGGCCCAGCAGGCGTGCCGGCTGCCCGCAGAACAGCGGCCGGTTGTTGCGGTGCGCGACCCGCCTCACCCGCTCGGGACGCCTCTCCAGCCGCAGCGTCTCGGCCAGGGCGAGGGTCATCAGCGGCCCGTGCACCAGCAGGCCGGGATATCCCTCCACGCGGGTGGCGTACGGCCAGTCGTAGTGGATGCGGTGGGCGTTGGCGGTGGCGGCGGAGAACCGCATGAGCAGGGTCGGATCGGTGTCGAAGTGCCACTCCCAGGCGCCCGCCCTGCGGAACGGGGAACCGGCGGCACGCGCCGCCACGGCCTCCTCGGCCGTCGCCGCCGGGCCGGTGGGCGCCACGGCCTCGCGGTAGATCAGGTCCTGCCGCTCCTCCAGCCCGGGACTGCCGTCCTGGCCGGTCAGCCGGGTGCGCACGACCACCACGACCAGCCGTCCCGACCGCCCGGACTTCTCGGTGACCGACTCCACCGTGCTCTGCCTGCGTACGGTCTCGCCGACCCGCAGCGGCCCGTGGAACACGACCTCGCCCCCGGCGAACATCCGCCGCGGCAGGCCGACGGGCGGCAGGAACGAGCCGCGTACGGGATGCCCGTCGCCCCCCAGCACGGACGAGACGGGCCAGCGCGCCAGCGCCGCCCAATGCCAGAGCGGCGGCAGCTCCGCGCCCGGTCCCGGGACCGGCACGCCGTCGTCGAACAGGGCCGCGAGCGCGGCGACCGGCGACGGGTCGACCAGCTCGTCACTGACGACAGTCGACGGCTCCCACCCCTGCACGCTGCTACCGCCCTCCGCCGTGACCGCCGCGAACCACGGTACGCCCCGGCCGGGCCCGCAGGGCAGAGCGCGGTCGCCCCGGGGGGAGGGCGAACGTCAGCGGGCGGTGATGATGCCGCCGGGCAGCAGGGCGCCGAGGGTGGACGTGTCGTTGACCATGTTGAACACGTCCAGCACCGGCTGGAGCAGCGCGCCGACGGGCCCGCCGGCGGCCAGCGAGTCGGCGGCGGCCGGGGTGGTGAGCGCGACGGTCAGCAGCGCGCCACCGGCCATGGCGCAGGCGATACGGCCCTTGAGTTTCATGGACACCTCCATGGGAGTTACTGAGAGTGATCGTCCAGCACTCTATGTGACAAGCGGGCGTCCGGCCGGTAAGGCGCACGGTCAGGGCTGGACGGGCAGCATGACCTCCACCGTGGTGCCCGCGCCCGGGGCGCCGCTGACCAGGCAGATCCCGCCCAGTTCGGCCGTGCGCTCGCGCATCGAGGTCAGGCCGACGCCGGACCGGTGCTCCGGCGGCAGGCCCCTGCCGTCGTCGGCGACCAGCAGCCGCAGCGCGCCGGGCTCGCGGCGCAGCTCGACCCGGACGCGGGTGGCCCGCGCGTGCCGCCGCACGTTCGTCAGCGCCTCCTGCGCGATCCGGTAGACGGCCACCTCGACGGCGGCGGGCAGGCCGGTCAGGTCGCCCTCGGCGATCACCTCCGCGGCTGGGCCGTCCGGCGCGGCCAGCGCCCGTACGGCGGCGGCCAGGCCCAGGTCGTCCAGGGCGGGCGGGCGCAGGCCGTAGACCAGCTGCCGCAGGTCGCCCGTGACGGCGTCCATACCGGTACGCAGCTCGCGCAGCAGCCCGTCGGCCGCCTCCGGCGAGCTCTTCAGGCTGAGACGGGCCATGTTGACGGTCATGGCCAGCCCGCTGAGCGTCTGGCCGAGGCCGTCGTGCAGGTCCCGGCGCAGCCGGCGGCGCTCCTCCTCGCGGGCGGCCAGCATACGTTCGCGAGAACGTTGCAGGTCGGCGGCCAGGCGGACCGCGTGGGCCACGTCGGCCGCGTACGGGACCAGCGTGTCCAGCACCCGCTCGTCGTGCGCGGCGGGGAAGCGGCGCGCGGCGGGCGGGCCGACCAGGAGCCGCCCCACCCATTCGCCGTGCCAGATCAGGGGCACCTCGCGCGGGGAGTCGCCGACCTGCCCGCGGTCCGTGCTCGCCACGCTGACCGGGTGGCCGGGCTCGCCGCTGGTCACCTCGACGGCGACGCCGCGTACGGCCAGGCCCTCGCGCAGCACGCCGATCACCGCCGCCAGCGCCTGCGCCGGATCGCCCCGGCGCACCTCCTGCGCCAGCCGCTCGGCCAGCACGCGCGGATCGCCCACCGGCCCGTAGAGCAGGCGGTCGACCGCGCGTTGCAGCGCCCGCCGCAACGGCTGGAAGAACGCGCCCGTGAGCAGCGCGGAGGCGAGCCCGGCGACCTGGTGGTACCCCGACACCAGCAGGCTCGACAGCGTGGCCACCCCGAAGTAGACCCCGCCGACCACGGCCAGCAGCCCGGCGGCGACGAACGTCCGGCTGACGACGGTGTCGATGCCGTAGAGCCGGTAGCGGGTCACCGAGATCACCATCGACACGGGGATGATCGCCGCCCACCCGATCGACAACCAGTACAGCTCCGGCACGACGACACCGGCGAGCATGAAGACGATGTACCCGCCGAAGGAGAACAGCGGCCAGCCGATCTGCCGCCGCACGACCGGATCGGCCCGGCGGAAGCGCAGCAACATCGACCACGCCGCCAGCGGCAGCGTCGAGAGGATCCCGGTCCAGGCCACCACCGTCACCACCGGCCAGATCGGCGCCAGCTCCGGGACCTGTAACGGGTTGGGGATGACCGCGGGCAGCGGATAGCCCTCGGCCGGCGGGTCGGGACGCAGGAACATGTGGGCCAGCTCCACCGCGGTCGACACCGCGCCGAGCAGCACCACCAGACGCCAGCGCCGCGACGGCAGCCTGCCGTCGGGGGAGTACAGCGGCAGCAACATCTCCAGCAGCAGCCCGGACACCGCCCAGCCGACCTGCGCGGGGAACCTCAGCAGCCCCGCCAGCGCGAGATCCCCGCCCGCCGCGGCGGCCAGCATCGCCGACTGGCAGAACGTGTTGACCGCGCCGCCGAGACCGCCCGCGCACATCAGCCACGCCAGCCTGAGCCGCGGCCGGTGCACGATGAGGAACGCGCTGAAGGCCGGGAAGGTGACCCCCGCCGCGGCCAGCGGGCTGAAGATCTCCGGCAGCCGCCACTCCGGCGGCAGCGCCGCGTACATCAGGACCGCCGCGAGCACCAGCACCGGCGAGACCACGGCCATGACGACGGCGACCACCCGGGCTGCCCACGCCATCCGTCCCCGCCTTCCGGCTGCCGTTCCCGCCCGACCCTAGCGTGCCCGCGGAACGGTCCGCCATGAGCGGGCCCGCCGGCCGGATCGACCGGCGAGGGGCGGGTCAGCGCAGTGACCGCAGCAGGACGCTCCGGTCGAGGACGTCGACGGGCCACGTACGGGAGCGCAGGGTGCCCCGGTCGCGGTAGGCGCGCATGATCGCGACGTGTTCGGGCAACCGGACGAACCCCCGCAGATCCTCCTCGCTCCGCCACACCGACAGCGAGCCGACCCGGCGGCCGGCGAGGTCCGCCCAGAGCCACATGCCCACCGCGCCCGGCAGGCCGGGCCAGTGGCGGCTCAGGGACCGGCCGTGCCGGGCGATGCCGGGCAGGTCGAGCAGCCGCCGCATGCGGAAGTCCGTCAGGGCGGCGACCAGCGGCCCCGGGCGGTCGCTCTCGGGGCCGGGGATCCAGCGTGAGGTCAGCATGCGGCGCACGGCCCGGCGGTGGTGTCGGATGTCATGCCACCAAACTATATTAACGACCGATCGTTTGTATATCTGGGTGGCGTTCAGGCGCGGCCGGGGGAGAGGGCGCCGGCCAGCTCGCGCCAGTGGGGCATCGCCGTCCGGCCCGGCTCGATCCCGATCACCTGCACGGCGACGTGGTCGGCGCCCGCGTCCACGTGTCCGCGCAGCTTGCCGACGACGGTGTCCAGGTCGCCCCAGAAGACGAAGTCGTCCACCAGGCGGTCGCTGCCGCCGCCGGTGATCTCGTCCTCCGCGTACCCGAGCCGCCGGAACTTCGCCACGTTGTACGGGGTGCTCAGGTAGGGGCGCAGGTGCTCGCGGGCGGCGGCGCGGGCCTTGGCGGGGTCGGTCTCGAACAGCACCGGATGCTCGACGGCCAGGAAGGCGTCCGGGCCGAGGAGCCGCCGTGACTCGGCGGTGTGCGCGACGTTGACGTGGTAGGTCTGCGCGCCCGCCGCGCGGTCGCGGGCCAGTTCGAGCATCTTGGGTCCGTACGCGGCCAGCAGGCGGCGCACGCCTGACTTCGGGACGGGGTTGACGGTCTCCAGCTCGTCCAGCTCGTCGAGGTAGGCCCGCATGGCCGTCAGCGGGGTCGTCCCGGGGCGGGGCTCGCCACCGAAACCCAGGCCGAGGACGTGCCGGTCGGGGTAGGCGTCGGCCAGCAGCAGGGCTGCGCCGTGCGTCCACCTGGCCTCGCGGGCCCAGATCTGGGCGATGCCGTTCACGATGTGCATCCGCCGCGTGCACGACAGCAGGAAGCCGGCGTGCGTGAGCGCCTCGCGGCCCAGGAGCTCGGGCATCCAGAACGCCCCCCACCCCTGCTCCTCCAGCTCCTGGATCGACTCGCGCATGTGCGCGGCCGGCACGTGCTCGAAGTCGAACGTGTAGATCCCGTACGTGCCGAGGTCCAGGCCGTCGATGCTGCCCATGGGACATCCCCTCATCGTCATGTCGATCGTTAGAAGGATAGACATATCGCAAAATGTCGATATATGGAAACCGGCCTCTGCCGTAGGCGAGCGGGTGCGGCTTCTACAGCGTGCGGCCGAGCGTGGCGACGAGCTGGGCGATGCGCCGCTCGTCGCGCTTGTAGTGCGTCCACTTGCCCACGCGGGTGGCGCGCACCAGCCCCGCGTGCTGCAGCTCGCTCAGGTACGCCGACACCGTCGACTGCGCCAGGCCCACCCGGGCCTGGATGTGCGTCACGCACACGCCGACCTCCGCCGGGTCGGCGATCGCTCCCTCCAGGGAGAAATGGCGCTCCGGCTCCCGCAACCACGACAGCAGCCGCAGCCGGGTCGGGTTCGCCAGCGCCCGCAGCGCCTCGGACAGCTCGGAATCGGTCATAAGTGGAGCCTCCGCCATGGACGCGATCATAGTGAGTCATCGACGTATCGCGGTAACCCGATGCGTGCCAGCTCGGAGGCGGTGGGGTTTCCCAAGGCGAGGCAACGCCTCGGGAGATTTTCCGCACCCGCAGTAATCCATCCAGTCAAGACGATTGCCTCAAATAAGGCGATCGCCTTATATTCCGAAGTGTCGGGCTTTCAAGCTGGAGGACGCATGACCGCTGACGCGATCCCCGATTTCCCCTTCGACCGCCCCGCGGCGCTGGAACCGCCCCCACAACTCGCCGACCTGCGGGAGAAATGCCCCGTGGCCCACGTACGCCTGCCCAGCGGCGACGTGGCGGCCCTGGTGACCAGGTACGACGACGCCCGCGCCGTCATGGCCGACCCCCGCTTCAGCCGCGACCTCGCCCGCGAGGGCGCCGCCCGGCTGTCCACCACCGAGGACGGCGGCCTGTTCAACCGGCGCAAGGACGCCGGCGACATCGGCGAGGGCGAGGGCCACATGCGCTGGCGGCGCCTGCTGAGCCGCTGGTTCACGGCCCGGAAGATGGAGGTCTGGCGCCCCCGGGTCCAGGCCATGGCCGAGGACCTCCTCGACTCCATGCTGGCCAAGGGCTCCCCGGGCAACCTGTCGTCCGGCCTGGCCCTGCCCCTGCCGGTACGGGTCATCTGCGCGCTGGTCGGCGCGCCGAGCTCGGACCAGGACAAGTTCGCGCACTGGTCGCGCACGATGCTGACCCTGACGCGCAACACGCAGGAGGAGGTCGACACGGCCTACCGGGAGTTCAACGCGTACGTGTCGGACCTGATCGACCGCAACCGCGCCGACCCCGGCGACGACCTGCTCAGCGAGCTGACCCAGATCACCGACGCCGAGGACGGCAGGCTCAGCCAGGACGAGCTCATCGCCACCGTGCGCGGGCTGCTGCTGGCCGGCCACGAGACCACGTCCAACATGATCGCCATCATGACGGCGATGTTGCTGTCCGACCGGCAGCGCTACGAGGCCGTGATCGACGACCCCGACCTGGTCCCGGGCACCGTGGAGGAGGTCCTGCGGCTGGACAGCACGTTGTCGGCCATCGGCGGCGTGCCCCGCTTCATCACCGAGGACGTCGAGCTGAGCGGGATCACCGTGCCCGCCGGCAGCACGCTGATCCCCAACATCCCGGCGGCCAACCGCGACCCGGCCAAGTTCGCCGACCCCGACCGGTTCGACCCGCGCCGGGAGAACAGCGGCCAGCACCTCACCTTCGGCGCCGGCCGCCACTACTGCCTCGGCCAGCCGCTGGCCAGGGTGGAGCTGCAGGTCGTCCTGGACCTGCTGACGCGGCGGCTGCCCGGCCTGCGGCTCCGCGACGACGCCGGCGAGCTGCGGCTGCGCACGGGCGGCCTGTCCGGCGGCCTCCAGGACGTGTGGGTCACCTGGTGACCCGCTGACCTCCGCCGGCGGCATGGGATAGCGTTCGGGGACGGTGGTGGAAACGAGATCGAGGACCGGTCATGGACGTCAGTACGGCGGTCGCCGCGCCGTCTCCCCGCTCGATCCGGGCCAAGGACAGGATCATGCAGACCGCGGAGCGGCTCTATGCCGAGCACGGCTTCGCGCACGTGTCGATCAGGATGATCCGCGAGGCCGCGGGCCAGCGGAACAAGTCCGCCGTCCAATACCACTTCAGCACCCGTGACGAGCTGATCCACGCGATCCTGTCCCGTCACGCGGCCGCCATCGACCGGCACCGCCTGCCGATGGTGGCCGCGCTGGAGACGTCGGGCGAGGTGTCGCTGCGCGACTGGATCACGTGCGCGATCGCGCCGAGCATCGAGCACCACATCGAGCTGGGCACCCCGTCCTGGTACGGGCGGTTCCTCGCCCAGGCCGTCGTGGAGCCGTCCCTGCGCGAGTACGCGGCGCGGGCGACGTTGAGCACGCCCTCGTTCCGCCGGCTGGAGCTGCTGCGCCCGCCGTCGATGCGGGACCGGGAGCGCGAGCTGTCCGAGCGGCAGACGGCGATGATCCGGCTGCTCGTCGTCCACATGAGCGCCGAGCTGGAGGCCGACCTGGCGGCCGGCCACGCCGCCGCCGGTTCAGTCGAAGAATCCTGGCGGGCTCTGGGCGAACATCTTGTCACCGCCGTCTGCGGACTCAGCGGCGCCCTGCTGCCTTAGAGAGTCCCTGTCCGGTACGCGCACGATCTCCCCGCCGGTGCCGCGAGGGGCGCCGTAGTGGCGGACCGCCTGGTAGTACAGCTTGGCCAGCGCGTTGCAGCTCGGCTGACGGAAGATCGAGTACTGGGTGCACACCTGCTTGAGGTCGAAGAAGAACGCCTTGTCGATGCGCTCCTTGTTCGCCGGGAAGTCGCCGACGGCCTGGTAGTTCCGGTAGCCGAAGTCGTGCCGCCGGCACGGGATCGAGAAGTCGAAGCCCATCGGCTGGTCGGGGCTGCTCGTACAGCCGTCGCTCGACCAGTCGAAGTCGAAGTCGGCCCACGACCCCCGGTCGGCCCAGGCGTCCCGCCAGGCCTCGGCGCTGGAGGCGGTGGGTTGCGTGAACCCCGAGAGCGCGGAGAGCTTCTCCTCCAGCGTCACCGCCTGGGCCGACGGCGCGACCGCGAGGGCGGCGACCAGCGAGAGAGCGAGCGGGACCGGCGCCACGAGAGCCCGTCTGACCATGGGAACCTGCCTGTTTCGACCGGGACGGGAACATTTCATGGTCAGGTTCGCCCGCCGGCCCGCCGCGACCTGGGAATTCCGGGAAAACCCGTGGCAAAGGTCGTGTCCGCTTTCTGAACCGCGGGCCGGCCGTTCATCGTCCGAGGCCGGGGTGGTCAGGCGTCGGCGTCAGCCCAGGCCGTCGGCGTGGTTCATCTCCTCGGCCTGGGCCAGGGCCTCGGCCAGCGGCGGGACGTCCCAGACCGTGCGTTCGGCGTCCGTGGTGACGGGGTCGACGCGGTAGAGGGACCAGCGGCCGCCGGTGTCGACGTACTGGGTGCCGTAGCGCTGGGGCAGGCCCATGTGCAGCAGCCACCGGTCGAGGGCCGAGGCCGCCAGCCGGCGGGCGGGCCGGCAACCGGCGTCGGCCGCCCGCCGTGCCAGTTCGAAGGCCAGGTGGTAGTGCTCGGCCAGCCCGCCGTGCTGCATCACCGTGGCCAGGTGGTAGTAGTCGCCCGGCGAGCGCACCTCTCCGGCCGCGAACTTCTCCATGCAGCGCGCCCGCCGGGCCGGGCCGCGCTCGTCGCCGTCGCCGGGCACGCCGTCGCGCCGGTCGTCCTGGTCGCGTTCGAACAAGTCACGCAGCTCCGGATCGCCGGGCGCCTCGCGGTCGGGGTCGGCGAGCTTGGCGAGGATTTCCGGAAGGCTGAACATTTGGCTGCGCGGCGCGGCCGACCATCTGCGCGCCGCTCGCGCGCGGCCCTTTCCAGTACGGTTATCCGCCACGTCTGCCAGCGTGCCGGGACAACCCGGGGCGCGCAAGACGGCGCCACGCCGCAATATAGGGAAAATGTAGGGCCCTCCCCGTTGACGCTTTATTGGGCCGGGGCGATGATGGCCGCGAAAGGGGCGCCCGCGCCTCCACCGGAAATGAGGGAATGCGTGACCCTGCTTAAGGATGCGAATACTCGACACCCCGGGGCGCCTGCCGGCGTGCCCGCCAGGCGCCGTCACACGGCCGTGAGCTGCGGGTTCCTGGCAGGTGGTGGCAGGGGCTGAGCAGATGAAACCCGCGCCTGGTGCTCCGGCGCTCCTTCACGCCGGCCGGCCCGAGTTCGCCGCCGATTTCCGGGCGCATGAATTCATGCCCTTCGGCCCGGAGGTCCCGTCCATTGACTCGGGGTGGTGCGGAATTCTAGAACGGTCATCGCCGGGAAGCGTTTCCGGCACGGCCGCTGATAACGCACGGTGGATGTGGATCGCGATATTACGCAGAAGCCGCGCGGGCAAATGGCTCGGCCGCGCGAAGAGGGCGTACGAGGAAGCACATGGCATTCCGGGCCCGCCGCTCACCGGTGGCGCGGCATGAGTGATCTCGTCGCCTCCGCCGCGGACGCCCTGCGCGCGCTCGACGAGGCGCTGCTCGGTCTGCTGAAGGCGCTCCCGCCCGAGGACCCCGGCGCGCGGACGGAGCTCCGGGCCGAACTCGAGCGGGCGGGCGTCACGGACGAGGTCGCCGGCCGCTGCCTGCGCATCCTGCGGACGGTGTTGTCCGGCGAGCACGCGCGCCCGAGCGACTGGATCGGGGTGACGGCGGTGTTCCAGTGCGGTTTCTGCGGCTCGGCGCCCGACCCCGCCGACCTCGTCGTCGGCAAGTCGGTCTCGATCTGCCTCGGGTGCGCGCTGCTGGCGACGGCCGGGGCCGTGCGGGGCGAGCGGGAGCCGGTGGAGCGGCCGTGCGCGTTCTGCGGCGCGCGGGCCGTCCCCGCCCACGTGGGAGCCGACGGGGACATGACGGTCTGCCGCGCCTGCGGCGAGCTGGTGCTCTACATCATCGCCAGCAAGAAGCGCGCCGATTGACGCCCGGGGACGGCGGGACGGGCGTCAGCCGCCCTGGGTGTAGATCGTCCGCCACCGCGAGCACCGGCCGACGGGCCGCGCGCCGTTGCCGCGGCACACCTGGGCCCGGATCTGCAGCGCGCCGCCGACGTTCTTGCGGAAGGAGCCGGTGCCCGGCAGGCAGTTGTAGACCCCGTGCGTGCGCCAGCGGCCGTTGCTCGCGCTCTGGTACCTGATCAGGACCCACGAGCAGCCCTTGCCGCGGTCGTCGTCGAGGGTGCCGGTCACGGCCAGGCCCGACTGGCCCGCCACGACCTTGCCCCGGGCGGTCGCCAGGCCGTCGGCCGAGTGCAGGGCGCCCCACCTCCAGCTCGCGGGGTCGGCGGCGGCCGCCGTGCTCAGCGCGATCAGCGTGAGGACGGCGGCGCCCAGGGCGGTCAGGACGCGGGTCGGAAGATGGTTCGTCACCGGTCCAGGACTACCGGCCGGTACTTGTGGCCGACTTGGAAGCGGGCTGAGGCGTCAGAGTGAGGGGCAGCGGGCGGGGGCGGTGCCGTAGGCGTACCGGAGGAAGTCGACCAGGTAGGCCGACCAGGCGTTCCAGTCGTGGCCGCCCCTGCTGTAGCAGTAGCGGTGGCCGACGCCGAGGCCGGTCAGCGTGGCGTCGAACTCGCTCGCGTACGCCCCGAGGATCGGCTCGCTGACGCCTGCGGCGTCGTCGCTCGCCCTGGTGTCGTAGCCGCACGCGGCGGGCGCGGGCCCGGTGCCGTCCGGGACGCGCGGGAGGCTCGCGCAGCCGCCGGCGTACAGGGCCAGCCGTCCGTCGTAGGCGGCGTACCTGCCCTGGGTGACCAGGTCGGCGGGGTTGGCGGCGGGCCAGTCGTCGACCGTGCGGCCGTGGAAGACCGTGGTGGTGTGCGGGCCGAACAGGGTGTCCAGGCGGTAGCGGCGCTGCACCTCCTGGTCGAGGACGGGCAGCGGGCCGCCGTTGTCGTACTTGTTGACGCGGAACTCGCCCAGGTCGGTCAGCTCGATCGCCGCGCCCGACTGCCACATGGAGTCGGAGATCGTGCGCTGGGCGGGCCTGGCGCGCAGGTCGATGCCGGGCGAGAAGGCGCCGATCACCGAGAAGACGCCGGGGTGCGCGGCCGCGTACCGCAGCGTGCCGTAGCCGCCCATGGACAGGCCCGCCAGGCCGCGTCCCGACCGGTCGGCGACGGTGTTGAAGTTGGCGTCGATCCACGGGATGAGCTGCTCGATGTGGTACGTCTCCCACTTCGGCGCGAAATATCCGTCCGTACGGCCGGCCCAGTCCGCGTACCAGCCGGTCATCCCGCCGGTCGGCATCACCACGATGCCGTCGAAGGAGCCCGCGGTCCGGACGAGGGAGACGAGGTCGGCCTTGGTGGTCCACGAGTCGTAGTCGTCGCCGCCGCCGTTGAGCAGGTAGAGCGCCCGGTAGGGGGTGGCGCGCGAGGGGTCGTAGTCCTTCGGCAGGTAGACGCGGACGGTGATCGGGCGCGACAGCGGGTCGATGACCGGGGTGCCGCCGGACGGCTGGAAGATCGCCGTCGAGGTCATCGTGACGTCCCGCAGCTCCGAGTCGTCGCTCTGCGGGCGACGTCGCACGTCGAGGCAGGTGATGCCGTGGCCGTCGGGCCGGGGCAGCACGGCCGCGCACCCGGCCGCTCCGGTGGCCGCCTGCGTGGGCGCCGCCTGGGCCACCCCCGTGCCTGCGAACGTGCCTGCGAACATCAGTAATCCGGCAAGGGCGGACGTGAACCGCATCGTTCTCCTTCGGTTCGGGCTCCCGACCGCCCCAACTTACGAGGGGACCGGCGGCCGGCGCGTCAACCGCCGGACCGAAGGAGGTCAACTTCTGCCGTACGCCTCAGCTGCCGTACGCCTCAGCGCAGATGCGCGGCCGTCCAGCAGTCGGGCGCGCCGGGCCTGCCGCACGCCGTCAGCCCGCGCAGGACCCCGGCCAGGTACGCCGTCCGGGCGTTGCCGGGGTCGTTGGACTCCTGGCGGGGGTCGGTGACGGTGTTGTAGTACTCGGGCTTCGGCTCGCCCTCGTACTCGGCGTACAGCTCTCCTGCGGTCCGTACGGCGTTGTAGGTGGGCGGCTGCGCGTTGCCCTGCTTCAGCCGGTCGGCGTCGGGGTCGGGCCTGCCGGGCGTCCGCGGGTCGGGCCTGACGTGCTCGACCAGCGCCGCCTGCCGCCAGTCGGCGACCTGCCGGCCCTGGATGAGGGGGAGCAGGCTGCGGCCGTCCCGGCTGTCGCGGATCGCCGGGGCGAGGCCGGCCATGTCGAGGAAGGTCGCGAACAGGTCCACGTTCTGGGCGATCGCGCCGGTCACCCGCCGGTCGTGCTCTCCGGTGACCGGCCGCCTGACCAGCAGCGGGACCCGTACGTCGTGGTCGTAGGGGGTGGACTTGCCGCGTACCAGGCGGTGCTGGCCGAGGTGGAAGCCGTTGTCGCTGGCGAACACGACGTAGGTGTTGCGGCGCTCCGGCTCGGTCAGCGTGGACAGCACCCGTCCCACCATGTCGTCGACCGACTGGACCATGCGGATCCGGTCACGGAAGTCCTCGCGCAGCTCCTCGGCGCGCTTCGCCTCGATCGGCGCCCGGCGGACCCAGGAGGGTTTGTCGGCGGTGTCCTCGTCGTAGGAGGGCAGGGTGGTCACGTCGATGCCGTCGCAGTCGGGGCCGCCGCAGTCGCCGTGCGGGAACTCGCCGGCCGGGAAGCGGTCCTTCGGGCGGTCGCGCGGCGCGGGCGGGAAGCGCGGTTCGGTGTCGCCGGGCTTGACGTCCACCCGGTTGTGCGGGGAGAAGGGCGAGACCTGGAGGAAGAACGGCCGGTCGGGGGCGTGCTCGCGGGAGCGCTCGATGAAGCCGGTCGCGCGCTGGGCCAGCTCGTCGACCAGGTAGTCGCCCCTGGAGGGGGCGATCGGGCGCCGGTCGCCCGACTCCTCCCTGACGTAGCGGGTGAGCTGGTACCTGAACTCGTTGTAGCCGCCGCCCGCGGAGACGTGCCACTCGTCCCAGCCGGTCGGCACCTGGTAGCCGGGGCGGGCGGGGTACTCGTTGATGTACTTGCCCAGGTAGCCCGTGCGGTAGCCGGCCTGGTGGAGGGAGGCGGCGTAGGTGCGGCTCTCGTGCCGGGCGAACGCCTCGTAGCCGCCGCGGTCGTAGCCCTGGTTGGTCCGTACGCCGGTGTTGTGCGGGAACTGGCCGGTGAACATCGAGGCCCGGGAGGGGCAGCAGAGCGAGTCGGACACGTAGTAGTCGGTGAACGTGGTGCCGCCCTCGGCGAGGCCGCGGACCGTGTCCATGTAGGGCAGCAGGTCGGCCGACAGGTCGTCGACGAGGAAGAAGATGATGTTGGGCCGGGCGGGGGTGTCGGCGGCCGCCGGAGGCGTGGGCGAGGCGATGAGCAGAGCGAGGACGACGGCCACCGCCGCAGCCACACTTCTCCTGATATTTCGGGACAACGACATGCCTGCCTCGTAAACGGTGCGAAAGGGAGCAACGGCGCTGCCCAGTAATACCAGACAAACTACCCACAAACCACCAAACCACCACCTCCCCCACTCCCATCCCCCCAGCTCAAGCGGCCTGCGGTGCGAAGGGCGAAGGGGGTGAAGGGCGCCAAAGGACGCGGAGGGCGCGCAGGGCCGGAATGGCGAGGGCACGCAGGGCGGAGGGTGCGAAGGGGGGAGGACGCGAAGGGCGGTGAGCGCGAAGGGCGTGGATGAGTGTGGAGGGCGGAGGGTGTGAGGCGCGCGGAGGTGTGTGGCGGGTGGGGGGTGGGTCAGGGGGTGAGGATGCGGGTCAGGGTTTCCTGGACCGTGGCGCGGACGGTGGCCGGGTCGTCCAGGTCGAAGCCCACTACCAGGCCGTCCCTGACCAGGAGGAGGATGTCGGCGGTGCGTTCGGCGTCGGTGTGGCCGTCGGCCGCCAGGAGGTCGCGGTACAGGTCGCGGTGCCAGCGCCGGTGCTCGGCGATGGCCTTCCGGACGGGATGCGCCGGATCCGGGTACTCGGCCGCCGTGTTGACGAACGGGCAGCCGCGGTAACCGGCGCCGGACCCGAACTCGCACATGAACGCGAAGACGGCCGCCAGCGTCTCCCGGGGTGAGCCCGCGCGCAGCGTGTCGACCAGGGCCCGCTGTGCCGCCCCCTGCTCGGCGATGTACGCCCGGACCAGCTCGTCCTTGCTCGGGAAGTGGTGGTAGAAGGTCGCCTTCGCGACGCCCGCCGCGGCGATGATCCGATCGATCCCCACCGAGTGCACGCCCTCGGCGTAGAACAGCCGCGCCGCCGTCTCCAGGACCCGGATGCGGGCCGGACTCGGGCGGGGGTCCTTCACCGTCTCTGCGCTCACCCCTTGACGCTACCAGACAGACCTGTCTAGTCTCAGGCCCAACGAACTAGACAGACAGGTCTGTCTAGCAAAACGAAGGGCAACCGGTCATGAGCATGTACACCGCCATCGCCACCTCGGCCGGCCGCGACGGGCGCGCGGTCACCTCCGACGGCAGGCTGGACGTCAAGCTGGCCCTGCAGAAGGAGCTGGGCGGCGACGGCGAGGGCACCAACCCCGAGCAGCTCTTCGCCGCCGGCTACGCCGCCTGTTTCGCCTCGGCCATGCGGCTGGTGGCCGGGCAGAAGCGGATCGACGTCTCCGACGCCTCCGTCACGGCGGAGATCGGCCTGTCGCCCAACGGCGCGGGCGGGTTCCAGCTCGACGCCACGCTCCGCGTCGAACTGCCCGACGACATCGCCCCCGAGGTCGCCCGCGAGCTGGTCGAGGCCACCCACCAGGTCTGCCCCTACTCCAACGCCACCCGCGGCAACATCCCGGTCAACCTGATCGTCGAGTGACGGGATCCGCCTCCCGGAAGATCGGCCGGAGGTAGAGACGAGAGACTTGAAGTGTGACATGTTACATGCCATGCGAATCACTCTCTCCGCGGCGGCCGCCCTGCTGGCGATCGCCGCGCTCGGCGTCCCTCCCGTCTCCGCCGCGGCGGCGGAAACCGCGGCGCCACCCGTGAAAAAGGTGAGCAGGGAGATCTCCCCGCTCAGCCCGCAGCAACGCGAGCAGGCGGCGCTGCACAGGCAGGCCGTCGAAGGGCTCTTATCCCCGGACGCGGCGGCGGCCAAGGCGCGGCCCGGCCGCTCGGTCAAGGTCGGCCACCGCTACGTCGAGCTCGCCCAGGAGCGCAAGGACCAGATCTTCGTCGTCCTGGCCGAGTTCGGCGACAAGGTGGACAACGAGACGAAGATCGACGGCCAGATCAAGTACGGCGGCCGGCCCGGCCCCCGCCACAACGCGATCCCCGACCCGCGCGGCACCGACGACAACCACACCCTCTGGCGCCCCGACTTCGACCGCGCCTCCTACGTGAAGTCCTACTTCGCGACCGGCGGCAACTCCCTGCGCGACTACTACCGCCTCCAGTCCTCCGGCCGCTACGACCTCGACGGCTACGTCAGCGACTGGGTACGCGTGCCGTACAACGAGGCCCGCTACGGCAGCGACCGGTGCGCCCCCGAGGAGGGCGGCATCTGCTGGAACAACTGGGACCTGGTACGCGACTCGGCCAACGCCTGGTACGAGGCCGAGAAGGCCAAGGGCAGGACGGTGGAGCAGATCCGCGCCGAACTGGCCGAGTACGACGTCTGGGACCGCTACGACTACGACAACGACGGCGACTTCGACGAGCCCGACGGCTACCTGGACCATTACCAGGTCGTGCACGCCGGCGTGGACGAGACCTGGGGCGGCGGCGCGCAGGGCGCGGACGCCGTCTGGGCCCACCGCTACTTCGCCTACTGGCCCGAGCGCGGCCAGGCCGGCCCCGAGGGCAACCGCAACGGCGGCACCCAGATCGGCGACACCGGCATCTGGGTCGGCGACTACCTGACGGCCGGGGAGAACAGCGGCGTCGGCCTGACCGCCCACGAGTTCGGCCACGACCTCGGCCTGCCGGACCTGTACGCGGGCGGCGGGGACAACTCGGTCAACTTCTGGTCGCTGATGTCGTCCGGCTCCTACCTGAGCTCGCGGACCGGCCCGCTCGGCGAGTACGCCGGCGACCTGGACGCCTGGAGCAAGCTCCAGCTCGGCTGGCTGGCCTACGACCGGGCGCGCGCGGCGACCCCCTCCACGCACACCCTCGGCGTCGGCTCCTACAACACCCGCGATCCGCAGGCGCTCGTGGTGGACCTGCCGGCGCGCGAGATCAGCACCCCGCTGGGCCGGCCGTACCAGGGGGAGTGGCAGTGGTGGAGCGGCAAGGGCGACAACCTTGAGCAGACGCTCACCCGGCAGATCGACCTCTCCCGGGCCACGGAGCCGACGCTCAAGGCGCACGCGGCGTACGCGATCGAGCAGGGCTACGACTACCTGTACGCCGAGGTCTCCCGCGACGGCGCGGCCTGGACGCCGGTCGGGCAGCCGCTCACCGGAAGCTCGGACTGGCGGGAGATCTCCTACGACCTGAGCCCGTACGCGGGCGGCAAGGTCTGGTTCCGCTTCCGCTACTCGACCGACTCCAACACCTCCGAGTCCGGCTTCCGGGTGGACGACATCCAGGTGCCCGGCGTGTTCGCCGACGACGTCGAGCAGGGCGAGGGCGAGTGGACGGCGGTGGGCTTCGCCCGCAGCGGCGAGGTGGGCGTGCAGCGCTTCTCCCGCGCCTACCTCGCCGAGAACCGGCGCTACACCGGCTACAACGCCTACCTGCGGACCGGGCCGTACAACTTCGGGTGGACCGGCAGCCAGCGGGTCGAGCACTACCCGTACCAGCAGGGCGTGCTCATCTGGCTCTGGGACGCCTGGTACGGCGACAACACCACCCGCGACCACCCCGGCGAGGGCATGATCCTGCCCGTCGACGCCCGGCCCGAGCCGCTGCGCTGGGCCAGTGGGGCGGCGGCCGGGGCGCGGCTCCAGGTGTTCGACGCGCCGTTCGGCAACGCGCGCACGGACCGGCTCCGGCTGCACTCGGCGGGCGTTCCCGCCGTGTTCCCGGCGCGTCCGGGCGTTCCCGTGTTCGACGACCACCGTGGCGTCTACTGGCACCCCGATCTGCCGCAGCTCGGGGTGAAGGTGCCCGACACCGGCACCCGGATCGCCGTCCTGCGTGACGGGGACCGCGCGCTGGTGCGCGTCTCGGCGTCCTAGCGGCTTCGGCGCGGCCCGCGTGCGGGGACGCGGGCCGCAGATTGATGGGCGTTTACGACCGTTTTAGGTGGTCAAGGGCAGGGTTGTGGTGATATATCCCGTAGAGAGGAAAGATCATGACCTCTGGGCCTGACGGATTCGGCAAGGCGGAGACCCTGGAGCACGAACCGCCCAGGCGCCGGTTCCCCCGCTCCGTGCTGCTCGCCGCGACCACCGCGGTCGTCCTGGCCACCGGCGCCGGCGTGGCCGCCGCCTCGGCGCTGTCGCCGGCGCCGTCGCCCACCGGCACGCCCCCGTCCGCGGGGAGCCCTTCGGCCGTCCCGTCGGGCTCGCCGTCCGACAAGGGGCGCGGCTGGGGGCGCGGGTTCGGCGGCCCGCCCGTCCACGGCGAGTTCGTCGTCCCCGACGGACAGGGCGCGTACGTGACGGTGGCCACCCAGTACGGCGAGGTCACCGCCGTCGGCCAGGACTCCGTCACGGTCAAGAGCGGGGACGGCTACACCAAGCAGTACGCCGTCAACGCCGACACCCGGGTCAACCGCGACCAGGGCATCGGCGCGATCAAGGCCGGCCAGAAGGTCATGGTCAGCGCCAAGGTCAGCGGCGGCACGGCCACCGCCGTCACCGTCCACGACGTGACCGCCCGCGACGGCCGCGGCCGGCACGGCGACGACCACTGGGGCGACAGGGGCGGCGAAAGGGACGGCGGCAAGGGCGGCCCCCGGCACGGCGACCACCAGCCCGCGCCGTCACCCAGCTCCACCTCCTGAGGCGACGCCGACCCATTTCTCGCGGTTATGCCCCCCGTATATACCCTCGGTATATAGTGCGGGGGCATGAGCGTTCCTCTTGCGCTGCTCGGCCTCCTTGAGCGGGAGCCGAGCCACGGCTACGACCTGAAGCGCGACTACGACACCTATTTCGGCCGCGGCAAGTCACTGCCCTTCGGCCAGGTGTACTCCACCCTCGGCCGGCTGGCCAGGGACGGCAAGGTCACCGCGGGGGAGAGCGAGCCGGGCGACGGCCCCGAGCGCAAGCGCTACGCGATCACCCCGATCGGCGCGCGCGAGGTCGAGGCGTGGCTGAGCGAGCCGGTCGCAGCCGAGCCGTACCTGCAGACCGTGCTGTTCACCAAGGTCGTGCTGGCGCTGATGCTGGGCCGCGACGCGGCGGCCTACCTCGACCTCCAGCGCGCCACGCACCTGCGGCGCATGCGCGAGTTCGCGCAGATCAAGCGGGGGGACTCGCTGGCCGACGCGCTGCTCGCCGACCACGGCATGTTCCACCTGGAAGCCGATCTGCGCTGGATCGACGTCACCCAGGCGCGGCTGGACGCGCTGGCCGAGCTGGTGCGGGGGTCGTCGTGATCCTGGAGGCCCGCGCGATCAGCCGCTCCTTCGGCCGCACGCCGGCGCTGCGGGAGGCCAGTCTGGAGGTGGCGGCCGGGGAGGTCGTGGCGGTCATGGGCCCCAGCGGCTCGGGCAAGTCGACGTTGCTGCACTGCCTGGCCGGGATCTTCACCCCCGACGGCGGCGAGGTGTGGTTCGACGGCCGCCGCCTGGACACCCTGAGCGACGACCGGCGCACCCGGCTGCGGCGCACCGCGTTCGGCTTCGTGTTCCAGTTCGGGCAGCTCGTGCCGGAGCTCACCGCGGCCGACAACGTCGCCCTGCCGCTGCTGCTCGCGCGTACCGGGCGCAAGGCGGCATATCGGCGGGCGGCGGGCTGGCTGGAGCGGCTGGAGCTGGCCGAGCTGGGCGAGCGGCGCATCGGCGAGCTGTCCGGCGGGCAGGCGCAGCGGGTGGCGATCGCCAGGGCGCTGGTGACCGGGCCGCGGGTGTTGTTCGCCGACGAGCCGACCGGCTCGCTCGACTCGCTGACCGGCGAGCACGTCATGGAACTGCTGGTCGGCCTGGCGCGAGAGGAGGGCACCACCGTGATCGTGGTGACCCACGACGCCCGCGTCGCCTCCTGCGCCGACCGGGAGGTCATCGTCCGCGACGGCCGGCTCACCGACCCCTTCGCCGGTCAGGTCGTACGGTGATCGCCCTCGGCCTGCGGCTGTCGCTGGCCGGAGGCAGGGAGGCGGCCGCCCGGCTCGCGCTGATCGTCGCGGGAGTGGCGGTCGGCGTGGCGGTGCTGCTCACCACGCTCTCCCTGTTCAACGCCTTCCAGACGGCCGGCGAGCGCACCTGCTGGGAGTGCACCCGCGGCACCGCCCCCAGCGGCTGGGCCCTCGACGCCACCGCCACCGGCGCCCTGTGGAACCACCACGAGGACTACTACGCCGGCCGCCCGATCAGGCGGCTCGACGCCGCCGCGCTCGGCGGCCAGGCTCCGGTCGTCCCCGGGCTGTCCCGCATGCCCGCGCCCGGCCAGTACTACGTCTCCCCGGCGCTGGCCCGGCTGCTGGACTCGGCGCCGCGCGCGCAGCTCGCCGACCGCTTCCCCGGCACGAGGGCCGGGACGATCGGCCGCGCCGCGCTCTCCGGCCCCGACGACCTGACCATCGTGATCGGCCGCACGCCCGAGCAGGTCGCCGCCCTGCTCGGCACCCGGCAGGTCGACACGACGGCCGACGAGCCCGCCGTCGACGCCAACGCCGACATCTACCACTTCGGGTTCGCGATCGCGGCCGTCGGGCTGCTGCTGCCGCTGCTCGTGCTGGTCAACACCGCCACCCGGCTGGCCGCCGCCCGCCGCGAGGCGCGCTTCGCCGCGATCCGGCTGGTGGGCGGCACGTCCCGGCAGGTCAACCTGTTCGCCGCGGTGGACTCGGCGCTCGGCGCGCTGACCGGCACGCTCGCCGGGATCGTGCTCTTCCTCCTGGTACGCCCGGCCATCGCCACCATCCGCGTCACCGGCTCCCGGTTCTTCCCCGACACGGTGACCCCGGCCGCCTGGCAGTACACGGCCGTGCTCGCCGGCGTCCCGCTGCTGGCCGGGGTGAGCGCGCTGTGGTCGCTGCGTCGCGTCCGGATCTCGCCGCTGGGCGCGCTCAGGAAGGGCGCCCCACGGCCGCCGCGCGCCTGGCGGGCGCTCCCGCTGCTGGCCGGGCTGGCGCTGTTCGCGGTGCCGATGTTCCAGACCGACGACCGCAAACCGAACGCCGGGACGGCCTCGGCGGGCCTGGCGCTGATCATGATCGGGCTGATCCTGGCCGGCCCCTGGCTGACGATGCTGGCCGCCCGCCTGGCCGCCCGGCTGACCGGCGGAGCGGCGACGCTGCTGGCCGCCCGGCGGCTGGCGGCCGACCCGAAGGCCGCCTTCAGGTCCGTGAGCGGGCTCGTCCTCGCGGTGTTCATCGGGACGGCGATCGCCGGGATCGTGCCCGCCGTGGTGGCCGGCCAGCGGGCGGTGGCCGGCGGGACGCTGTCCGGCGTGCTGCGCGCCCCGCTCGGCGACCTCGGCGGCGGCGGGTTGTCACCGCGGGCCGGGGCCGAGCTGGTGGCCCGGCTGCGCGCCTACCCGGGCGTCGGCGTGCTGCCGATCCACGCCGCGAAGGAGGAGGAGAACCGGGTGATCGACCCGGAGCGGCCGCCGCCGCCCCGGGCCGTCGTCGAGTGCGCCGACCTGGCCCGCTTCCCGGCGCTCGGGCAGTGCCCGCCGGGCGCGCGGGCGGTCGCCGGGCGGTTCGACCGGGTGGTGGAGGCCGACAACCCGCTCACCATCGACAAGCTGATCCCCCTCGCCGGGCCGGACAGCGAGCCCGTCTCCGCCGACGGGCTCAACCTGGCCTCCGTGCTGGTCACCATGGCCGACCCGGCGACCCTGGAGGAGATCCGCACCCTGCTGGCCGGGCAGAGCACCGGCCCGCCGATGACGTTCGACGAGGTCGCCCAGGTCCGGGCGGCGCTCTACACGCAGGCCGAGAACATCGCGCTGGCCATGGTCGCGCTGACCCTGCTCGCCGGCGGCTGCAGCCTGCTGGTGGCGGTCGGCGGCGGGCTGGTGGAGCGCCGGCAGCCGTTCACGCTGCTGCGGCTGGCCGGTACGCCCGGCCGCACCCTGGGCGCGGTCGTGCTGCTGGAGTCGGCGTTGCCGCTGGTCCTGGCGGCCGTCGTGGCGGCCGGGGCCGGGTTCGGGGTGGCGGCGCCGTTCATCGACGCCCTCGCCATGAAGGGGGCCTCCCTGGCGATGCCGGGGCCCGCCTACTTCGCCGGCGTCGGCGGCGGGCTGGTCGCCTCCCTGCTGGTGATCTCGACCGTCCTGCCGCTGCTGCGGCGCATGACCTCGCCCGACAACGCGCGTTTCGAATAGGAGCCACATGAAGCTGCGAACGTCCTGTGCGGCGATCGTGCTCGCTCTGGTCGCAGGCCTGCTCACGGGCCCGCCGTCCGCGGCCGCCGCCGGCCGCTGGTCGGCCGAGATCCGGCGCACCGAGTACGGCATCCCGCACGTGTCCGCCAAGAACCACGGCGGCCTGGGCTTCGGCTACGGGTACGCCTTCGCCCAGGACAACCTGTGCGTGCTGGCCTCGTGGGTGGTGACGTTGCGCGGCGAACGATCGCGCCACTTCGGCCCGCAGGCCCGGTCCGACGACCCGGTGCGCCCGGTCGCCAACCTCACCAGCGACCTCTACCACCGCAGCGTCGCCGACTCCGGCGTCGTCCGGCGGCTGCTGGCCAGGCCCGCCCCCATCGGCCCGAGCGCGGAGCTGCGCGAGCTGGTCGACGGGTACGTGGCCGGCTACAACCGCTACCTCGACGACACCGGCGTGGCCAACCTGCCCGACCCCACCTGCCGCGGCAAGTCCTGGGTCGGCCCGATCACCGCCGAGGACGTCTGGGCCAACCTCCTCGACCTGAGCCGCATGTCGGGCGGCTCGGCGCTCAAGGAGGCCATCGTCGGCGGCGGGGACGACGGGGACGAGGGCCCGCGCCGCGCCCCCGGCAGCAACGGCTGGGCGCTGGGCCGCGAGGCCACCCGCGACGGCCACGGCATGCTGCTGGCCGACCCGCACTTCCCGTGGAACGGCGTCCGCCGCTTCTACCAGGTGCAGCTCACCATCCCCGGCGTGCTGGACGTCGCCGGCGGCAGCCTGTACGGCACCCCCGTCGTGCAGATCGGCCACAACAAGACCGTCGCCTGGACCCACACCGTCTCCCACGCCCAGCGGTTCACCCTCTACCGGCTCGAACTGGCGCAGGGCGACCCCACCACCTACCTGGTCGACGGCCGGCCCGAGCCGATGGGCCGCCAGGAGGTCGTGGTGCCGCTCCAGGACGGCACCCTCGTCTCGCGCACCCTGTTCACCTCCCGCTACGGCCCGGTGCTGGCCGCCGGGCGCGGCGACGAGTACGCGTACGCGCTGGCCGACGTCAACGCCGCCAACCTGCGGGCGGCCGACGAGTGGCTGGCGATGGCCAAGGCCGGCGACCTGCGCGGACTGCGCGCCGCCCAGGACGCCCACCAGGGCCTGCCGTTCGTCTACACGCTGGCCACGGACGTCGGGGGGACGGCGTCCTTCGCCGACGCCTCCGTCGTCCCGCACGTCACCGACGCCCAGGCCGGCCGGTGCGCCAAGCCGTCGCCCGACCCGTCGATCGACGCCTTCGTCCTGGACGGCTCGACCTCGGCGTGCCTGTGGGGCAAGGACGCCGACGCGGTCGTGCCCGGCATCTTCGGCCCCGGCAACCGGCCCGGACTGACCCGCACCGACTACGTCGCCAACTCCAACAACAGCCCGTGGATGACGAACCCGGCCGCCCCGCTGACCGGCTATGACCAGGTCTGGGGCACCGTACGGACCGACGTGGAGCTGCGGCCCCGGGTGAGCCTGGACATGATCGACCGGCGGCTCAAGGGCACCGACGGGCTCGGCGCCCCCGGCTTCACCCTGGAGACGCTCCAGGCCACCGCGCGGAGCAAGCGCAACCACGGCTTCGAGCTCATGCGTCCGGACCTGGTGGCGTTGTGCCGGGGGCAGCGTGAGCTGCGGGCCTCCTCGGGGGAGCGGGTCGACGTACGGGACGCCTGCCGGACCCTGACCCGCTGGGACGGGCGCGCCACGCTGGACGGCGAGGGCGCCGTGCTGTGGCGGCGGTTCTTCGACGGGCTGCAGGTCCCCGTCAAGCCCGGGGAGCCGCCGCAGAGCTGGTGGCGGGTGCCGTTCGACCCCGCCCAGCCGCTCACCACGCCGCGCGGCCTGAAGCGGGACGACCCCGCCGTGCGGCGCGCCCTGGCCGACGCCGTGCTGTTCTTCCGGGACAACCGTCTGCCCCTGACCCTCACCACCGGCCAGGCCCAGCACTACGCGTCGGTCCCGATCCCCGGCTGCACCGAGGGGGAGGGCTGCTTCGACCGCGTCCGCAACTCAGGCCCGCTCGGCAAGGACGGGCGCTACCCCGACGTGAACACCGGCTCCAGCTTCATGATGGCCGTCGAGCTCACCCCGGACGGGCCGCGCACCCGCACCGTCCTCACCTACTCCCTGTCCGCCAACCCGAACTCGCCCCACCACACCGACCAGACCGCGCTGTTCTCCCGGGGAGGCTGGGTCACGGAACGGTTCACCGACGCCGAGATCCGCTCGGCCCCGCAACTGAACGTCACCGCTGTGAGCGGCTGACCGCCTTGTGGCGGCCGCGTTCTGGCCTTATTGTCACCCTTCGTGAAACCCCTCATGATCTTGACGATGGCGGGCGTGCTCACGGCCTCCCTGGCCGGCACGGCCGCCGCCGAGAGCGCGGCCTACCCGGTCAAGCATCCCAAGCTGATCGCCAACCCCCTCTACGAGGCGGGCCCGCTGCCCACGACCACCTGCGCCGAGCCGCGGGTCAAGCGCCACAACCTCAAGCAGGCCCGCGCCTACGTGGACGCGGTCGTCGCCTGTCTGGAGAGCACCTGGCAGCAGCACCTGACCGGGGCGGGGCTGCCGTACGAGCCGGTGAAGGTGCGGCACATGAACCGCATCCCCAAGAAGTACTGCGGCCTGGCCGTGAACGACGACGACTCGCAGACGTGGTACTGCGCGAAGACCCGCACGCTGGCCTTCCAGATCGGCAAGGACTGGACGGACGACCCGAGCGACCTGTGGCTGCTCCACACGACGGCCGGGATGTACGCATACCACGTGCAGAACCTCGTCGGGATCTCCGACGCCTACGACGTGATCCCGTACCCCACCAAGGCGGAAGGGCGTGAGCAGGACCGGCGTAAGAATCTCCAGACCGAGTGCCTGGGCGGCGCCTTCGTCAAGAGCGTCTGGCCCCTGGCGGGCAGGTCGAAGAAGGACTGGGACTATTTCCTCACCCTCCCCGTAGGGAACAAGCTGGGCAAGTACAGCTCGTACGGCAAGACCTCCACGCTTCGCTCGTGGATCAAGCGTGGCTTCGCCACCGGGGACCCGGGCTCCTGCAACACCTGGGCGGCCGCCTCCTCCAAGGTGCTCTGAGCCGCCTCCCGCGGTGCCCGCGACCAGGTGTCATGCCGGTGACCGGGGGCATGACCTGGGCAAGGGCATCTCGGGGGGTGGGGTGGGCGAACAGCGGCCGGAGGGCGGCACGTACGGCGGAGACCTGGGGCCGTTCGGCGCCGAGAAGCTCCGGCGGCTGCAGGCGAGCCTGACGCAGATCGAGGATCTGCACGGCCGGATGGCGCGCCTGCTGGAGGCGGTCCTCGCGATCAGTTCCGAGCTGGAGCTGAACGCCGCGCTGCGCACGATCGTGGAGGTCTCGGCCGACCTGGTGGACGCCCGGTACGGGGCCCTCGGCGTGCTCAACGACGAGGGCGAGTTCGCCGACCTGTTCACCTACGGGGTCTCCGAAGAGGTGTACGAGGCCATCGGCCGCCTGCCGACCAGCCACGGCCTGCTCCAGGAGCTGATGCTCCGGCCCAGGCCGCTGCGCGTGGACGACGTGCTCGCCCACCCCAGCTTCCGCGAATACCCCGCCGGCCATCCGGTGATGCGCACCCTGCTGGGCACGCCGATCCTGGTCCGCGGCACCGCGTACGGCAACCTGTACTTCGCCGACAAACGGTCGGGCCTGCCGTTCACCGGCGACGACGAGCGGATCGTCGCGGCGCTGGCCAGCGCGGCCGGCGTCGCCATCGAGAACGCCCGACTCTACGAGCGCATCCGCCGCAACACCGAGGAGTTCCAGCGCAGCCTGCTCCCGTCGCTGCCCGAGCTGAACGGCCTGTGGGCCTGCGCCCGCTACCTGCCCTCCAGCACGGTCCCGCGCATCGGCGGTGACTGGTACGACGCGATCGTCCTGCCCGACGGCGTGCCCTGCCTGATGGTCGGCGACGTGATGGGCCACGACCTGCGCTCGGCCACCGTCATGAGCCAGATCAGCAACATGCTGCGGGTGCTCGCCTACGAGCACTGCGAGCCGCCCTCCCACATCCTGCGCCGCCTCGACGAGATCCTGCACGCCCTGCACGGCGGCCCGATGGCGACGGTGCTGCTGGCCCGCCTGGAGGAGTACGGCGGCACCGACTGGCGGCTGAGGTGGGCCACCGCCGGGCACCTGCCCCCGCTGCTGCTCCCCGTCGACGGCCCCGCCCGCTACCTGCGGGCCGAGGGCGGCCACCCCCTCGGCGTCACCCCCGACCTGCCCCGGCCCGACCACGAGCAGGTCATCCCGGCCGGGTCCACGCTGCTGCTCTACACCGACGGGCTCGTCGAGGACCCCGCGCACGGCCTCGACCGGGGCATGGAGAGCCTGATCCGCACCGCCTCCCGGCTGCGCCACCTGCCCCTGGAGGAGATGTGCGAACTGCTGCTCGTCCACCGGGGCGACGGTTTCACCGACGACGTCGCCCTGCTGGCCCTGCGGCTCGGCGAACCGGCCGACCTGCACGCCGGCTGACCGGACCCGGCCCGCTCGATGGCCAGATGTGCCAGATAACTGTCGTTGCGGACATTCCGCCCGTTCAGTGAGAATCGGGGCATGCCCGCTGCTCACCGCGTCGTCATCGCGCTCTTCCCGGACGTCGACCTGCTCGACGTCACCGGCCCGGCCGAGGTGTTCGCCCTGGCCAACCGGGTCGCCGGTCGCGCCCTGTACGACGTGCGGCTGGCCGGGCCCCAGGGCGGCCAGGTCACCACGTCCGCCGGGGTGCGGCTGGTCGCCGATCTGACGTTCGACCAGGTCGGCGACCAGGTGGACACCCTGGTGGTGCCCGGCGCGGTGACCGTCACGCCCGACGGGCCACGCGCCCTGACGGACGCCGAGGTGGTCGCCTGGGTACGGCGGACCGCTCCGGACGCCCGCCGGGTGGCCTCGGTGTGCGTCGGCGCGCACATCCTGGCCGAGGCCGGCCTCCTGGACGGCCTGACCGCCACCACCCACTGGTCCACCGCCGGGCAACTGGCCGCCGACCACCCCCGGGTCACCGTCGATCCCGACCCGATCTTCCTGCGCTCCAGCGGCCGGATCTGGACGGGCGCGGGCATCAGCGCCTGCCTCGACCTGACCCTCGCGCTGGTGGCCGAGGACCACGGCGAGGAGACGGCCCTCGCGGTGGCCCGCGAACTGGTCGTCTACCTCAAGCGCCAGGGCGGCCAGAGCCAGTTCAGCGTCCCGCTGACCCGGGCCGCCTCGGGCCGCCGCGACATCGACGACCTGCGCCTGTGGATCGCCGAGCACCTGGCCGAGGAGCTGACCACGGTCGAGCTGGCGGCGCGGATGGGGCTGAGCCAGCGGCAGTTCACCCGGGTGTTCCGGCAGCAGACCGGCTTCACCCCGGCCGCGTACGTCGAGTCGGCGCGCGTGGAGGTGGCGCGCCGGCTGCTGGAGACCACCGACCTGCCGCTGCCCCGGGTGGCCGCCGACAGCGGGCTCGGCTCGGTGGAGACACTGCACCGCGCCTTCCGCCGCCGTCTGGGCACCGGCCCCGGCACCTACCGCCGCCGTTTCCGCACGGTGGCCTGATCCCCTCTCTCCCCGCGTACGCCGCCCGAGCCGGGTGGCGGCGCGAGCCTGCCCGAAAGGAACCCTGCCATGAGCAGCACCGTCTCGCCCACCCTGCGCCAGGTCGTCGGCCTGCCGGCCGAGCCCGCCCGGCTGGCCGACTCGACCCTCGTGCTGATCGACTACCAGAACACCTACAGCACCGGCGTCATGGCCCTGCCGGACGCCGAGCGGGCCCTCGCGGCCGGCGCCCGCCTGCTGGAGCGCGCCCGCGCCGCCGGGGCCCGCGTCGTGCACGTCGTCAACGACGGCGGCCCCGGCAGCCCGTACGACGTCCGCGCCGAGATCGGGGCGATCAGCGCGCCGGTCGCGCCGCGCGACGGGGAGCCGGTGGTGGTCAAGACGTTCCCCGACGCCTTCCACCAGACCGATCTCCAGGACGTCCTGGCGGGTATGGAGGCCGGGCCCGACCTGGTCCTGGCGGGGTTCATGACGCACATGTGCGTCACGTTCACCGCCCAGGGGGCCTTCCGGCTGGGGTACCGACCCACGGTCGTCGCCGACGCCTGCGCCACCCGTACGCCGGCCGGCCCCGGCGGCGCGCCGCTGCCCGCCGACGTGCTGCACGAGGCCGCTCTGACGACGATCGGCGACCTGTTCGGCCTGGTGGTGCCCACCACCGACGCGCTGCCCGCCTGATCCGTCCCGGGCCCGCGTGTCGGTGAGCTGAGCCCACCCGTCCGGGCCGCGGGGTCAGCCGGTGACCGGGCGGCGGCGGCCGGCGACCAGACGGTCGGCCGGCGTCCGGTGACGCGCGGCGGGGGCGGACTCGGGCTGCCGGTCGGCGGTGCGCCCGGTGGCCACGAGCCGGTCGGCGGGCTGGTTCGTCGTGGGGTGCCTGTCCTGGTCCGTGGCGGGCTGGTCGTCGGCCCGCTCGGCCAGCAGACGGCGCAGTTCGCGGCGGCGGGCCAGCCTGCGGCCCGTCCCGGCGGCGATCAGGAAGGCGCCGAAGATGAACGCGGCGGCGGTGGCCGCCCCCGCGGCGAACAACTCCAGGTCACCGACCCGGAAGGTGACGCCCATCAGTGTCAGTGCGGCGGTGGCGGTGGTCGTCGTCTGGGTGAACAGGACGACCACGGCGGCCGACCCGGCGACCATGAGCAGCAGGCCGAGCAGGACCATGGTTCTCACTCTCCTCGAACGTCGGCGATCACGTTCCATTGCCGCTGCCCAGCATTTCTTTACTTATGTATGGGCATGCGTCCGGCGTCGAAGAAATGGCCGCGCATTCGCACCGGGAATGGCGTCGCGGCGCACCGCTAATTGTCCTGCGAAAATATCCGCATTGAGCAGCGGCGCTGCGTCCGGCGGGCAGGTCGCGGGGTTTGTCGGCCGATGACCAGGGGAGAGCGGACCAAGGAGGGAAGTGATAGCAGTGAAAGTGGACACTTTCCGGCTCCTGGCGAACTCCGCGGGAGAAACGGTCGTGCTGCACCCGGCCGGGGACCTTGACCTGCACACCGCCGGCGCCATCGAGGATTGGGCGACCGGCTATCTCGACGGCACGCCGGCCGCCGTCACATTGATCGACCTGTCCGACGTCGGCTTCATGGATTCGGCCGGACTCGGCGCGCTGATCGGCGCGTGGAAACGCATCACCGCCACGGGACGGACGGTGATGGTCGCCGCGCCGACCCCGCAACCGGCCAGGCTGATGCGCATCACCGGTCTGGAAGGACGCCTCGGCGTACGCGCCACCGTCGCCGAGGCGCTGGAAGAGATCATTCCCAGACGGTCGCACGCGCCCGCCTAGGCGGCGTCCGTCCGGAGCGCGCGCGGCGTCAGCCGTTCCTCGCCTTGGCGTAGTCGGCGGCGCCGCCCGCGAAGTCGTACAGGACGACCTGTTCGTCCCCGACCACCCAGGCGTCGTGTCCCGGCGGGCAGACGAAGACCTCGCCCGGCCCCGCCTCGGCCTCGGTGCCGTCGTCCATGCGCAGGCGCATCCGGCCCGAGACCACGAAGCCGTTGTGGTGCACCTGGCAGGACGAGGTGCCGGCGATCGGCCTGACGGACTCCGACCAACGCCATCCCGGCTCGAACGTGGCGACCCCGAAGGTCAGGCCGCTCAGCTCGCAGATCTCCAGGTGGCCCTTCGGGAAGTCGCGCCGTTCGTCGGGCTTGTCGATGCTCTTGACCTCGATCATGGCTCATCCCCCCTCATCAGCTACCTTCTTACGCTGAATTGTCCATACCGAGGGGTTCGCCAGGGCAAATATCCCTTTGTGGGGATGGGTACGGCCCGCGATGGGGCCGTACCCATGACGTGCGGACTATCCGGCCCAGGGCAGCGAGTCGGACGGCCACGCCCGCTTCGTCTGCTTCTTGAGCGTCTCCTCAGGCGTGCCCACGGCGCAGCGGGTGCCCTGCGGCGGCACCTTCAGGCCGATGAGGTACTGGTCGATGATGTCGGTCTGGCACTTGTCCTTGCCGTAGATACGGTGACCCCAGCCCTCGTACGTGAGCAGCACGGCCTTCGGGCCGAGCTGGCGGGTGGCGTTGGCCGCCCAGATCCACGGCGTGGCCGGGTCGTGGATCGAGTTGCCGAGCAGCAGCGGGGCCTGGCCGGTGTAACGCAGCGAGTGCGGCGGGTTGACCGGGGCGCCCGAGTTGAGGCAGATGGGCAGGTCGTCGGTCGGGTACGGGTGGTACTTCGTGTCCGGCGCCAGGAGTCCGGCGGTACGCATGAGGTCGGCGTACTCGGCGTAGCTGTTCACCTTGAGGTTGTAGTCCTGGCAGAGGATCCGGGTCGGCAGTTCGGCGACGTCACCCTCCACCGGGCCCCGGCCGGGCAGCGGGGGCACCCATTCGGGGGCCGGGCCGCCGTTCAGCCAGTTGATCACTTCGCTCAGCGTGCGCCAGTCGGGCCCCTCGTTGCCCAGCGCGGCGTTGTAGATGACCTGCAGCTCGGTCATCCGCTGACCGGTGCTGGGGTAGACCAGCTCGCCGCGGCGGGCCTTGTCCAGCAGGCTCTTCCAGATCGCACGGATGTCGCGGCCGTTCAGCACGCAACTGGTGTCCTGCTCGCACCAGCCGACGAACTGGTCGAAGCCGTCCTCGACGGCCAGGGCCTCGGTGGCGAAGAAGCCCTTCACGCCGAGGCTGTGGTCCATGTTGCTGTCGAGGGCGAGCGCCCGGATGCGGCCGGGGAACAGCTCGGCGTACATCTGGCCGATCAGGGTGCCGTACGAGATGCCGTAGTAGGTGAGCTTCTCCTCGCCGAGGGCGGCGCGGAGGGCGTCCATGTCACGGGCCACGGAGACGGAGTCCACGTGGTCGTAGAGCGGGCCGGTACGGGCCCGGCAGTCCGGGTGCAGCTTCTTGGTGAAGGCGTTCCAGGCGTCGAAGTCGGCCTGGCTGCGCATGACGGTGGGCGGCATCTGGTTGTAGACCGACGCCGAGCAGATGACCGGGTGGCTGCGGCCCACGCCGCGCGGGTCGAAGCCGACGATGTCGAACCGCTGCTGCAGTTCCTCGGTGTAGGACCCGGGAGCGCCGTAGACGGCCTCCACGCCGGACCCGCCCGGACCGCCGGGGTTGATCACCAGCGAGCCGACCCTGGCGGCCGGGTCGGTGGCCTTGCGCCGGGCGACCGCGAGGTCGATCGACGGCCCGCTCGGCCTGGCCCAGTCGATGGGCACGGTCAGCTTGCCGCACTCGGCGCTGGGCTCCTCCTCGCAGGGCGCCCAGGTGATGGCGTTCGTCGTGGTGGTGGCGGGCTTCGCGGTCGTCGCCGCGTTCGCCGCCGGAACAGGGATCAACGCCGCCAGCGCCACGAAGGCGGTGGCGAACAGTGGGAGTCTTCTCCGCAAAATGGGGCTCCAATCAACGGTCGGTGCGCCCCCCGTGGGCATCCGGCCGAGCTTGATCATCGCGGTTTGTGGCTAGAAATGACGGCAAAATCGGAAATTTCCCTAAAGTCGCCCGTGCGGACGGGCCCCGCCCTCCGGCGACCGGCGCCACCGACGGCGGGCGTCGCGGCGTCACCGCCGGTCGGCGGTCACCCGATCCGGTAGGCGCGGATCACCGTCTGCTCCACGGTGGCGCCCCCGGTGTCGGCGGCGCGGGCGCGCAGGGAGACGAAGCCCGCCCCGGCCGGATGGCGCAGCCGTACGGCACCGCCCGCGACCTTCGCCGCCCGCCAGGTGCGGCCGTCGTCGTAGGAGACGTCCACGGCCAGCTCGCGCACCGCGCCCGCCTGCCCGCGCACGGACACCGGCACCGCGAACGCCCGCCCGGCGGGCGCGCCGCTCGCCGGGTCCATCGCGGGCGAGAAGGCGACGACCGGCAGCGGCAGCGCGCCGTCCCGGCCACCGGCCGAGCGGAACGTCCAGGCGACCGCCGTACGGGTGGAGAGCGGCTCCGGGCCGCGCTCGGCCGACATCTCCAGCCGGTAGGCCGCCTCCCCGGCCGGCACGCCGAACCGCGCCCCCGGACCGGGCTCCTCCGCGACCAGCTCGCCGTCCCGGTAGAGGGCGGTCCGCGCCCGGGACACGCTCGACGTCCCCGGATGGCCGGCCCCGTCGGCGTACAGCGAGGGGAACGCGGAGATCACGTCGGCCGTGCGGGAGAAGGCAGGCGTGTCCGCCACGGTGACCGGCGCGGGGCCGAAGACGCCGCGGTTCCAGGTCTCGTCGTAGGCGCGCCCCGCCTCGTACCTGAGGGCGGTCGAGGCCAGGTCGCCTCCCCAGGTCGGGCCGCTCTCCGTGTAGACGTTCTGCCAGCGGAGGCCGCCGCCGGTGTTGACGTACTCGGTGTGCGTGAAGGGAGGCCGGAAGTCGGTCACGAACATGATGCCGAAGAACCGTCCCTCCGCGGGCCAGGCGACGCTTGCGGCGCTCGCGTCCGTGCCGGCCGCCGGCGCGCCGTAGTCCCTGCGGACCGTGGCCAGGTCCGCGCGCCCGACCCGGCGGCTGAAGCCGGTCGGCACCTGGCCCTGGACGAACCACGCCAGCCGGTACGCCTGCGCGCTGCCCGCCAGGTCGCCGTCCGGGCCCGGCACCGCCCACTGGCCGGCGACCTTGGTCAGCAGGTCGTACCGGCCGGACCCGACCTGCGCGGTGCGGATGCCCGGCGCGGCGTCGAACATGGTGGCCTCGGCGCCCAGGTAGTAGGGGGAGCCGTCCCGGGTGCGGCCGCCGTAGGTCACCTCGGTCATCAGGTGCCTGGCCGCCGGGTCGGGCGGCGCGATGGACACCGGCCGCGCCTGAGCCGGGTCCAGCCGCAGGGACTGATCCCGGTCCAGGCGCAGGCCGGGATGGACGAGCATGGTCAGACCTTGGCCGTCGGTGGTCCGGCTGTCGACGACGTAGGTGCCCTTGGCCAGCCGCAGCGTGACCCTGCCGCCCGCCTGGACGGTGACCGGGTTCCAGTCCTTCCGGTCGACGTCGGTCCGGTAGAGGGTGGTCAGCGCGTCCGCGGCGCCCGGCCGGTCGAGGGTCAGGTCGTAGCTCTCGACCTCCTTGACCACGGCGAGCGGCGTGCTCACGGTCGTGCCGTCCTCGGCGGTGGCCTCCAGGTAGCCGCCGAGCGGCCCGTCGGCCACGTCGCCGCGGGTGTCGGCGGTGACGGTCGCCTCCGCCCGGCCGCCCGCGGGGACGGTCAGCGTGGCGGGCGACACCTCGAACACGTCCGCGCCGGCCCGCGCCGACAGGCGCAACGTCACCGGCTCCGGGCCGTCGTTGCGGTAGGCGAGCTTCCTGGTGACCGGCTCGTCGTCGTCGTGCGGCCAGGCGAGCACGCCGAAGCCGACCGACGCGGGGGAGGTGGTCACCCTCTGGCCGATCGCGCGGCCCACGTCGAGGCGGCCCGCGCCCTGGGCGTGGATCGCGGTGCCGGGCTGCGGCCGGGCGGTGGCCATGAGGGCGGCCTTGAGCTGCTCGGGCGTCCAGTCCGGGCGCAGCCCGGCCAGGATCGCGGCCGATCCGGCCACGTGCGGGGCCGCCATGGAGGTGCCCGACATCTCGACGTACGGGCCCTCGCCGGGGGAGTCCTTGCCGCGCGCGGCGCGGATGGCGACGCCGGGCGCGGTGATGTCGGGCTTCAATCCCGAGTCCCCCACGCGGGGACCGGTGCTGGAGAAGACGGCCAGGCGGTCGGCACGGTCCACCGCGCCGACCGACAGGGCCGCGTCCGCGGTGGAGGGCGAGGCGACGGTGCCCGGCTTGCCGTAGTTGCCGGCGGCCGCGACGAACAGCACGCCGTACCGCTCGGTCAGCGTCCGGACGGCCTCCTCCAGCGGGTCCAGGCCGGGGGCGTCCGGCGAGCCGAGGCTGAGGTTGGCCACCTTGGCCCCCTGCTCGGCGGCCCACTGCATGCCGGCCAGGATCGCCGACTCCGCGCACCAGCGGTCGGCGCACACCTTGGCGTCCAGGAGGGTGGCGCCCGGCGCGACGCCGCGGTAACGCTCGCCCGTCCCGGCGATGGTCGAGGCCACGTGGGTGCCGTGCCCGGTGAGGTCGGCCGCGGTGTCGGTGCCGGTGAAGTTCCGGCGGGCCGCCACCTTGCCGGCCAGGTCGGGGTGGGTGTCGTCGATGCCGGAGTCCAGGACGGCGACCTTCACCCCGGCGCCCGTGTAGCCCTTCTCCCAGGCGGCGGGGGCGCCGATCTGCTTGACGCTGGCGTCCAGCGACAGGGTCGCCCGGCCGTCGAGCCAGATCTTCCCGGTGCCGGTGGAGAGCGAGGCCCTGAGGCCGGGCCAGGAGCCGGCGGCGGTGTCGAAGCGTACGGCGGCGCCGTTCACGGCGGGCAGGGCGCGGGTCACCGCCATGCCGTGGGCGGCCAGGCCCGGCCGGCGGGCGGCGTCCGGGCCCGTGACGATGAGGGGCAGGGCGCCGGGGGCGTACTCCAGCAGGGTCGTCACGTCGAACAGGCGGGGGTCGAGCCGGCCGGCGGCCAGCAGGGGGACGGCGTCGCCGGGGACGACGCGGAGCCGGTCACCGATCTTCTCCGTGCTGAAGACGACGCCCGTACGGCCCTTGCCCGGCGCGACGCGCACGCCGTCGGCGACGAGGCTCACCCGGTCTCCCGTGATCAGCGTCACGGTACGGGCGGGGCCGCCCGGCGGGGCCGGCAGGCCGGACGGGACGGCTCCGAGGAGCGCGATGGTCAGCGAGACCGCTGTCGTTCTGAGGATCACATGTCTTCTTGGCGGAATGCCCGCCCCCTCTTCACGGGCTGAGAGGGCGTGAAGAAGGACGGGCGCTCCCACCAAGTAGGGGTGTGACACAATCCATGACGGTCGAGGACGAGCAGGCGATCGCCGAGTCCCTGCGCCGCCCCGAGAGGTTCGGGGTGCTCTACGACCGCTACTTTCCCGAGATCCACCGGTACGTCGCCGGCCGCCTCGGCACCCAGGCCGCCGACGACCTCACCGCGGAGATCTTCCTGGCCGCCTTCCACGGCCGGGCCGGCTTCGACTCCGGCCGCGGCGTGGTCCGCGGCTGGCTGTACGGCATCGCCACCAACGTCGTCGCCCAGCACCGCAGGAGCGAGCTGCGCCGGTTGCAGGCGATGCAACGGGCGCCGGAAGGGACGCTCACCGGCGAACAGGCCGAGGATGGGCACGAGGACCTGGTCGCCGGACGGCTGGCGGCGGCGGGCGTCAAAGACGACCTGGTGGCGGCGCTGCAGGCGATGCCGGACGCCGACCGCGACGTCCTGCTGCTCCTGGCCCTGGCCGACCTGAGCTACCAGGAGATCGGCCAGGCCCTCGACATCCCCTCAGGAACGGTCGGTTCCCGGCTGAACCGCATCAGAAGGAAGCTTCGCGCCGCCCTGGGCGGCGTCAACCCCTTGCTTGGAGACTCCCGTGGCTGACCTGAACCAGGACCTGACCCTGATCCGCGACCTTTACGCGGCCCCGCCGCCCACCCCCGAGGTGCTGGCCGACGGCCGCGCCCGCCTCGCCGACGCCTACGCCTCCCCCATGGACGCCGGCGTCCGCCGGGAGGAGCGGCGGCCGGCGCCGCGGGCGCTGCCGGACGGCGGAAGGAGCCGGCGGCGCCGGCCGCTCGTGGGGGCGAGCCTGGCCGGGGCGGCCGCCGTCACCGTGGCCGCCACCTTCCTCGCCGCACCCTCGTCGCCGTCGGCACCCTCGGCACCCTCGGCATCCGCGGCGCCCGCCCGGCTCTCGGCCGGTGAGATCCTGCTGGCCGCCGCCGACTCGGTCACCCCCGCCACGGGCGACGGCGCGTACTGGAGGCGCGACGGCGTCGTCGGCCGGTACGAACGCGCGCCCGGCGGCCACTACACCCTCAGGACCAGCCGCTCGGTCGAGCTCTGGCTCCCCAAGGCGGCCGGCCGCCCCACCTGGGTGATCCGCCAGGATCTCGGCGCCGAGCCGGCGACGCCCGAGGACGAGACGGCCTGGCGCGCCGCCGGCTCCCCCCGGACCTGGACCCTGAGCGGGGGGACGCCCCCGGTGAAGCTGCAGGCCGGCCCCGGCGAGCGCGACGCCGTACGCGACGACAGCGGCAAGACGCTCACCCTGCTGGGCACGCCCATGACGCCCGCCACCCTGAACGCCCTGCCGACCACTCCGGAAGGGCTGCGCGACACCCTCGAACGCGTCGTGTCCAAGGGGTACGGCAAGGAGCGGGTGGACATGAACGCCCAGCTCTTCGAGACCGGCGTGCGGCTCGTCATGAACTTCCCGACCTCGCCGGAGGTTCGGGCGGCGACGTACCGGATGCTGGCCGCGCTCCCGGGGGCGAGCGCGGAGAGCGAGGCCACCGACCCGCTCGGCCGCAAGGGCCAGGCGGTCAGCCGGCCGGGCGGGCCGGGTGAGCGGTACCGGTTCGTCGTGGACACCGCCACCGGCCTGCCGCTGGCCCTGGAGTCGACGGTCGGCCAGGACCGCTCGTACGAGGCGATCAGGACGGCCGCCTGGACCGACGAGGAGCCCCGGCTCCCGGCCCTGCGCCGCGACATGAACCGCTGACCCACCCCGCGACGGGGGCGGCGGCACGTCCCGGAAAGGGGCGGGTTACCGTGGCGGGCATGAGCGAAGGTGGATCATCAGGGCCCGGCACCGCCGCCACGGCCATCCTCGACTGGCGTCACCCCCGCGTCACCGCCCTGGCCGCCCGACTCCCCGGCGCGGCGACGCCGCCGCGCGCCCTGGTACGCGCCGCGCACACCCTGGTCAGTCAGACCATCCGCCCGGTGTACGCGATGAACGACGAGCAGCCGGTCTCCGTGACCGTCGCTCGCGGCCGGGGCTCGTGCAGCCAGCGCATGGCCGTGCTGGAGGCGCTGGCCCGCGGCCGGGGGATCGCCACCCGGGTCAGGGGCCGGGTGGTCGACGGCGCGTTCTGGCACTCGCGTTTCCCGCGGATGCGGCCGCTGGTGCCCGCCGACGTCATCCTGGCGTGGCCGGAGTTCCTGCTCGAAGAGGGCTGGGTGCCGATCTCCGAGCTGTTCGACGGCCTGTGCGCCACCTCCGGCTTCGGCAACGACGGCCCCGAGACCCTCTTCGACGCCGTCACCCGGACGGTCGTGGACTGGGACGGCACGTCCTCACCCAAGTGCGACCTGTCCGCCCGGGTCCGCGCGGACCTGGGGTACTTCGGCTCCAGGGACGAGCTGTTCCGGGAGCACGGCCAGACGTTGTGCCCGGTGGCCCGGCTGGTCGCCGACCCCGTGCTGAGCCGGCGGTCCGCCTAGCGGGCGCGCCGGGCCGCCGGAACCCCGGTCAGCGGGTGCACAGGGCGGTGTCGAAGGCGGCGATCAGGAGGTCGCGGGCCTTGCCGCCGTTGGCCGAGCCCGTGGTGTACACGGTGACCGTGCGGCCCGCGCGGTCGCGGCCGCTGAAGGTGGACACGCCCGGGACGTCGCCGCCGTGCCCCCACAACTTCCCGCCGCAGCTCAGCGGGATCTCCATGACGCCGTAGCCGTAACGGGCGCCCTTGGGCCAGCCGGGCCGGTCGACGTCGACGTACGAACCGGACCTGACGGACTGCGCCCGCCAGAACGTGTTCAGGTCGCGCGGCGTCGAGACCAGCCCGCCGCTGGCGCCGAACGCGTGGCCGGGCAGCCGGGTCAGGTCGACGACGCCGTCCTTGGGGCGCAGCGGGTGCACGCCGTAGGTGTGCGCGTGCGGGCCGCGGATGCCGGTCTCGCCCTTGGCCGGCCAGTACGTGTCCCGCATGCCCAGCGGCTTCAGCACCAGGTCGCGGCTGACCGCGCGGAAGTCGCGCCCGGTCACCGCCTGGGCGACCAGGCCGAGGACCATGTAGTTGGTGTTGGAGTAGGCGAACCGGCCGCGGGGCGTCGGTTCGAGGGAGAGGGCCAGCTCGAGCAGGTCCTGCTTGCCGATCTTCGACCAGTCGGCGGCGGGGGTGAAGTCCGGCAGGCCGCTGGTCTGCTGCAGGAGCATCTTCACGGTGATGTCGCGCCCGTCGATGCCCTTGCCGCGGATGACCCCCGGCAGGTACGTCTCGACCGGCTCGTCCAGGTTGACCTTGCCCTGGTCGGCCAGCTTCAGCACGGTGGCCGCGATGATCGACTTGCTCACGCTGGCGATCCTGAACCGGCCGTCGGCGCCGGGCATGGTCTGCTTCGTGCCGCGCCGCGCGGTGCCGGAGACGACCGTCGTGGTCCTGCCGTCCGGGTGGCGGATGTAGGCCACGGCGCCGGGCACGTCGGGGGAGGCGGTGAGGGCGTCCAGCCGCGACTGCAACGACGGCGCCCGGTCGGCGGCGAACGCCGGAGCCATCGGTGCGAGCGCCAGCGGGACGATCACGAGCAGGGCGAGTGCGCGCCGGGCGGCGGAGGAAGGCATCGGGACTCCTTGTTCGCGTCGATCAAGCTATGTCCCGACTCTGGCGAATTGACGGCTCTGCCACAGTCATGGCACCACCCACCCTCATGCGGGGGCTGTCCCTACCGCCCGGCGCGCGCCGTTCTCCATCCGCCGGGGCGGGCGATGGCCAGGGCGTGGCGGACGAGGGCGGCGTTGTCCTCGGCCGGGCCGCCGTCCGGATCGAGCAGCGTGTCCTCCAGGCCGATCCGGGTGGCCAGGCCCCGCCGTACGGCCTCCGCGACGAGCGGCCACGTCGCCGGCCCCTCACCGTGCAGCAGGCGGGGGGCCGGCGACCCGTCCAGGCGGTCGAGAACGGCCGCCGCCCGGGGGACCGCCTCCTCCGGCGGCGCGTCGATCACCTCGACGAGGATGCGCGTCATCCGTCCGGCCAGCCCCGAGGCGGTCAGCGTCGCGGCGTCGGCCGGCGTCCACACCCCCGCCTCGACCCCGATCCCGGCCGCCAGCAACATCCGCGCCAGCTCGCCGAACCCCGGCTCCGACAGGTTCACCGAGGCGAAGTCCGGACGGGCGCCGGCCGGCAGCTCCGCCCAGGCGGTCACCGCGTCCAGGCGGGCCGCGGCGTCGCCGCCCGTGATCCACAGGCCGGTGGACACGCCCACGGGCAGCCCCGGCGCCGCCGTCCTGACGGCCGACGTCGCCGCCCCGACGTCGGCGGCGGCCAGCGACTCGCGCCCCGCCGCGTCACGCGGATGGACGTGCACCGCCCCAGCCCCCGCCCGCCGCACGGCCACGGCGTCGGCGGCCAGCTCGGCGGGCGTCAGGGGCAGCCGGGGGTGCTCGCCCGCCGCCCGGCTTCCGTTCAGACACGCTTTGATGAACATGCGTCCCATCCTTACCCCCGCGAACCGGGCTCAGGCGCGGCGTCGCTTCCCGGCGGCGGGCGGTCTCAGTGGGCGGCGTCCAGACGGGCGCGCTGGTCGTCGGTCAGCTCCAGGTCCACGGCGGCCAGGCTCTCCTCCAGCTGGGCCACCGACGACGCCCCGACCAGCGGGATCACCGGGAACGCCGAGCCGATCTGCCAGGCCAGCACCACCTGGTTCAGGCTCGCCCCGCACTCCTTCGCGACCTCGCGCAGCACCGCCAGGCGGGCCGGGGTGCCGGGGTGGTCGTAGTCCGGCGGCACCTGCTTGTCCTGCCGGGTGTAGGCCCCGCCGAGCAGCGGCGAGTAGGCGACCAGGGTGAGGGCGGGCTCGGCGCGCAGGTAGCTCAGCAGCTCGGCCCCGGCGTGGCCGAGGCTGCCGTCCTGGAAGATCGACTCCGGCACGTCGAAGCGCGGGCGCAGCAGGCTGTGCTGGTACTGCAGCACCTCGTACCCGGCCACCCCGGCCGCGGCGGCCAGGGCGCGGGCCCGCTCCACCCGCCAGATCGCGTGGTTGCTCGCCCCGAGCAGGCCGACCGTGCCCTCGGCCACCAGGGCGCCGAAGCCCTCGACGGTCTCGGCCACCTCCACGGTGCGGTCCTCGATGTGGGCGTAGAGCAGGTCGATGCGGTCCACGCCGAGGCGTTCGCGGCTGCGCTCGGCCGACTCCCTGATGACCTTGGCGGACAGGCCCTCGGCGTTGTCGACGTAGCTGGTGCCCGGCGCGAGCGGCCGCGCGCCCAGCTTGGTGGCGATCACGATCTCGTCGCCGGCGCCGCTGCTGCGCCGCCAGCGGCCGAGCAGCTCCTCGCTCTGCCCGCCCTGGCCGCCGTCCACCCAGAAGGCGTAGTTGTCGGACGTGTCGATGAACGTCCCTCCGGCCTCGGCGTAGCGGTCGAGGATGGCGAACGACGTCTTCTCGTCGGTCACCGAGCCGAACAACATCGCCCCGAGGGCGAGTGCGCTCACCTCGCGGCGAGTGTCCGGGTTCGTGCCGATCGTCCGGTACTTCATGCTGTCTCCCCAGTTCGTCACGTTCTGTACGAGGCCCCGGAACGGGAGTCTGGGGGCTGGAGCGAACTCCAGGTCAAGCCGGACCGGCCATCTTCTTGAAATTAGATCATTTCTCTAGAAAAATGCTCTGACATGTCCATCATGGTGGTGACCGGCGGCAACCGGGGCATCGGATACGCGGTGTGCGAACGGCTGGCCGGCGAAGGGCACCAGGTGCTGCTGGTCGCGCGGGACGCGGAGCAGGGCCGGCAGGCCGCCGCGCGGATCGGCGGCGACGTCCAGGCCGTGACGGGCGACCTCACCACGGCCGAGTCGGTCCGGCGGCTGGCCGGCGACCTGCGGGACCGCTGCCCGCGCATCGACGTGCTCGTGCACAACGCCGGCCTGTGGCCCGCCCGCCGCGTCCTGACCGGGGACGGGCTGGAGGAGTCGTTCGCGGTCAACCACCTGGCGCCGTTCCTGCTCAACCACCTGCTGGAGGACCGGCTCGGACGCGTGGTGCAGGTCACCGCCGGCCTGTACGTCAAGGGCCGGGCCGAACCCGGACGCACGGCCATGGGCGCCGCCTTCTCGCCGATGCGCACGTACGCCGACACCAAGCTGTGCAACCTGCTCACCGTGCCCCTGTTCGCCGAACGCTGGCGGACGGCCGGGATCACGATCGACGCCGTGCACCCCGGCGTCATCCGCACCGGGCTCGGCGATCGCCGCGGCCCGCTCGGCTGGCTGCTCAAGGCCGCCAAGCGCAGCTGGGCCGCGCCCGAGGAAGGCGCGCGGCACGTCGTCTCCCTGGCCGGGGCTCCCGGCACCGGCCGGTACTTCGACCAGGACCGCCAGGTCCCGTTGCAGGGCCCGGCGCTGGACGCCGACCTGGCCAGGCACGTCTGGGACGAGGCCGAGGCGCTGGCCGCGGTGCGATGACCCGGCACCGGCGCAGCGAGGAGACCGTGCGCAGGCTCCTGGACACCGCCCTGGAGGTCTACCCGGCCGACTTCACCCTCCGGGCGGTGACCACGCGCAGCGGCGTCAGCATGGGCAGCGTCTACCACCACTTCGGCAGCCTGGAAGGGCTGGCCGCCGCGCTGTACGGCCGGTGCATGGACGAGCTGCTTGACACGCTGGTCGCCGTCACCGAGGAGACCGCCGACGCCCGTGACGGCGTGCGCCGCGCCGTGACGGCCTACCTCGGCTTCACCGCTTCGCACCCGGACAAGGCCCGCTTCATCCACGCGGCGCCGTACGCGCTGGACCTCGGCCCGTACGCCGAGCGCATCGCGGCGGCCAAGGCGTCCCGGCTGGCCAGGCTGAACGCCTGGATCGGCGCGCGCATGGCGGAGGGGGCGGTCGCGCGGCTGCCGGCGGCGCAGGTGGAGATGCTGCTGATCGGGCCGGTGGCCGAGGTGAGCAGGCGGTGGCTGGCGGGCGCGCCGGACATCGACCTGGACGAGGCGGCCCGCGTCCTGCCCGACCGCGTCTGGTTGTCGCTCAGCGGTTGACGACGGGGGCCGGTTCCCTGCGGGGGAGACTCCTCGGAGGTGGGTGTGGGGTGGTCGCCGGTATGATGGGGGCGGCTTCCCGTGCCGGGAGCCGCGGCGGTGGGGCCCGCCGCCTCCCGCCCGTCCGGGGGTAACCGCGGTGTCGCCGCCAACGGTCCCTGCCAGAGATGTGCCACGCTCATGTGCTGGTAGGAGATGCCTCATGACCCAAGCCCGTCCCCCTGAGCCTGAACCCGAGCTCGGTGGCGCGCACGTCGCCGGGGGTGCCGGCGGCATCGGGGGTGCGCAGGTCGATCCGCGGGCCGCGGTCGATCCCGACGTTGACCTGCATGTGCCCGCCCAGCGCGGCGAGCTGGCCCGTGCCCCGGTCGCCACGCTGGCCGTCATCGCGGCCGGCGGCGTGCTGGGCGCGCTCGCCCGCTACGCCGTCCTGACCGCCTTCCCGGTGCCGCCCGGCGGGTTCGCCTGGCCGACGCTGGCCGTCAACGTCACCGGCTGCCTGCTGATCGGGCTGCTGATGGTGGCCATCACCGAGGTCTGGCGGGCCCATCCGCTGACCCGGCCGTTCCTGGGGGTGGGGGTGCTGGGCGGGTTCACCACGTTCTCCACCTCCATCGCCGACGCCCACGGGGCGCTGGCCGCGGGCGAGCCACGCACGGCCCTCGCCTACCTGGCGGTCACGCTGGTCACGGCACTGGCCGCGGTCTTCCTGGGGCAGGTGCTCGGGCGCGGGCTGTTCGGCCGGTTCGCCACTGCCGCCGAGACCGTTCCCGCCGAGACCGCCCCCGACATGGGCGCCCCCGACCAGACCGCCCGGGCTCCGCGCGGTGGGAGGCGTCCGTGACGGCGCTGCTGCTGGTGGTGCTGGGCGCCGCCGTGGGGGCGCCCGCCCGCTACCTGATCGACCGCGCCGTCCAGGCCCGGCACGACAGCCTGTTCCCGTGGGGCACCTTCACCGTCAATGTGGCCGGGTCCGCGCTGCTCGGCTTCCTGCTGGCGCTGCCCGCCACCGGCGGGGCGCAGGCCCTCCTCGGCACGGGCCTGTGCGGGGCGCTGACCACGTACTCCACCTTCGGGTACGAGACCCTGCGACTGCTGCAGAACGGCGCCCGCACCTACGCCGCGCTCAACGCCGCGGCCAGCATCGCGGCCGGGCTCGGAGCGGCCTGGTGCGGCATGGCCCTCGCCCAGGCCGTCATCTCGTAGTGCTCGGATCCGGCCCGTGAGCGGTCGGCGCGTTTGACGATCGCTCGACGGGAAAGCTGGAAGGGGCCGGCGTACCCCTTCCCGACGTCCGATAGACGAGACGATCATGCTTGTGGAGTTCGAGCTGCGCTGTCCCATCAGCGCCGATCTGGCGTTCATCCGCGACCTGGTGCGCATCCACGGCCACCACAGCGGATTGTCCGGCGAGCGGCTGGAGGACCTGGTGCTCGCGGTGAACGAGGCCGTCACCAACGTCCTCGACCATGGCGGCTCGGCCGGCCTGGTCACCGCGACCCGGGACCCGATCGGCGTCTGCGTGGAGATCCTGGACACCGCGGGCCGCCTGACCCCCGACCACCTCGACGCCGCCGACGTCGACCCGACCGCGTCCCACGGATTCGGCCTGTGGGTGATCCAGCAACTGTGCGACTCGGTCGCGCTGGAGCAGACCGGCCTCGGCTCGCGGCTGCGGCTGCGCATGCTGGTGCCCTCGGAAGCCCCCGGCGCCGCCGATCGCCGCCTCATCAGCACCATGGCCGGCGGCGCCTTCCCCTGGTCCTAGCCCGGCTGGTCCCGGCCCGGCACGTTCCCGGGTACACGAAGTCGGCATGTCAGTAATCATCCGATAACGTAGTGTGATGATGGCTGATCGGGGTGACGCCGGACACCGGCCGGACGGCTCCGGTTCCGGCGCCCAGCCCGCGGAGTGGCTGCTGCGGGCGGCCTTCGACGGCACGGGCATGGGCATCTACCTCACCGATCTCGCCGGCCGCATCACGTGGGTCAACCCCGGGGCGGTCGCCCTGCTCGGCTTTCCCGCCGACGAGCTGCGCGGCGCCGACGCGCACCAGACGCTGCACCGCCGCCTCGACGGCAGCCTCCCGCCCCGCTCCGCCTGCGAGCTGGTCACGGTGTGCCGGCAGGACCGGCCCGTACGCAGCGAGTTCGCCACCTTCGCCACCGCCGGCGGCCGGCTGCTCCCGGTCGCCTGGCTGGCCTCGCCCATCCACCACGACGGCGAGCCGGCCGGCGTCGTCGTGATCTTCATCGACGTCGTCGAACGCCTTGACGCGGCCGGCCGGCAGGCCGAAGAGCTCGTCCGCGCCCAGAAGCTGACCGAGCAGTTCCGCCTGTTGACCGAGATCAGCACTGTCCTCACCCAGACGCTGGACGTGCGCGAGGCGATGACGCGGCTCGGCCGCCTGCTGGTGCCGCGCCTGGCCGACTGGGCGGCGGTGGACATGTTCCTCGGGCCGCGCGAGCTGCGCCGACTGGCCATGGCCTGCGCCGGGGCCGCGCCGGTGGACCCCTCGTGGTTCGCCGAGCTGCCGTCGTTGCCGAAGGGCCCCTCGCGGTCGGCGCTGGTCCGGGTGCTGCGCGGGGAGCAGGCGCTGCTGCTGGGGCCCGAGCAGATCGCCGCGCCGCCCGACGGGCCGCTGGCCGCCGCGCACGACTCCCTGTTCAACGTGCTGGGCGGCTCGTCGGCGATCGTGGCGCCGCTGCGTACGCCGCGCCGCGTGCTGGGCGCTCTGACGGTGGCGCGCACCGACCCGGCGCGGCCGTACACCGAGGCCGACGTGGAGCTGGTGGCCGACATCGCCCGCACCGCGGCCCTGGCCGCCGACAACGCCTGCCTGTTCGGCCAGCAGCGCGACATCGTCGACACCATGCAGCGCCACCTGCTGACCGCGCTGCCCCAGGTCGATCACCTGCAGCTCGCCGCCCGCTACCTGGCGGCCCCGGCCGGCTCCCAGGTGGGCGGCGACTGGTACGACGCGTTCGTGCTCCCCGACGGCGTCACCGCGCTGGCCATCGGCGACGTCGCCGGCCACGACCTGGAGGCCGCCGGGCAGATGGCCCAGCTCCGCAACATGCTGCGCGCCCTGGCCTGCGACCACAAGGAGTCGCCCAGCCTGATCCTCGACCGGCTCAACAAGGTCATGGCCGTCGCCAGCGACGCCCCCACGGCCTCGGCCATCCTGGCCCGGATCGAACCGCCCCAGCCGGAGGGCGATCCGGACACGCGGATCCTGCGCTGGACCAGCGCCGGCCACCTGCCGCCGCTGCTGGTCACCGCGCACGGGCAGGCCCGCTACCTGGAGGAGGGCCAGTCGCTGCTGCTGGGCGTGCATCTCGACGACGTGACCCGCCACGACGCCCTGGCGCCGCTGCCGCCGGGCAGCACGCTGCTGCTCTACACCGACGGGCTGGTCGAGGTGCCCGGCGTCAACCTGGACACCAGCCTCGCCCGGCTGCGCCGGCACGCCGCGACGCTGGCCCGGCGTCCGCTCCAGGACTTCTGCGAGCAGGTGCTCGCGCTCGCGCCGTCGCCGCGTACCGATGACATCGCGCTGCTCGCCCTGCGGCTGCCGCCGCCCGGCCAGTAGGGCGGACGCCTCCGAGCGGTCACGGGGCGGTGAGCGCGGCCTCGATCGCCGGGCCGTGGCGCTCCAGCCACGCCTCGCGCCGCTTGATCAGGTCGCCGACGCCCTCCTCCCACATCCGGGCCCAGCCGCCGCCGCGTTCCTCGGCGATCTGCCGCATCGAGAACCACGACCGCCGGGTACGCAGCACGGCCACCTCGACCAGGCGCGACCGGTCGACGCCGGACATCCCGTACGCGTCGGCGAGCAGCCGGCAGCGGCGCGGCACGTCCAGCCCGCGCAGGGGCGGGTCGGCGTCGGCCGGGTCGGCCAGCGGCGCCCAGTACAACATCGCGCTCATCAGCTCCTCCACCCGGGTGGCCGGCCTGGCGATGTCGAAGTCGATCAGCCCGGCCGCCACGCCGTCGCGGAACACGATGTTGTCCGGCGTGTAGTCCAGGTGCCCCACCAGCTCCGGCGGGTACGGCGGCGCGGGCGGCATGCCCGGCGGCTCGGTGAACCCGAAGTCCGCCCGAACGCCGTCGGGCGGGACGAACCCCGCCACTGCCTCGTGGTAGGCCCGGATCAGCCGGCCCACGGAGGCCAGCCGCTCCTCGTCGGCCAGCCACGCGGGCCGCGGCCGTCCGGCGACCTCACCGGGGACGAAGGTCAGCACCTCGCGGCCGGCGGCGTCGATGCCGAGGAAACGCGGCGCGCCCGCGAACCCGGCCTCCTCCAGGTGCCCCAGCAGGGCGTGGACCAGCGGGGAGTTGGGCCCGACGGGACGGCGTACGGTGTCGCCGACGCGTACGACGCCTTCGGTGACGTCGCCGCCGGCGAGTGGGATCTCGGGCTGGGGATCGGTGGGCTCGGTGTAGGTGACGGAGCTCATGGTTCCCTGGGGTGGCGAGGAAGTGGGCCGGTCATGATCTCAGGCATGGGCGGCGGAGGGCAATCGTCCACGGCGTGCTTGAGAAGGACCTGCCGCACGATCTCCGCGACGGCGGCCGGGTGGGTGAGGTGCGGGTGGTGCCCGGCTCCCGGGATGACCGTGGCGGGGGCGGCGTCGGGGGTCAGCGGGTCCAGCTCGCCGGCCACGAGGTGCACGGGGACGGGGCCGCCGAGCAGTGTGCGGAGGGCGGCGCGTTCGGCGGGGCGCTGCGCGGCGCGCAGCACGCGGGCGGTGCGCCGGGCGACCCCGGGACGGCGGAGCCCGGCCGCGGCGCTGGCGACCGCCCGCCGCGCCTCCTCGGACGGGGACGCCGGGCCGAGGAGGGCGGCCGTGAGCCGGTCGGGGCCCATCCTCCCGAGGAGAGGGGCCGCGAGGAGCAGGGTGAGAGCGGACGGCCGGCGCTGGAGGAAATACGGGGACAGCAGGATGAGGGCGGCGATCCGGCCGGGATGTGCGGCGGCGTACCGCAGCGCCGGCGCGGCGGCGGCCGAGTGCGCGACGATCACCGGACGGGTGCGCACGGGCCCCAGCAACTCGGCCAGCCAGTCCGACGCCGCGCCCCCGGCGGATGAGGAACGCCCCAGCCCCGGCAGATCGGCGACAAGCGCAGGAAACCGGTGCGAACCGGTTCCGGGACGGGCCGGGGGAGGGGTGCTGTCCAGTTCGTCGAGCACGCCGTGCCAGGAGTCGCCGTCGAGCGGAAGCCCGTGCAGCAGGACCAGCCGCGGCGCCGTACGCTCACCCGCCACGTACGTACGCGACCCCGCCACGCTGTGGAAACCACCGGGACGTGCGGCCGGAGCGTCCCCGAACCGGTCGGCGACCAGCCGGTCGGCCCAGCGGCGCAACGCGTCCCCCACGGGTGGCCGGCGGAGCCCCGCGGACCCGGCGACCCGGTCGGCCGAGCCCGTGTCGTACCGGTCCTCGGTCAGGAAGCCCAGCGTCTCGGGCTGGGCGCCGGTCAGCGCGGACGGCAGGCGGCGGATCACGCCCACCGGCACGCGCATGCGCGGCGCGCGTACGCCGAGGTGCTCCGCGAGCAGCCGGATCAGGTCGGGCAGGTCGGGCGTGGCGGGATCGAGCAGCCAGTGCAGGCCGCCGGGCTCGGGGTCGTGCTCGGGCACGGCGGCCATGAACCGGGCGAAATGGTCCACCGTCACCACCGGGACGAACGTGCGGGCGCCGCCCGGCAGCGCGGGCAGCCGGCCCGCCCACAGGTCACGGACCAGCGAGGCCAGTCCGAGGTACTGGCCGGCCTCACCGGTCAGCGAATGGCCGATGACGCTGCTCGGGTTCACCACGGTCAGCGGCACACCGAGCCGCGCCGCGGCGACCCGTACGGCGGCGTCCCCCTCGGTCTTGGAACCCTCGTACGCCCCTTTGTCCCGGTACAGGGCCGCCAGCTCGGCCTCCGGGAGCGGATGGCGCGGCCGCGGATCCAGGCCGACGCGGTAGCCCGACACGTGCACCAGCCGGCGCAACCCGGGACGGGCGGCGGCCCAGTTCAGCACGTTGAGCGCGCCTTCGACGTTGACCGCCCTGGCCTCCTCGCGTCCCATGCCGAAGCGGTAGACGCCGGCGGCGTTGAACACGTCCCGCACGCCCGCCGCTTCGCCGGCAGCGCCCAGTCCCAGGCCGGGCCCGGCCGTGACGTCGCCCTCGACGACCGTGAGCCGTGTGGCGGGCACGCCGCGCTCACGCAGCCAGCGGGCCGGCCCGTCGTCCGCGTGGCGGACGACGGCCGTCACGGCACGGCCCTGTTCCAGCAGGTGCAGGACCGTCCATCTGCCGATGAAGCCGGTCGCACCGAACACCACCGCGTCTTCCATGTCCAATCCCTCTCTAGACCGATCTGCATATTCTGTGGGCAGGAAAAACCGCCGGCTCAGGCCAGCAGCCTGACGACCTGGCGGCGGACCCGTTCGACCGGCAGCCGGGAACGGCTCGCGCGGGCCAGCACCAGCGCGCCCTCGATCAGCGCGAGCACGGTCGCCGCCAGGTCGTCGGCCGCGTCGTCGGCCGCGGCGTGCCCGTCGGCGCGCAGGGCGTCGGCCAGCCTGCGCTGCCAGCCTTCGTAGATGCCGGCGCAGACGCGCTGCAGCTGCTCGTTGGAGGAGGCGATCTCCAGGGCCACGGTCGCCACCGGGCAGCCCTTGGCGTACCCGGCCGCCACCATCCTGTCGGCCAGCGCGTCGAGGACGGCCGGCACGAGGTCGCGGGCCCTGGGCAGCGCGCCGGCCAGGTCGTCGATCATGGCGTCGACCTCCCGTCCGGCGGCGGCGAGCGCCTCGCCCACCAGCTGGTCCTTGCCGCCGGGGAAGTGGTGGTAGAGCGACCCGCGCGGCGCGCCGGCCACGGCCAGCACCTCGTTGAGGCCGGTGCCGTGGCTGCCCTGGGCCTCCACCAGCGTCCGGGCCGCGGCGATGATGCGCGCCCGTGTCTCGTCCCCCTTGACCGCCATGCGGGACACACTAGACCGGTCTGCATATTCCTGTCCATCCGGCCGCCGGCGGTGGACCGGCCGCCCGACGTCGCGCGGGGCGGCCGGTCCCGGGCTCAGGCGGCTTCGTACCGGCGCTGGCAGTTGATGCAGAACCGGGCCAGCGGCCGGATCTTGAGCCGTTCGAACGGGATGCCAGCCTCGCAGTGCGAGCAGCGGCCGTACGAGCCGGCCGTCAGCCGGTCGCGGGCCTGGGTGAGCTCGGCGATGGCCCGGTCGGCGGTGGCGAGGGAGGCCAGCAGCTCCTGCCAGGTGTCGTCCGCGCCGTTGCCGTCCTGGGCCGCGGCCTGCAGACCGAGCAGGTGGCGGCTGCGCCGCTCCAGCTGCTCGTCGATGTCCTGGCGCAGGGACTGGAGCTGCACGGTGCTGAGGTGGTCGGTCATGGTGATTTCCTTTCCGCGCGGTTTGCGGGGGTTCAGAGTGCGATGACGGGTGCCGCGGGGCGCAGGCACAGGCGCAGCAGGCCGCGGACGGTGGCGTGCTGCGGCTCCGCCGCGGCGTTGATCCGCGTGCGAAGGGCGGTGTGCAGGCGGTCCAGCAGTCGCGTCTGGAGCGCGCCCCCGCCCGTGACGGTCAGGCCGTTGTCCCGGACGGCCGGGCGGAGGTGGGCCGGCTGGCGGCGCAGCAGGGCGGCGGTCATCTCCACGACGCCGTCCAGCGCGTCCGGCAGCAGTCCCGTGCTGGTCGTGGCGCTGAGCTGGAGCGCCGCCGCGTCGCTGACCGCGCCGCCGCTGACGACGACGGCCTCGACGATGCCCGCCCCCACGTCCAGCAGCAGGTACGGCCCCGGCCCCGCGACGTCCAGACCGGCGCCGGCGGCGGCCGCCAGCGGCGCCTCGACCAGCGTCACCTGGCAGCCGGCCGCCTCGGCGACGGCCGCGCGCACCGCCTGGCGGTCGCTGCCCGTCGCGGCCTTGGGCACCGCGGCCATCACGTGCTCCAGCGGCCGGCCGCCGGCCAGCCAGGCGTCCTGCAGCACGAGATGCACGAGCCGCAGGCAGGCGCCCGGGTCGACGACCATGCCCCGGCGGATCGGACGGACCGGGATCCCGGCCGCGCTCTCCGGCGACGGGACGACGACCGCCGAGGGACGGTCGGCGATGGCGAACCCGTCCAGGGACAGCGAACGGGTGCGTGAGGTGCCCAGGTCGAGCACCACGTGGGCGCGGTGCACCGCGGATGTTCGCGGTGAGTGTTCGTGGACTGATCCGGCGTCGGACATGACGATGATCGGCTCCTTGCTCTGACGCGGAGGACTCGTACGCGAAAGACGAGAGAAAAGGGCGCATCCCGCACGCGGGGACGCCACGACGGCGACCTCCGGCCGTACGGGACGCGCGGGAACCCGCGGGCGGCCGGGCAACGCGTGGCCCCGGCGGTGCGAAAGGCCGGGCGCGACGACCGGCCCCGCGGCGCGCTGGGCGGGCCGGGAGGCGGCGACTCGTGAAGAGGGAGGGAGCTAGATCAGCGGCGGGCTGCGCGAGCCCGCGGTGCGGTGCCCGACCTGCTGCGGGTCGCGGATCGCGGCCGCGTCGGAACCGGGCGCCGGGAGCAGCGGGAGGTGGGCGGCCTCGGCATGCCGGGCGCCGCGCAGCGGCGGCCACAACGACAGCACGTGGTGCTCACGGCCGCTGGACGCCTGGGGCGGCAGGCTCGGCATCCGGTCGCCGCCCTTGTCCGGGGTCCATTCGTGACCGGCGGACAGGGGGCGCGGGGCAGTCTGGTCGTCGGCGTAGGAAGGGCCGGCGACCAGCAGGGACAGCAGGACCAGGCCCACCACGCAGCACAGCGCGATGGGGCCTCGTGGCGCTCTGCACGGTCCCGTCATAAGGCCGACCATAGCCCAGCCGGTGAGAAAAGGCATTACCGTCCGTTTTCCCGTCCGGCGGTACGGCGCGGTCGACGGGGAGTCGCGGGGGCGGGGGCCTCGGGAGGGGCTTCCGGTGCTGGTGGGGGCAGGAAACTGCCGGGGAGGCGTGCGGGGCGGGGCATGCAGCGGCGGGGGTGCGCAGAGGCGGGGGCGTACGGGGCCGGGGGCTGCAGGGCGGGGTTCGCCGGGACATGGGCGCGTGGCCGGTCACCGGACCGGGAGCCGGTCTTCGTCCGGACGGCCGGTGTGCGCATGTCGCCGGGAACCCCGCCGTTCAGCGTGTTGCTGTGTCAGCGGGAACCTCGCCCAGGGCTATTTAGAACCCGTCGAAGTTCTCGCCCCACTCGCCCCAGTCGTCGTCCTCGTTGTGGTCGTCGTGGCCACGGTCGTCGTGGTCGTCGTGGTCGTGGTCGTGGTGGTCCGGCTTGTGGACGGCCGGGGGACCCTGCGGGCCACGCGGGCCCTGGGGACCACGCGGGCCTACACGGTGGTGGTGGTCGTGGTCGTGGTCGTGGTGGTGACCGCCGCCCCACCAGCCGCCCCAACGCGGGCCCCACCAGCGAGGACCGCAGTGACGCCAGCCGCAGCCGCCCCGGAGGACCGGCTTCTCATCGGCTGGGCTCTGATACGACGCCGTGCCGGCCGTGCTGGCCTGGGCTGCCGGCATCTGGCCGCCACCCAGCAGCAGGCACGCGCTCGTGGCGAGCACGGCCGCCGGCTTCTTCATCATTGATTTCATCGCGCTTTCCGTTCAGAAGTTTCCAGAACCGCCGCGGGACTTCTCGACTGCCGTCGGTCTCCGGCATGAGCAGTCTTACCCGCGCATTGAGTTCGGAGTTCTGACAAGACAGGCATGAGCTGCTAAAGCTTGACCAGATTTACCAGGCCCTTACAGCCGACTTGTCCAGGTTTATTGCGACAAGGAGTGGTGGTGTCGCTTTACTGTGACTCGATCATTCCCTAGCACTGTCGCCCCGAAAATGCGGCGCTGCCGGGAACATGCGCTCCGGGCGTCCGGCGTCGCGGGCGCGGGGGTGCCGGTTTGGCCGGACGTCCGCTATCGTCACTGTCGTACTACGACTAGACAGTGAGGTAAAGCATGACGGAACGTACGGACGTGCGGCTGGAACTGTTGACCGGCGAGCAGGCGCTCGCGCGCCGGGCGGAGCTGATCGATCTCTATCGCGAGGTGTTCACCGGGCCGCCGTGGAACGAGGGGGAGGGTGAGGTCGCCGAGTTCGGCGTCCGGTTCGCCGCCGATGCGGCCCGGCCCGGGTTCCGCGTGGTGCTGGCCGTCGAGGGCGCGCGTCCGTGCGGGTTCGGGACGGCCTGGCCGACGGCGACCCCGCTGCCGCACACCCGCAGCTACGGCAAGGTGCTCGCGGCGCTCGGCCCGGACGGGGTGTCCCGGATACTGGCCGGCGCGCTCCAGGTGGACGAGCTGGCGGTCGCTCCGCGCGCCCGCGGCCGAGGTCTGGCGGGGCGCATTCTGGACCTTCTGTGCGGCGAAAGCCGGAGCTGGCTGCTGACCTCCGTGAACGCCCCCGACGCCATTCGCCTGTACGAGCGTCTGGGCTGGCGACGGGCGGGCGAGAACGACGGAATTGTGGTATTCCTCAACCCCGAATAACCACGAAGTTTCACACAATCCCTGGACTAGTGTGAATATCCAGACCCAAACCACACCGACATTGAATAACTCGGACATCACACCCCGAGAAAAGCAACCAAACCCCCCAAACTGACAACATAACCCCCCCAACCACCCCACCGTACTGCGCCCCACCGCGCTCGCCGGGTAGCCCGCTGCGCTGGGCGCCCGCGTTCCCGGCGTCGCATCTGCCGTGGCCCTCGCCGTCGCTGCGAGGGCAATTTGCGTTTGAGTGCGCTCGAAGTTCTACGGTTCCGGGCATGACGAACATTGCAGAAGGAACCAGCCGTGAACAGCGCTACGAGCACGGTCTGGAGGTGCTTCGGAAGATCGACGGCGAGGCCGGGCAGCGGGTCGTGGACGCCCTTGCCGACGTCTCGCCCGAAATGGCCCACCAGGTGGTCGCCTGGGCCTTCGGCGAGATCTACGACCGCCCCGGCCTGGCTCCCCGCGACCGCCAGTTGGTGACCCTGGGCGCGCTCACCGCGCTCGGCGGCTGCGAACCTCAACTCGACGTGCACGTCAACGCCGCCCTGAACGTCGGCCTGACGCCCGATGAGATCATTGAGTCCCTGTTGCACTCGGCCGTCTACTGCGGCATGCCACGCGCGCTCAACGCGACGTTCGCCGCCAAGAAGGTGTTCGCCGAACGCGGCCTGCTCCCCGTGCCGGACGGCACGGCCTGACCCCGGGCCCCGCCCGCTCGATCCAGCCCGATCCGGCCGGATCCCCCCGCGCCCGGGCTCAGGCCCGATCCGGCCCGGCTTCGGATCCGGTTGGAGTCGGACGTGACAGGGGGCTGCCTCCCGAGCGCCTGGTCTGTCATGATCGACTGGGATGAGCGTGCAGGCGTTACAGGCGACGGACCCACCTGAGATCGGCGGCCATCGGCTGCTCGGGCGCCTCGGCGCGGGCGGCATGGGCGTGGTGTACCTGGCCAGGAGCCGCCGACTGGGCCTGGTGGCCATCAAGGTCATCAAGCACGACCCGGCCGATGCCGAGGCCATGGAACGTTTCCGCCGCGAGGCGGCCACCCTGCGCGGCCTGCGCAGCCCGTACGTGGCGCCGCTGGTGGACGCACGGGTGACGGCGCCGCCGTACTGGCTGGCGACGGCGTACGTGCGGGGGCCGACGCTGTTGCGGGCGGTCGCCGAGCGGGGGCCGTTGCCGGCGGGGCTGTGCCGGCGGCTGCTCGCCGGGCTGGCCGCCGCCCTGGCCGACGTGCACCGGCACGGCGTGCAGCACCGCGACCTCAAGCCGCACAACGTCATCCTGTCGCCGCAGGGCCCGCGGCTGATCGACTTCGGCATCGCGCGGGCCCCCGGACAGAGCACGATCACGACGTCGGGAGAGATCGTCGGCACCCCCGGCTACATCGCTCCCGAGGCCGTACGTCAGGAGCCGGTCACGGCGGCGGCGGACGTCTTCGCGCTGGCCGGCACGATCGCCTACGCCGCCACCGGCCGTCCGCCGTTCGGGCGCGGCGAGCCGATGGCGGTGCTCTACAGCAGTCTGAACGCCGACATCGACGTGGACGGCGTCGAGCCCGCGCTCGCCGAGCTGATCCGCTCGTGCGCCGCACGCGACCCGGCGGAGCGGATCACGTCCGAGCGGGCGGCGGCACTCGCCGGAAGCGCCACGGACCCGCACTCCTGGCCCTCGGACGCGGAGTACCAGGCGCTCATCGGCGAAACCGGCCCCACCGAGGACGACCCGAGCAAGGACGACCCGAGCAAGGACGACCCGAGCAAGGACGACCCGAGCAAGGACGACCCCGCCGAGGACGACTCCAGCGGCGACGACTCCAGCAGGGACGGCCCCAGCGGGGACGGCACCGCCGAGGACGGCACCGCCGGGACGACGCGCCCCGCGAGGACGCCTTGGCCGGGGCGGGCGCTGGCGGCGGGAGCCGTCCTGCTGGCCCTGGGCGCGACGGCCGCCGTCCTGTTCCCCCGGCTCGCCACGCCCACGACGGGCCCCACCCCCGCGCCCACCACCACCGCCACGACGGGCGGCCCGGCGACGGTCCGGGCGACGGCGGCGGACGATCCCGGAACCGTGTCAGATCCGGGAACCATGCTGGATCCCAACACCGTGGTGGTCACCCAGCCGCCGCCCGGCCCCACCCCCACAGGCCCAGTCCGGTGGCAGGCCGTGCACGGCCCCCGGTGCGCCGCGGAGTGGTTCTACGCCGACCCCGCCTGGCGTCCCGTCACCGGCGGGTGGAAGGGCGACGGCTGCGTGGGCACGGCGCTGGCGCTGCGCGTCGGGAACGAGCCGGCCCACTTCAACCAGGCGGTCAACTGGTACTTCGACACCCGCGGCGGCGCGCGCTGCACGATCGACGTGCACATCCCCGACGACCCCCGCTCGACCGGCCTGGCCTTCTACTACCTGGACGACAACGACACCGACCCGCCGCACCTCGGCCCGCCGGTGACCGTGGACCAGCGCGCCCACCGGGGGCGCTGGGCCCCGATCGGCACCTGGCGGATGCCCGCCGCGGGCCGGCTCACCGTCCTGGTCGGCAACCAGCCCGTCGGGGCCGACGACACCCACGAGGTGACGGTCTCCGCCGCCCGCGCGCGTTGCCGCTGGTGACCCCGCGCCGCCGCCACCGCCGCGGTGTTCCGCGACGGTGCGGGCCGAGGGGTCAGCGCAGGGTCCTGCCCAGGGTGCCCTGCTCGGGGTAGGAGTACCGGACGCGCAGCACGAGCTTGGCCTTGCGTTGCTGGCTGCCGGCGTAGGCCAGCAGGCCCGAGAAGAAGTCGAGGCCGTCGGCGTTCGTCCCGACCTCGACGCAGCCGTGGCTGTACCCCTTGTGCGAGTTGTGCAGGTAGAAGCCGCCGCGCCCGTACATGTTCCCCTGGGTCGGGGTGAGCCGGACGCGGAAGGTGCCCCAGTCGGGGAAGACCGGGCCGTTGCCGCCCACGGGCAGGAACTGGATGCCCTCCCCGGGGTTGGAGACGGCCTTGTCGCCCCGCTGGTTCGCCGCCTCGACGGAGTTCTGCCGGGGATCGACGTGGGTGAAGAACGTGTACAGGCCCTCCGGCAGCGGGCCGTGGTCCTTGCTGTTCTGCATGGTGCCGATCTGGTGTCCCACCAGGCCGGACGTGGCCGCGTACAGCAGTGTGCCCGAGCCCTGGAGGGAGGCCGGCATGGACTTGCGCCAGTACAGGAACTTGCCGGTGTAGACCAGGTCGGCCTGGTCGTCGGTGGCGTCGCGGACGTCGAGGTCGAACCGGCCGAGCGTGCGCAGGGCGCCCGTCCGGGGCACTTCGATGGCCTCGAACCGGCCCGATCCGGGCGTCCTGCCGGTCAGCGCGAACACCCGGTAGGAGCCCTGCGGGTCGTAGGAGGCCCGGGTCTCCTCCAGGAACACCAGCCCGGAGGTGTGGTGGAAGAGCACGGCGTGCACGTTGTCGTCGGGCTTCTCGCCCTTCCACATCATCGGCTGGGTCTCCTCGCCGACGGTGAGGGAGATCCGGGAGACCCGGTCGTTCTGGCTTCTCTGGAAGCAGAAGTACGTCATCGGGCCGTCCGCCGCCCTACGAGATCGTCGCGAGGTTGGACGTGAGCGCGATGTCGGTGCCGGACGACGGCGTGTACTCGTGCCACTCGGCGATGAGCGCCCCCTTCTCACCCGGTTGCAGGATCGGCACGGGAGCCTGCGTGCCGCGGTGGGCGAAGCTCAGGCGCTCGACCGTGAGGTGGGTGGCGTCCGGGATGGCGACGACGAGCTGGGCCTCCTGGACGCGGCGGTCGTCCTCGGCGTCCAGCACGACCGGCAGCCCGACGACGAACGCCGAGCTGTTGCCGACCTTGATGTTCACCGGGTTCGGGCTCGGCGCGAGGTCCGAGGAGGACGTGGTGAAGGCGGCGTCCTGGAGCCGGGCGGCCGCCCGTTCGGGGTTGGCGGGCGGGATGCCGGGATAGTTGCGGTCGTCGTAGGCCGCGATCTCCTGCGCGATCGTCAGGTACGGCGCCGGGATCGGCGCGCCGACCGCGCCCCCCTCGGCGAAGCGCATCCACTCCTCCTCCCAGCCCTTGCGCACGGTGAGGACGATCCGCGCGCTGCCGGCCCGCAGGAACGCCTGCCTGGTCGGGTCCGGGTGCCGCAACTGCCGGATGAACGGCCAGCTCGGCGGGACGTCCCAGAAGTAGGAGTAGAGGAACGTCACCACGTTCTCCCACTCGATCGCCTGGTTGATGAAACGCACCAGGTCCTCGTGCCGCCGCAGCAGCGTCCACTGCTCGGCGCTGAGCCCGAGGCTCGGCCCGTCGAAGCCGATGCCGTGCTGGAGGTCCACGTGCGCGGCCAGGAAGGCGGCCAGGACGTCGGCGGGCATGAAGTCGAAGTCGCTGCCGAGGATGAACCGCAGGACGCACTTCATGATCTCGTCGCTCTCCTCCCGCCGCAGCGTCAGGGTGTCGACGTTGGCCAGCTTGTCCTCGATGGCCGCGATGCGCGCGGCGATGTCCTCCTGCTCGGCGAAGTACCTGGTCTGGGCGGCGTTGTAGAGGGTGTTCCAGACGTCGGTGCGCCACTGCTCGACGGCCTCGTCCGTGAGGTCGAGCCGCACGCCGAGCCCGACGAACACCCGCTCGGAGTGGTGGAAGAAGAACGTGATCTTGTGGCGGCCGGTGAAACCGCGCATGTAGGGCGTGGCGCCGTCGAAGGACATGATCCGGTGGTCGCGGATGATGAGCGCGTCCGACAGGTTGCGCCACGTCGGCTCCGAACGGGCCCCGATGACGTCGAAGTTCATCTTGTCGTCGGAGTCGTCCTTGCCGACCTGCGCGTCCAGCATGATCTCCCGGATGTGCGTGCCGCCCGGCACGTCGAACTCCAGGTCCAGGAACCACCAGTTCCCGTCGGTGTTGACGTGCGAGCTGACGGTCAGCGGCGTCGGCGCCTCGGGATGCGGCCGGACGGTCACGCCGTGCCGGTCGGCCAGCCACTGGTACTTCGGGACGCCGGTCGGGGACGGGTGACCGTCCTGGTCGACCAGCTCCGTGGTGATGTCGCCGTGCCTGACCGGGAACTCGAAGGGGCCCTGCTGCGAGCGCAGCAGCTCGAGCTCCGCGTACGCCCGCCGCATCGACGCCCCCGGCTCGGGGACCGCGATGTCGTACGTCAGGCGCAGCCCGTACCGGTAGAGCCTGACCCGCCACTTGCGCATGAGGCTGAAGTAGTCGATCCGGACGGGGTCGTTGCCGGTGTTCTTCAGCACCCGGGTCGAGGTCTCCTCCGACCCCGTCACGGTGGTGGTGGAGATGGTCACCTTGTGCTCGCGGCGGGAGCGCGAGGACGCCTTCTGCGTGGTGGCGCGGGCGTGCTTGATGCTCTCGGCGGCCGAGGCCGACTCCGAGCCCTGCGCGGTGAACCCGGTGGTGCTCGAACCGGAGATGATCGGGATGCCGCCCTGGACCGTGCCGGTGATGTTGAACTGGTTCGAGTGCTGGCTCTGCGACGACGTCGACTGCGACAGGTCGGTGTTGTCGGTCACGCCCGTCTCGCTGACCTCCTCCAGCGAGTCGGTGACGATGGTGGTGAACTCCTTCGAGGTGACCGACCACTCCTTGTGCGTGACCGCGGTCACCTCGCCGGGCGCGAGCGGGATGGTCGAGACGAGCTCGCCGCGCTGGATCCCGATCGGCACCATCTCGATGCGTTCCAGGTTGAGCATGCCGATGGGCGGCGCGGCGGTGTTGACCGCCAGGCCGCGCAGGGCCACCGCGGCGGTGTTGAGCGCCTGCGCGGCCCGGCCGGCCGCCTCCCGGGCGCCGGTGCTCTCCGCCTCGCGCAGGCGCTCGGCGCGCAGCTCGACGAGCGTCCCGGCGAACAGCGCCAGCTCGGCGGCCGGCACCCGCGCCAGCGCGGCGGGATCGGGGCGCAGCGCCGCGACGGGCTGCTCCTCGAAGCTCCTGAGCAGGTCGAACGCCTCGCCGGAGACGCCTCCAGGGGCGTTCTCGGCCCGGAGGCGGTCACGGACCGCGTCGGTGTCGCCGGGGGCCAGCGCGAGCTGCCGGACCGCCCCCAGCTTGACGATGCCGCCGCCCGCGCCGTCATGTGCGTCGTCGTGCGCGGTGGGCACCCGCAGCGGAACGAGCGTGCCCTTCAGCACCTCCCGCGCCGAGTTGTCCAGCACCGGCGCGGCCGGCGGGGACGGCGGCCCCGCGGCCGCCGCGCTGTGGATGTCTGCCATGGTCGTCCCCCCTCGTGGATGAGCAGCTGTGCCGCCATGGTGAGGGCGAGGGGCGGGGGAGGGCATGAGTAGGGGCTACTCAGAAAAAGGCGGCCCGCGCCTCCGCCGAGATGGCCGTCGGAGGCGCGGGCCGTGCACCGGATCTTGTCAGGTGCGGCGCCCGCGCAGCAGGCGAATGGTGATCGCCGCGCCGAGCAGGACCACGGCGCCCACGACCCAGGGCAAGGGGGTGCTCCCCGGGCCGGGGACGCCGTAGCCGCCCGCGTAGCCGTCCCTGGCATAGGCGCTGCCGGGGAGCTTGGCGGCGTAGCGCTGGTGCGCCAGCCGCCGGTAGTCGGCCACGGGGACGCCCGCCCGGCCCACCGACTGCGCAGCCTCGTCGTTGAGCGGCACGACCGTGCCGTCGCGCAGGGCGTACCAGGCGTTGAGCTGCGGCTCGCGGAACACGGTGCCGGTCTGGCCCGCGTACCGCTGTTCGTCGCCGCCGCTGGCGATGTTGCTGACCACCCACGTTCCGCGGCGGTCGCGGGTGGTCCAGACGGAGGCGGTCTGCCCGTCCGGCGCGGTGGCGCCGGTGGCGAGGAAGGCGAAGCGGGCGATCTCCGCCGACCGTCCGGCCACGAAGTCCGGGTTGAGGTCGTTGACGGCGACCGTGGGGCCGTCGACCCGCGCGGCCACCGGCGCCAGGCTGGTCTGCCTGCCCTGGCCGGCGAAGAAGCGGCCGACCGTGTCGCCGGCGCCCGCGGCGGCGGCCCTGGCGGCGTCGACGTCGGCCTGGGTGGGCGCGCCGGGGTCGGCCAGCGCGGGGCTCGGGACCCACAGGAACAGCGCGGTCAGGGCCGCGACCGCTGCGATGAGCTTCATGTCGATGGCCTCCTTCACGCGCCGATGTAGTCGAGCGAGTGGGTCCAGAAGAACGAGGAGTTCGAGACGTAGTAGTTGTAGGTGGACCAGTTGTAGCGGGTGCTGGACGGCCACGGGTTGCTCCAGTACACGTACGACGAGGTCTTGTCGTAGCCGTAGATGACCTCCATGTGGCCGCCGCCGCTGGTCCACTGGATGCGGGCCATGATCGGGCGGTCGGCGTCGATCTCCCTGACGATGGCGGCGTAGGTCAGGTAGTCGTAGACGTACACGCCGGGGTTGATGCCGATCTGGCGGAAGGCGGTCTGGTCGTTGCCGAGGGTGGCCTGGTTGTTCGGGCAGCTGGTGTTGACGCCGCGGTTGAAGGCCAGGTTGCAGAACTGGTTCTGGCTGTAGGAGTACCCGTAGTAGGCGGCGACGGAGTTGCCCGTCGCGGCCCAGCACCAGTTGGAGTATTGCTGCGACTGCTGGGTGAAGTTCAGCTTGTACCAGGTCGCGGCCTCGGCCGGGGGGCTGCTCGCGATCCAGGTGGCCGCCGCTAGGGCGAGGGCCACGGCCAGGCGGAACATAGGCGCTCCTTCTGCTGGGGGGTGCTGCGAAGGATGTTCGACCTGCGGAGATGGCCGTACAAGGGGGAGCGGATTTCCCTGACAGATCACTGTGGAAGGTGACATTTCATGACGTTCATGAAGTGATGACGAATCTGTGGAAATCTGTGAACATTCACAACGTGGCGGATGAGCTCCAGGCCGCGCTGCGCGCCGGCCCCTTTCACGTCGCCCTGCGAGCCGCGGTCGGAGCGCGGGGGTTGACCCTCGAACGGCTGCGCCACCGGCTGGCGCAGCGCGGCCTCCACGTCGGGGTGAGCACGCTGAGCTACTGGCAGCAGGGCCTGCGCCGGCCGGAGCGCGAGGAGTCGCTGCGGGCCGTGGGAGCCCTGGAGGAGATCCTCGACCTGCCGCCGCGCTCGCTGATCGGGCTGCTCGGGCCGCCGAAGCCGCGCGGCCGCGCGCCCGGGGTGGCGTACTCGACCCTGTTCCGGCCCGCCCAGGTGGTCTCGGCCATGCTGGACGAGCTGGACGCGGTGGCCGACGACCGCCGCCTGCACATCGCCGTGATGTACGAGTCGCTGCGCATCGGCCCCGACCGCAGCCTCACCGCCCGCGAGACCACGCAGGTGGTGCAGGCCCACGAGGAGGGCGCCGACCGCTACATCATGATCTACCGCGGCGACGTCGGCTGCGACGTGGACCGGGTCACCGTCGCCGCCCTGGAGGACTGCCGCGTCGGCCGCGTCACCAGGGACGGCGAGACCGCCACTGTGGTCGCCGAGCTGCTGTTCGACCGGTCGCTGCGGGTCGGCGACACCCACGTGCTGCGGTACGAGATCGCCGACCTCAGCGGCGCCGAGTCCTGCTTCTACGAGCGCGGCTTCCGCTTCCCGGCCGGCCAGTACGTGCTGCGCGTCGCCTTCGACCCGGTCGAGCTGCCGGTGCGCATCCACCGCTTCGCCCGCCGCGGTCCGGGCGGCGGCGAGCTGACCGCCTCCGAGCTGACGCTGAACGCCCAGCACGCCGTCCACCTGATGGCCGCCGCCCTCCAGCCGGGCCTGGTCGGCATCCGGTGGTCCTGGCCCTGACCGGCGCGTCGCTGTCACACTCCGGGTCGCTGTCCCGTCCTGTCGCCGACAATGACGATGAACGGAGAGGCGATGACCATGAGAGCGATACGCGTTCACCGGCCCGGCGGTGACCTGGCCCTGGAGGACGTGCCGGTGCCGCGCCCGGCCACCGGCGACGTGGTGGTGCGTGTGCACGCGGCCGGTTTCGTCCCTGACGAGCTGGAGTGGCCGGGCACCTGGACCGACCGGGCCGGGCGGGAGCGCGCGCCGTCCGTCCCCGCGCACGAGGTGGCCGGCGTGGTGTCCGAGGTCGCCTACGGCACCACCGGCCTGTCGGTGGGCGACCGCGTCTTCGGCCTGACCGACTGGCACCGCGACGGCGGCGCGGCGGAGTACGTCGCGGTCGAGGCGCGCAACCTGGCCCCGATCCCCGCCAACGTCACCTTCACCGAGGCGGCCGCGCTGCCCCTCGCCGGGCTGACCGCCTGGCAGGGCCTGTTCACGCACGGCGGCCTGGCGGCGGGCCGGACGGTCGTCGTGCACGGCGCGGGCGGTGGCACGGGCACGCTCGCCGTCCAGCTCGCCCGCCGGGCCGGCGCGCACGTCATCGCCACCGGACGGGGGCGCGTCGCGGGCCTGGCGGTGGAGCTGGGGGCGCACGAGTTCGTCGACCTGGAGCGGCAGTCGTTCGAGGAGGCGGTCGAGCCGGTGGATCTGATCTTCGACACGATCGGCGGCGACCTGCTCGCCCGCTCGGCGGCGAAGGTCAGGCCGGGGGGCGCGCTGGTCTCGATCACCGCGCCGCCGCCGGTCGTGCCCAAGGCCGGGCGGGCGGTGTTCTTCATCGTCGAGCCCGACCGCGGCCAGCTCGCCGAGCTCGCCGCGCGGGCCGGGGCGGGGCTGCTGCGCGCCCACGTCGGCGCGGTGTATCCGCTGGCCGAGACCGGGCGGGCGTTCCGCGACAAGCGCGGCAGCGTGCCGGGGAAGGTGGTGATCGAGATCTGACGACCGGCGGCAAATGTATGGATATTTCGGCCTATTGAGGAAACCTTGACCGGCCTGCCGTATGACCGTCCGGGCCACGGGCACGCGCAGTTACGGAGCCAAGCGACCCGCTGACTCCGCGTACCGAAGGAAGGAACCGTCATGCCGCAGAGCAAGGCCCGCAAGACGAAGACGGGCGACAAGGACAAGGACAAGAGCCGGAGCTCCTCGACCCAGAGCCGCACCGGCGCCGACAAGAAGTCCTCCGGCAACAAGTCCCAGGAGAACAAGAACCTCCCGGGGCACCAGAGCTGAGCCTGAGCGGTACGACGGCGTGACACCCGGCCCGCGGGCCGCGGGTCACGCCGTCTCTCTTGTCGGGGTTGTTCCCGTCTGTGGGCAGATGACCAGAATGAGGAGACAGTTCCCCGCCCCTTCAGTCTCTCCATGCACAACGTTCACCCGTGCGCTCCAACGTGTCCGCTCGAAGGGCACGCCGCCTCATCGGCTGCCCGTGAACGTCATGGAAGGACCCGATGCAGCCGATGGCAGCACGACAGTTATCAGGCGGTTCGAGGAGCAGGGGACGGCTCGCCGTCACCACCGCGCTCGCGGCGGTGCTGGTGGGCGGCCTCGTGACGGCGGCGTACGCCGACCCGGTGGAGCAGGGCCGCGGCCGGCCGACCCCCACCCCGACGAGCACCCCCGCCCCGCCCGCGCTCACCCCCGCCACCGGCTCCTACCTCGAGGGCACCGCGAAGGTCGCCGCCGTCCCGGTCACGGCCGGTGACAGCGTCACGAAGCTCGACATCGACGGCACCCCCGTCACCGCCACCGCGACGGTGGGCGTCTCCAAGCTGGCCTTCGACGTCGGCTCGAACTCCACCGAGGCGCAGTACCACAGCTACGTGCAGGTCAATGGCGCGTACAAGGCCGAGATCGGCAACTTCGCCAACCAGCGGGCCACCATCGAGATCCCGAACGAACACCTGGTCAAGGGCGAGAACACGGTCGAGATCGTGGTCGGCACGATCCAGTCGTCCTGCGGGCAGAACTACGACGACTTCGTGCTCTCGGACGTGGGCCTCCAACTGCTCGGCGAGGTGGCCGACGGCGAGGACAACCCCTACACGCTCAACTTCGGCGACGGCAACTGCGGCAGCAACACCACGCTGCTCAAGCGCGCCACCCTCAAGTTCTTCACCCAGTCCGACCCGCGCGGCACGACCGGCCTCGCCGCCGACCTGGACACCACCGGGCTGGCCAACGGCGAGCACGTACTCAGCGCCGCCACCGCGGCGGGCGCGACCGTCCGGAACACCGTGACGGTGAACAACGCCCCGGCCGGCGCGCCGCGGCTGCTGCCCACCGACGGCACCCTCGTGGCCGGCACCAAGACGGTGTACGCGACCGTCCCGGCGGCCGGCGCGGGCGGCGTCGAGTCGCTGACCGTGGACGGCGGCAAGCCGGTCACCAGGGCCACGCTCGGCAACGGCGCCGCCATGCTCGCCTTCGACGTGGGCGCGGACTCGATCGACGACAAGTACGACGACTTCCTGCTGGTCAACGGCAAGCGCATCGACCTGGGCGGCACCTGGGCGAGCCGGCGCGTGACCGTGGCCGTCCCGGCCAGGTTCCTGACGCCGGGCGAGAACACGATCAAGGTCGTCACCGGCGACTACAAGGACTCCTGCGGCGTCAACCGCGACGACTTCACGATCGCCGGCCTCGCCCTGACCCTCGACGGCGCCACGGTGACCGGGAAGGACGTCAAGCCCTCGTACGCGCTGGGCGACGGCGACTGCGGCAGCGACCAGGCCCTCCCGCGCGAGGCCGAGCTGCGCTACACGATCGACGCCCCCGCCGTGCACGTCACCGAGACGCTCGGCGCGGGCCAGGCGATGCTCGGCTTCACCGTGGGCAGCAACTCGATCGAGGCCCGCTACCAGAACTTCGTGCTGGTCAACGGCCAGAAGGTGGTGCTCGACGGCGACTTCGTGAGCCGCCGGGTGGACCTGCCGATCCCGAACGAGTACCTCGTGCCCGGCTGGAACACGATCGACTTCGTGGCCGGCACGTACCCCACGTCCTGCGGCGCCAACCGGGACGACTTCGCGATCTCGAACATCGTCCTCACCCCGGCGCAGGGCACCGCCGCCGGTCAGATGATCAAGCCGTCCTACGGCATGGGTGACGGCAACTGCGGCGACACGGCGAACCCGCTGACCGAGATCGACCTGGAGTTCCTGGTGGACGCCCCGGCTCGCGGCCTGCGCGCCGACCTCGACACCACCGCGATCAAGGACGGCCGGCACACCCTGGCGGCCAGGTCCACCTCCGGCCAGACCGCCGACCGCGTCCTGATCACCGACAACTCCGCGCCGAAGGTCGCGAGGAGCGTCCCCGCCGCGGACGAGAGGATCACCGCGACGGTCGTCCTGGACGTCAAACTCGAAGACGCCTCCGGCGTCGTGTCCGGGCCGGACGTCAAGCTCGACGGCCAGGCCGTGGAGCTGGGCGCCCGGATCGGCCCCGGGCTGAAGGCGGGCCGGCACACGCTGTCGGTCACCGGCGCCGACGGGCTCGGCAACACCGCGGCCCGGGAGATCGTCTTCGAGTCGGCCGGCATCCCGGACGCCCCCGCCGAGCTCACCCCGGCCTCGGGGACGGCCGACGTCACCGACCCCGTCACGCTGTCGGCCAAGGTCGGCGAGCCCGGCGGCGGCCAGGTGACGGCCACCTTCTCCGAGGCCAGAATTCTCACCCCGGACCAGGCGTACCAGGGCACGGCCACGACACTGCCCACGACGCTGAAGGTGCCGGGCGAGCAGCGGATCAGGGCCGACGGGCTGGAACCCGGCGACGGCCGGACGCTCGACGCCCCCGCCGGCCGCGACCTCGTCTACCAGCGGTTCGACGTCAAGGTGCAGGGCCACGTGGACGCGCCCGTGCTGCGCTGGGAGGGCGTCGTCGACCCCGAGCGCCTGGCCTCGCTGCGGGCCTGGAACACCGAGGCCAAGGCGTGGGACCTGCTGACCAGCGCCCGCGGCGGGGCCGACGGCAGGACCGTCCTGACCGCCGTCGTCGGCCCCGAGTACGTGGACCGGCAGCAGGTGCACGTCATGGTGACCGGCGAGGACCCGTTCGCCGACGACATCGACCCCGGCGACCCGAACGGCTTCGCCGACCCCGCCACGTACGACTTCTCGATCGTGCACTTCACCGACACCCAGTACATCTCCGAGGGCGCGGTGGAGCAGGAGACCGCGCAGGAGCGCGCGGTGTGGGAGTCGGCCTACGCCGGCATCGTCAACTGGATCACCGCCAACAAGGACCAGCGCAAGATCTCCTACGTCGCCCACACCGGCGACATCATCGAGAACAACATCCGCAAGCCCGCCGACGAGGCCATGCAGCGCGAGGTCGTCGGCGAGTTCGAGGTGTCGTCGAAGCAGCAGCGCGTGCTCGACCAGGCGAACATCCCGAACGGCGTCATCGCCGGCAACCACGACAACCAGTCGGGCACCGAGAACGGCCCCGAGGCGATCTACAACAAGTACTACGGCCCGTCCCGCTACCAGGACGCCTCCCAGGGCTGGCGGCACGCCAAGTACGGCGGCCCGTGGAAGGAGGACGACAACCAGAACCACTACGACCTGTTCTCCGCGGGCGGCCTGGACTTCGTGGTCGTCGGCCTGTCGTACGGCGTGACCAGGGAGGAGGCCGAGTGGGCCGACTCGGTCTTCAAGAAGTTCCCCGGCCGCAACGGCATCCTGCTCTCGCACGACTACCTCGTGCCGAGCGGCAACGCCGACGGCCGCGGCGCCGCCTTCTCCGCCCCCGACGGCTCGATGCTCTACAAGACGGTGGTCGAGAAGAACCCGAACGTCTTCCTCATCCTGGCCGGTCACGAGCACGGCGTGGGCACCAACGTGAAGCCGAAGGTCGGCCAGGTCGGCAACGGCGTGGTCGAGCTGCTGGCCGACTACCAGTTCTACACGGTCTCGGCCGACCGGCTCGGGCTCACCGAGATCGGCGGCTACCAGCCGGAGGACCAGCTCCAGTTCGGGGCCAGCTACTTCCGGCTGCTGCAGTTCGACGTCAAGCGGGCCGAGCTGAGCGTGGACACCTACTCCCCGCTGCTCGGCGACTTCGGCGCCGGCGAGTTCGACCCGCTGCGCCGCTACGACGGGCGCGAGGACAACATGGTCCTGCCCGTCGACCTCACCACGCGGACGACGAGCTTCAGGACCGACTCCCTGGCGCTCTACAAGCCGACGAAGATCATCGGCAGGAGCGCCGCCGCCTCGGGCCAGGTCGCCTCGGTGACGTGGAAGCACCTCAAGGACGACACGGCCTACGCCTGGTTCGTCACGGCCCGTTCCGCGGGCGGCGGCGTCACCGCCTCCGAGCCCAGCGTCTTCGTCACCAAGGACGAGCACGGCCGTCCCGGCAAGTGGGACAAGGACTCGCCCATGTACCGCTGGTTCACCCGCTGATCCGCCCCCTCGCCGCCCCGGGCCCGCGCCCGGGGGGGGGGGGGCGCCCCCGCCCGCGGGGGGGGGGGGTGGGGGGGGGGGGGGGGGGGGGGGTGGGCGGGGGGGGGGGGGCTGGGC